>QYQI01000118.1 GCA_007280825.1 Ignavibacteriales bacterium | reverse complement strand
CATCTCAATTTTTTGTGAACTTGTATTGATCAAATTTCTGATCACTAATTTATTTTTGTTAAGAAAAATCATTCATACCTTAAAGCATCAATAGGATTTAATGCCGATGCTTTTCTTGCAGGATAAAATCCGAAAAATATTCCTATTGCTCCTGCAAATCCGAATGCTATCATTATTATTTGCGGTTTAATATATGCTGATTGACTTGTATAATTATTTAATATATACGCAATTAAAAATGAGAGCAAGACGCCAATTACTCCTCCGGATAAACTTAATACTATTGCTTCAGTTAAAAATTGAACTAATATATCAGAAGCTCTAGCGCCTACAGATAGTCTGATACCGATTTCTCTTGTTCTTTCGGTAACGGAGACAAGCATGATATTCATAATTCCAATTCCGCCAACAACAAGAGAGACGCCTGCTACCGATGCTAAAAGAATTGTTAGGATACGCGATGTTGCAGTTGCAGTTGCAGATAAATCCGATTGATCCTGAATTGTAAAATCATCATCTTCACCCTGAGTCAGTTTATGCGATTCTCTCAGGATACTTTTTAATTCAGCCATAACGGCCGGTATCCTGTCATTAGAAATTGCACTGACCTGTATAGAACCAATGCGCATATGATCACCGGAAAGGCGGTCTCCAACAGTCCTTGAAGGAGCTAAAATAATATCATCGTTGCTTGTTCCAACTGAACTTTGACCTTTTGATTTAAGAACGCCGATAACTCTAAACGGAACACTCCGGATTCTAATTTGTTGTCCTACCGGATCGTCATTAGGGAATAAATTCTTTACAACATCTGAACCAAGAATGCAAACTTTTGACCTTGCCATTACATCTCTTTCAGTAAAGAACTCACCACTAGCCAATGGCCATGAACGAATTTCGAGATAATCAGGAGAGACACCTTGAATTCTTGTAAACCAATTTCCAACTCCGCCAATTACTTGTCCGCCTGATTGAACAATATGTGTAACACCTTTAATTAAGGTTGCTTCGTTTTTTATTTTATCAACGTCCTCCCAAGTAAATCTATTGAAAGTTCCTGAACCTCTATTAACACCACCACTGTTTGAAGCACCGGGTGTAATAATTATTAAATTAGAACCAAGCATTGCGATTTGCTCTTCAACTTTTTGCTGTGCACCATCTCCAATAGCAACCATTACTACAACAGCAGCAACACCTATGATAATTCCCAGTGCTGTTAATAAACTTCTCATCCGCGATTTCATGATACTTCTTGTCGCGACTTTTAATATGATTTTTGCTTTCATTTTATAATTCCTTTATTCTGCTATTTCGGCTTCAGCGATTGCTTTTTTTAATTCTTCTTCAGCGTTAAGCCGGTCTTTAATTTTTGCATCTCTTATCACTCTTCCATCACGCATTTCTAAAATTCTTTTTGCAAAAGCTGCAAAATCTCTTTCATGAGTAACCATTACAATTGTGATTCCCTCATCATTTAATTTTTGAAAGAGATGAAATACTTCCACTGATGTTACGCTATCTAAATTACCGGTGGGTTCATCTGCTAAAATCAATGATGGTTCATTTACTAAAGCTCTTGCAAGTGCAACTCTTTGCTGTTGACCACCTGATAACTGACTTGGTATATGATGCATTCTGTCTGCAAGTCCTACTTTCTTGAGAGCTTCAGTTGCTTGTTTCTGATGATCTTTTACTTTCTCAAGCCGGTCATACATCAAAGGAAGTTCAACATTTTCCAGAGCAGTTGTTCGCGGAAGTAAATTAAATCCTTGAAACACAAAACCGATTTTCTGGTTTCGAATATTGGCGTATTCATTCTGTGCAAGTTTACTTGTGTTAATTCCATCGAGGAAATATTCGCCAGAAGTCGGCATATCAAGACATCCTATTAAATTCATCAATGTAGATTTACCGGAACCTGAAGCGCCCATAATAGCTACAAACTCACCTTTATTAATTGTAATGTTCACTGATTTCAGTGCGTGCACATCAATTTCGCCAACATTATATGTTTTAGTTAGATCAACTGTTTTTATTAAAATATTTTCCAAAGTATTAGCTCCCTTATTAAAATCCTCTTCTCATCTGATTGCTGCCTTGTTGAGGATTAAAAGGATTATTTGTAGTAGTCGTTGATGCAGCATTATTTTCGATTACGCCTGAAATAACTTTCATTCCTTCTTTTAAATTTCTTCCTCTAATAATTTCTGTATTTTTTCCATCCGTTAATCCGGCAAAGATCATGCTCATTTGCAATTTATTATTTTCATCATAGTACCATACTCTATTTGCATTACGTCTTCTTGCACCGTTGTTACCACTAGAGGTAGATCCTTGTCCTCCTCCCATCATACCGGGATTAAATTGTCCTCCGCCAAATTGTTGCATTTTCTTTTTAACGCTATCAGGCAGATTTGCCAATTCTTTTTCTCTATTCTTTGTATACTCTGCAGTCATCTCGTCGGTTGGTTGAAATCGTAGAGCAACATTTGGAACAAGAAGTACCTTTTCTCTGTAATCAACATAAAAATCTACTGTTGCTGTCATTCCCGGTAACAAAAATCTTTCTTTATTATCAGCTTGAACTACAACCACATAATTAACTACGTTGGATACAACATTTGGGTTTAATCTGATCTGAGTAACTTCACCGTCAAATTTTTTACCTTGTTGTGCTTGAACGGTAAACTGAACCTTTTGCCCCACCTTTATTTGGCCAATATCGCTTTCATCTACGTTAGTTAATATACGCATCGAAGAAAGATCTTCTGCTATTGTAAATATTGTGGGTGCAGATAAACTTGCTGCAACTGTCTGTCCCTGTTCAACACTTCGGTTGATTATGGTTCCCGAGATTGGGGAATATATGTAAGCATAGCCCAAATTTAATTTTGCCCTTTCGAGTGAAGTAACTGCAGATTTTTGTGCTGCAAGCAAAACTTGAACGTTTGTCTTTGATGCAATAAAATCCACTTCGTTCATATATTTCTTTTCGAAGAGTTGTTTATTTCTCTCATGAACAGCGACTGCTTGGTCATATTGAGCTTTGGCTCTATCAAGGCTTGATTGAGCATCCCTTAACGAGGCTGCTAAAACTACTGTATCAATAACTGCTAACAGTTGTCCCCTTCTAACCTGACTATTAAAATCAACTAATAGTCTATCGATTTTTCCGGAGACTTGAGTTCCTACATCAACAGTTTTGATTGCCTGAATCGTTCCTGAACTACTGATAATAACGTTTAGATCACCTCTTGTAATTTGGACGTAAGAAAATTTTGTTTCTGTTGAATCTCCTCGAAAAAATAAAAAGTATGCAACGATTAACAAACCAATTACAGCCAAGGAAATTATGATCGCCTTTTTTTTCATGATTGTTCTCTGATAATAATGTATGAAATTGTTTTTCTTTAGTTATCTCTGTTTTGCATTCTTTCTTGCATTCTCTTTTTTTGTTCTTCTAGAAATTTTTTGTATTCAACTTTTTGTTTTGCATTTAAGATATTCATGATTTCTTTATTTGATTCTTCACGAAGCTGGTTCATTTTGTTTCTAGTTTCTTCATTACGGAAATCTCCATTGTTCATCAGTTTGGAAAATTGATCCTGTGATTTTGTCAAAATATCTTCAACTTTTTTTAATTGATCACTGTTTAATTTTAATGATTCACCTAATTGTTTTGCTCTTTCTGTTGGACTCATTCGCATTTGTGCGCTTGCCATTGTACCTGCAAACACAAACAAGATTATGGTTAGAATTAATTTTGACATTTTAGCTCCGTTTATTTTTTTTAGATATGAAAACATTTTTTGAAATCATTGTCATCAGTTAGACTTAGCTATCTTTATTACGGTTTAATAAAATCAATGTTCTAAGCAGCATACAATTTTTGTCAAGAAATCCAATGAATGTTTTAATTTTGGACGATAATATCGGCATTATTCAACATGATATAAAATTTTTTAAGGTTGGGAATTCATTTTTAAGATTTTTTAACATTTGATTTTACTTGTAAAATTTGAATAATCATTCGAGTTCATATTTTCATATATTTGTTCCCGCAAAAAAACTTTTCGGATTAACAAAAAAATTATAGGAAAGAAGAAACTTAAGCTACTTCAGTTTTGTAGAAAATCATTAGAATTATAAAAACAGTGAGGATTAAAATTGGATATTACAGCACTAAATGAAAAAATAAGAAAGGAAAGCGAGTTCATTGATATACTTTTCAACGAGATGAGCAAAACTATCGTTGGACAAAAATCAATGCTTGAACGCCTTGTTGTTGGGCTTCTTTCCAACGGGCACGTTTTACTTGAAGGCGTACCCGGTTTAGCTAAAACACTTGCGATCAAATCTCTTGCAGCATCAATGAAAGCAAAATTTCAGAGAATACAATTTACACCGGATCTTCTTCCCGCAGATCTAATCGGTACATTGATCTATAGTCAGAAAGATGGAAACTTTGCAATTAAGAAGGGACCGATCTTTGCAAACTTTATTCTTGCAGATGAAATCAACCGCGCACCTGCTAAAGTTCAAAGTGCACTTCTTGAAGCGATGCAGGAAAGACAAGTAACGATTGGTGAATCAACATTTAAACTGGATGATCCTTTTCTAGTTCTTGCAACTCAGAACCCGATCGAGCAAGAAGGAACTTATCCTTTACCGGAAGCACAAGTTGATCGTTTTATGCTGAAGGTGAAAATCACTTATCCTTCTCGTGAAGAAGAGCAGAAGATTATGAAGTTAAATACTACTTCGGATAATCCAACTATAAATGCTGTAATTAATCCCGCAGATATTATTAAAGCTCGTAAACTCGTTCAAGAAATTTATGTAGATGAAAAAATCGAGAAATATATTTTAGATATTGTATTTGCAACACGCTCACCGAAAGATTTTGGCCTGGATGAATTGACAGATCTAATCAGTTACGGCGGATCGCCAAGAGCATCTATTAACCTTGCTTTAGGTGCGCGCGCTATGGCGTTTATAAAAAGAAGAGGATATGTAATTCCTGAAGATGTCCGTTCGATCTGTTCAGATGTATTGCGTCATCGAATTGCTGTTACTTACGAAGCTGAAGCCGAAGACATAACTTCGGAAACAATTATTTCAAAAATATTAAACAAAATTGAAGTACCCTGATAGCACTCAGCAGTCAGCTATCAGCATTTAGCTTTTTTAAAGTCTTTGCTGACAGCCGACCGCTG
The DNA here is from genome assembly GCA_007280825.1 of Ignavibacteriales bacterium. Lineage (GTDB taxonomy): Bacteria > Bacteroidota > Ignavibacteria > Ignavibacteriales > Melioribacteraceae > Fen-1258. The sequence continues at coordinate 4,569 of QYQI01000118.1, read as the reverse complement.
AAAGCTGAGAACTTATGTTAACCAAAGAATTATTAAAACAAGTAAAACAAATTGAGATTCGTACACGCGGAATTGTGAACGAAGTATTTTCCGGCGAATACCATTCTGTATTTAAGGGAAGAGGAATGGAATTTTCCGAAGTACGCGAATATAATTTCGGCGATGATATACGAAGCATTGATTGGAACGTTACTGCGCGGTTTGGTCATCCGTACATAAAAATATTTGAAGAGGAACGCGAACTTACAGTTATGCTGCTTGTTGATATGAGCGGATCGTTAATGTTCGGCTCTGTTGAAAAAACAAAACAGCAAGTTGCTGCTGAGCTAAGTGCCGTCCTTGCTTTTTCTGCTTTGAAGAATAATGATAAAGTTGGATTAATATTATTTACCGATCGAATCGAAAAATTTGTTCCTCCAAGAAAAGGAAAGAGTCACTCACTTAGAATAATTAGAGAAGTTCTTTCGTTCGAACCGGAAGGAAATCAAACAAATCTCCGTCAAGCGCTCGAGTATTTTAATCATACAATAAAAAAGAAAGCAATTGTTTTTTTAATTTCTGATTTCATAGACGGCGGATATGAAAAGATTTTACGCATCGTTGGTAAAAAACATGATCTGATAGGTATTGTGCTGCGTGATCAGCGGGAAAAATCTATGTTGGATGCCGGATTAATAAAATTCTGTGATGCAGAAACCGGAGAGATCCGTTTTGTTGATACGGGTGATAAAATTATTCGCCAATCAATTATTGATGAGAACAAACATTGGGCAGAATCCCGCAGACAGCTTTTTCTTTCCAGCAGATTGGATTCGATTGATATTGAAACATCCGGCTCATATGTAAAACCCCTTGTTGATTTTTTTAAGCTGAGGGAAAAAAGATGGTAAGAAATTTACGGTCTGCAGTTATAATACTTTTTTTCTCTCTTACAATTCTAAGAGCACAAAATATTTCCGTTAGTGCAACTACTGATACAACAACCTACAAAGTCGGTGACTACATTAAGTATCAAATCGAAATTAAACATGATAAAGTGATTTCTGTTAATATGCCTTCTGTAAAAGACAGCATAAAAGTTCTAGAATACATTCAAACCATGCCGTCAGAAAAAAATGAAGTTAATAACCAAGTTATTGAAAGATACAATTTTATTTTTTCGAAATATGATTCCGCCAAAGTTACTATTCCTGCTATTACTTTAGAATATATAATGGGTAGAACCATTACGAAAAAATTGATTAGAACTAATCCCGTAACAATTACTATCCGCACATTGCCGGTTAATGCACAAGAAGATTTTCGTGATGTAAAAGATCCTTTGAGACTTCCGTTGAATTGGTTATTGATTTCAGCGATAGCTGTTTTAATACTTTTGCTAATTGTTCTTCTCTACTATCTATATCAGCGTTACAAAAAGAAGAAAGCATTAAAAGAAAATATTTTGCTGGAAATAAAAATTCCACCACATGAAATTGCTTTAACACATTTACATGAACTTGAAGAGAAAAAACTTTGGCAGAATGGATTCGTTAAACAATTCCATAGTGAAGTAACTGAAATTGTACGCCAATACTTTGAAGAGAGATTTAATTTCCGCGCGTTGGAAATGACATCGGCAGAAATCCTTGCTGTATTAAGTTACATGGAAGAAGGGAAAAAAATTGTACAGACATCGGATAATTTTTTCAGTAATGCCGATCTTGTTAAGTTCGCAAAATTTGAACCGATGCCAAAGGTAAATAAGGAAATGATGAATCAAGCATACGAAATTGTTAATCAAACTATACCGGCACCGCCGCAAAATGTAAGCGAGGATAAAAATGTTCAGTGATATAACATTTGCTTATCCTATTGTTTTATGGTTTTTGCTTTTAATACCGGCAATCGTTTACTGGTACTGGAAAAAACAGAATAAAATTTCTCCGGATTTTAATTTTTCATCATTACAAATATTTAGCCGTGCACCAAAAACATTAAAAGAAAAACTGGCAAATATTCCGACATGGTTAAGAATATTATCCATTGCTTTTTTTATCATTGCAGCGGCACGTCCTCAAAGTTTTTCAAGCAGAGAAAATATCTATACTGAAGGAATTGATATTGCAATGCTTCTTGATATTTCCGGCAGTATGCTGGCAGAAGATTTCAAACCTAACCGTGTAGAAGCGGCAAAAAAAGTTATTGATGAATTCATTGCCGGAAGAACGAATGATAAAATTGGGTTGGTAATTTTCTCCGGAGAAAGTTTTACTCAATGCCCTCTCACAGTTGATTATAATGTTCTTCGCAATTTGCTGAAAGAGATTCACACCGGAATGATTGAAGACGGAACAGCAATTGGGAATGCAATTGCAAACGGAGTAAATAGATTGAAAGACAGCAAATCGAAAAGCAAGGTGATGATTCTATTAACCGATGGCGTGAACAACCGCGGAGAAATTGATCCGCTTACGGCAGCACAAATTGCTCAAAAATTTGGGATAAGAATTTATTCTGTCGGTGTCGGCTCAACCACGGATGCACCTTACCCGTTTCAAACTCCGTTCGGAATCCGTTATCAGACCATTCCTGTTGAAATAGATGAAAATGTTTTGAATCAAATTGCAAGCATTACCAGCGGAAAATATTTTCGTGCAACTGATAATAGAAAATTGGTTCAGATCTATGAAGAGATAGACCGTTTAGAAAAAACACGTGCTGAAGTTACATCTTACAGGAATGCAAAAGAATTATTCTACAGTTGGGCTTTTGTAGGTCTATTTTTATTATTGGCTGATGTTGGTTTATCAAGAACATATTTGAGAAGATTACCGTGATCCGTTTTGCAAATAGCGAATATCTTTATCTACTCTGGCTGGTTCCTATCCTTGCTGGATTATTCTGGTTCACTTTCAAAAAGCAAAATAATATTCTTGAAAAATTTGCCGGAACGAAACTGAAAGAAATTTTATTTCCTTTAAGAAGTAAACTTAAATCATGGTTAAAATTTGGACTTACACTTTTTGCAATCGTATTAATTATTGTTGCGCTAGCTAACCCTCAAGTCGGAACAAAGATAGAAGAAGTAAAACAGATCGGCATTGAAGTTTATATTTTATTAGATGTTTCAAGAAGTATGGGCGCTGAAGATATTAAACCAAGTAGATTGGAAAAAGCAAAGTTTGAGATCGCTAAGTTAATCCAAAAACTTCAAGGTGATAAGATCGGACTAATTGTTTTCGCCGGGCAGGCGTACGTCCAGTTTCCATTAACTTCCGATTATGCTGCAGCAAATTTATTTTTGAATGCAGTAGATTTTAATTCCGTTCCTCAACCTGGCACTGCAATTGGTCCGGCTCTTGATCTTGCTTTGAAATCTTTCCGTTATGATGACAATACAAAAAAGACAATTGTTGTAATTACAGACGGCGAAGATCATGAAGGAAATATTGATGCGGCTCTTGATGAAGCAAAATCCAAAGATGTTAGTATCTATACTATAGGATTTGGTTCCTCTGCCGGTGTTCCTATTCCTGTCTATGATGATTCAGGTGTTCAACGCGGATATAAAAAAGATAATCAAGGAAATATTGTTCTTACGAAACTTGACGAAGCAATTTTGAAAACGATCTCAGAAAAAACAAACGGGAAATATTATAGAGGCACTAACACTGAAGATGAGTTAGAAGCTATTTATAATGACCTTGCAAAAATTCAACAATCGGAATACGGCACAAAAAGAATTACCGAATACGAAGACAGGTTTTATTATTTCTTGATTCCGGCGATAATGATTTTGGTCTGTGAATTTTTTATCACATCCAATAAATCTAAATGGCTTGCTAAGTTTGAAAAGATTGTTAAGGTTAAACAATGATCAAAAAAATTATTTATATAGTTTTTATTTTTTCTGCCATAACTTATGCTCAGAGTAAAAGAAGTTTGAACAACGACGGCGTTGATCTTTACTCGAGTAAAAAATATTCTGATTCAGAAGTGAAATTCAAAAAAGGTTTGGAAAAAGACCCCGAATTGTTTCAAGGGCATTTTAATCTTGGCGATGCTTATTACAAACAAGGCCGTTATGATGAAGCTCTACAATCTTACAAGAATTCTTTACAGTTTACAGATGATAAAACAAACCAGGCAAAAGTTTATCATAACATTGGTAATGCATTAATGAAACAACAGAAGTATCAAGAGAGTGTTGGAGCTTATGCGAACTCGCTTAAAAAAAATCCGGATGATCTTGATACAAAATATAATCTTTCTTATGCGTTGAATATGCTTAAGCAAAATCAACAGCAGCAGAAAAATAAAAACGATAAAGATAAGGACAAGAATAAAGATCAGCAGCAAAAACAGGATCAGCAGAACAATCAAGATAAAAAAGATCAGAACAAGGATAAGCAGCAAAAACAACAACAGCAGCAACCGAAGAATCAAATTTCTAAAGAAGATGCACAAAGAATTTTAGAAGCCTTGAAGAATAACGAATCTGATCTGCAGAAAAAACTTCGCAAGGTAAAAGGGAAACCGGTCGTTACAGAAAAAGATTGGTAAATAAAACAGTATATAGTATTAAGT
>QYQI01000092.1 GCA_007280825.1 Ignavibacteriales bacterium | reverse complement strand
CGGAGGATTCGCGGACATATTGATAACTTTTGCTCAGGTAGACGGAGACAAATTTACTTGTTTCATCATTGATGCAAAATCGGAAGGATTTAATAGAGGAGAAGAAGAAAATAAACTTGGAATTAAAGGCTCATCAACACGAGCACTTTTCTTAGACAATGTAAAAGTTCCTAAAGAAAATATATTAGGCGAGATTGGCAAAGGACACTACATTGCGTTCAACATCTTGAACATTGGCAGATTTAAACTTTGTGCCATGACCACAGGAAGTGCAAAAAAAGTAGCAACAATCTCTGTAGCGTATGCCAATGAACGAAAACAATTTAATCAACCAATATCTAATTTCGGCGCTATCAAACATAAGATAGCAGAGCAGGCAATCAAAATATTTGTTTCAGAATCCGCTACATATAGAGTAAGTGATTTAATAAATAAAAAAATAAAAGAACTTCAAGCTAAAGAAAGCAAATACGAGGAAGCCGCATTAAATGCAGCCGAAGAATATGCCATCGAATGTGCAATGCTAAAAGTTTATGGTTCGGAAATTTTAGATTATGTTGTTGATGAAGCTGTTCAGATCCATGGTGGATACGGTTATTCTGAAGAATATCCTGCCGCAAGAGCTTATAGAGATTCGCGTATAAACAGAATCTTTGAGGGGACAAATGAAATCAATCGTCTTTTAACTGTTGATATGTTAATGAAGCGTTCGATGAAGGGCAGACTTGATTTAATAAGTCCGGCAATGGCTATTCAAAAAGAGTTGATGTCTGTACCTGAATTTGGCGGTACTACCAACGCATTGCTCGCCGCTGAATATAAAGCCATTCAGAATGCAAAAAAAGCAGTTTTAATTATTGCCGGTTCCGCTGTCCAAAAATTAATGCTGAAACTTAAAGAAGAACAAGAATTAATTATGAATGTTACCGATATGATGATAGAACTTTTTGCATGTGAATCGGCTTATCTTAGAACATTTAAATTATCAGGGATGAAGAACGCAACTGAGCTACAGCCATACATTGATATGACTCAAGTGTATATAAGCGACGCAATTGAGAAAATAAATCTTTACGGAAAACATGCAATTTCTTCTTTTGCAGAAGGTGATGAATTAAAAATGTTATTGATGGGTTTGAAACGATTCACTAAATACGACCCGATCAATACGACAAAGTTACGCAGAAGCATTGCAGATAAATTAATTGATGCGAATTCATATTGTTTCTAAGAGCGAATATGTACATCTGACAATTTTTGCATTTGTATGTTTGATAAATTATTACCACACTGGCGATGATTTTGTAAAATAATTGGAATATTATGGACAAGAATTATTTAAAACCGATGCTCAAAGAAGATTCCTTGAAAGACAAAGTAGTAGTTATAACCGGTGGGGGAACGGGATTAGGTAAAGCGATGGGGCAATATTTTCTAGAGCTCGGCGCTGTTCTTGTTATTACAAGTAGAAAAATAGAAGTGTTAGAAAAGACGGCTGCTGAGTTACAAGAAAAAACTAAAGGAATTGTTCTTCCTATAAAATGTGATGTCTCAGACTATAAAGATGTAGAACAACTGCTCGCTACTACAGTAGAAAGATTTGGTAAAGTTGATGTCCTGGTTAATAATGCGGCTGGTAATTTCATCAGCCCGACAGAACGTTTATCTAATCGGGCTTTTGATATAATCGTGAATATCGTATTAAAAGGAACTTACAATTGCTCTTTAGCTTTTGGTAAGCATTGGATCTCAAAAAAACAAAACGCAACTGTTCTAAATATTGTTACAACATACGCATGGACGGGATCGGCTTATGTTGTCCCGTCTGCTTGTGCAAAAGCCGGAGTACTTGCTTTAACGCGTTCTTTAGCTGTCGAATGGGCAAAATATGGAATTCGTTTTAATGCCATCGCTCCGGGTCCGTTTCCTACCAAAGGTGCGTGGAGTAGATTACTGCCCGGTGATTTAATGAAGAAATTTGATTTTACACAGAAGGTTCCTCTCAAACGTGTTGGTGAACACCAAGAACTTTCTAACCTTGCTGCATATTTAATTTCTGATTACTCGGCTTACATTAATGGCGAGGTGATTACAATTGATGGTGCCGAATGGTTAAAAGGTGCAGGACAATTCAATATGCTTGAAGCTGTTTCCGATGAGATGTGGGATGAAATTGAAAAAAGTATAAGGAATGTTAGTTCTACTCAAAAATAGAATTACTTAGAAAAGAAACTTAGAATCACTTCAGAATAATTTTTGTGAACGTTTTATCTAATCCAACTATACACTTCTACGAAAGTGAAATCTACCAGCTCTTCTTGTTTTATAGGTATTAAGTTCCTTGATATGAGGACAAGCAATCTATATATTTAAGAAACGATTTTGACAGTTTTACTGTTTAGATAATAGAATAATAAAGGAAAAACGATGGATGGCAATTTTTCAGAACGTGTACAGGAAGTAATAAGACTTAGCCGTGAAGAAGCCTTAAGGTTAGGACATGATTATATTGGTACAGAACACCTGCTTCTCGGGATCATTCGTGAAGGACAAGGTGTAGCAGTTAAAATTTTGCGAAATCTTGATGTTGATTTGGTAAAATTAAAAAAAACTATTGAAGATACAGTTAGAACTACAGGCGGAACTTTAACAATTGGTAATATCCCGCTAACAAAACAAGCTGAGAAAGTATTAAAAATTACTCAGATCGAATCTAAAATTTATAAATCAGATGTTATCGGTACAGAACATATTCTTCTTTCACTTCTAAGAGATGAAGATAACATTGCCACACAAATTTTACATCAGTTTAATGTTACTTATGATAATTCTCGTTCTGAATTAAATAACATTCTTAGTAGTAAAGATCCCGCAAAAGCTGCAGCACAACAAGCATTTACTGCTACATCAAAAAAAGTTGATAAAACAAAAACTCCTGTTCTGGATAATTTTGGTCGTGATTTAACGAAATATGCAATTGAAGATAAACTCGATCCGGTTATTGGTCGCGAAAAAGAAATTGAACGCGTTGCTCAAGTTCTAAGCAGAAGAAAGAAAAATAACCCGGTATTAATTGGTGAACCTGGTGTCGGTAAAACTGCTATTGCAGAAGGATTGGCTTTACGAATTATTCAAAAGAAAGTACCAAGAATTCTTCAGGATAAGCGCGTTGTTACTTTGGATCTTGCAGGATTAGTTGCAGGTACAAAATACCGTGGACAGTTTGAAGAAAGAATGAAAGCTTTAATGAATGAACTTGAAAAAGCTGATGATGTTATTTTATTTATTGATGAACTTCATACGATAGTTGGTGCAGGCGGAGCTTCAGGTTCTCTTGATGCATCAAATATGTTTAAGCCGGCATTAGCAAGAGGCGATATACAATGTATTGGTGCTACTACATTAGACGAGTACAGAAAATATATTGAAACAGACGGCGCTTTGGATCGCAGATTTCAAAAAGTTATGATTGATCCGCCATCAGTTGATGAAACAATTCAGATACTTGAGCATATCAAATTCAAATATGAAGAACATCATCATGTGCAATATTCAAGCGAAGCGATTCATGCAGCAGTTCGATTGAGTGAAAGATATATAACAGACCGGCATTTACCGGATAAAGCCATTGATGTTCTTGATGAAGCCGGTTCCCGTGTCCATATGGGTAATTTTACTGTATCGGAAGAAATTCTGAAACTTGAAGAAGAAGTTGAAAAAATAAAACACCAAAAAACTCAAGTTGTTAAACAACAAGATTATGAAGAAGCAGCCCGCTTAAGAGATAAAGAAAGAACTCTGCAATCAGATCTTGAAGTTGCTAAACGTGAATGGGATGCAAAAACAAAAGATATAATTTATGATGTCAGTGATGACGATATAGCAACTGTTGTTTCCATGATGACTGGAATTCCGGTAACTCGTGTTGTTCAGGCTGAATCAGACAAATTGATGAAAATGGAAACTGCTTTGAAAGGCAGGATTGTTGGTCAGGATGAAGCAGTTTTAAGATTAACAAAAGCTATTAGAAGAACTAGAGCTGGATTGAAAAGACCATCTAAACCAATAGGCACTTTCATTTTTCTTGGACCAACCGGAGTAGGGAAGACAGAATTAGCAAAAGAATTGGCCAGGTATTTATTTGATACAGAAGATGCTCTTATTAGAATTGACATGAGCGAGTATATGGAAAAATTTGCAGTCTCACGTCTAATTGGTGCTCCTCCTGGATATGTTGGTTACGAAGAGGGTGGACAACTTACCGAACGTGTTAGAAGAAAACCATATTCTGTCGTTCTTTTTGATGAAATCGAAAAAGCTCATCCGGATGTTTTCAATATTCTTTTACAAGTTCTAGATGATGGTGTATTAACCGACAGTCTTGGTCGTAAAGTTGATTTCAAGAATACAATTATTATTATGACTTCAAATATTGGAACTAAAGAGATAAAATCTACCGGCGGTTATGGATTTAGCGGTGAATCTGATGCTGATCAGTATTCTTACCTTAAAAATACTGTTGAAGATGCAATGAAGAAACTTTTTAATCCGGAATTTGTAAATAGAATTGACGAAACAATTGTATTTAGGAATTTGGATAAAGAGGCTATTAAGAAAATAATTAGCATAGAAATGAAAGATCTAATAAAAAATATCAGCGATAATAAGATGACCATTGAACTTCATAAATCTGCTACAGAGTTTTTAGCTGATAAGGGATTTGATCAAAAATTTGGAGCAAGACCGCTGAAACGTGCTATTCAAAAATATGTTGAAGATCCATTAGCTGAGAAATTACTTCTTTCGCATTTTAAGGAAGGCGATAAGATTATAGTAAAGCATAAAAAAAGTACTGAAGAACTTTACTTTATTGCAGATAAGATTGTTGAAAAGGAAGAACAAGATAATAAAGAGAAGAAAACAATTTAGTAAATCATGGAAATGTTCTGAATGCAACAACTTAGTGCCGAAGAGGTTAAAAATAATTTGGACAATTTAGATGGCTGGTTTTACCTGAATAATTCAATCGAGAAAGAATTTACATTAAAGTCATTTGCAGATGCAGTGGCTCTTATTGTTAAGATTGGAATTGAAGCAGAAAAAATAGACCACCATCCGGATTTGCTCCTTCATTCTTGGAATAAAGTTAAAGTAATTCTATCCACACACTCAGAAGGTACTGTGACAGAAAATGATTTCAAATTGGCTCAAACAATAGACGAAATTAGAAAGTGAATAATCAAGAAATTCTCCAAATATTTCAAAAAACAAATGCCCTTTTAAACGGGCATTTTTTATTAACCTCAGGACGACATAGCAATCAATATTTTCAGTGTGCTTTAGTCCTACAGTATGCAGAGTATAATGAATTCATCTGTGGTATGATTGCAAACAATTTTAAGAATTATGAGATTGATATTGTAATTTCTCCGGCTATTGGCGGAATTGTGGTTGGACAAGAAGTAGCCCGACAATTGGAGAAAAAATCAATCTTTGCTGAAAGAGAAGACAAAGTATTAACTCTAAGAAGAGGATTTCAAATTGAAGAAGGCAAGAAATATTTAGTTTGTGAAGATGTTGTAACGACAGGAGGCTCTGTATTTGAAGTGATGGATATTGTAAAGAATAATGGCGGAATTATTGCTGGAGTCGGTTTTATAGTTGATCGAAGTAATAATAAAGTTCAGTTTGCAGTACCGCAATTTAGTACTCTACAATTAGAGGTAGTCTCATATTCACCGGAAGATTGTCCTTTATGTAAACAAAACACTCCGGTTATAAAACCCGGATCTCGAAAAGTTAAATCATAATTTTTTTTAGGATATATAAAATGAAAAAAATGTTGTTAGTCTTTTTGTCTCTAATAGTTACTACAAATGCACAAGTAAAATATGAAGACTACTTTACAGACAATACATTGCGTCTCGATTTTTACCAAACAGGTAATAAAACGATAGAAACTATTTCCTTTGAGAAACTGGTCGAAGAAGGACAATGGAGCGGTCCGAAGAATAACTTGATAGACAAATTCGGTTACGGAAATTATTTTCTGAAAGTATTAGATGCTTCTTCCAAATCGTTAATCTTTTCAAGAGGGTTTTCATCTTTATATCAAGAATGGCAAACAACAGAAGAAGCCAAAAATACTCTGCGTTCTTTTTCCGGTTCCGTGTTAATGCCTTATCCAAAAGAGAAAATTATTGTGGAAATTTATAAAAGAGACCGCCGGAATAATTTTGAAAAGAAATTTGAAAAGGAAGTTGATCCTAAGGATTACTTCATTGTAAAAGAAAAAATTAAACCGTTCAATAATTTTAAAGTTTATTATTCAGGTGACCCGTCTACTAAGCTGGATATCGTTTTTATACCTGAAGGATACACGAAAGAGGAAATGAATAAATTTCATAATGATTGCGAACGATTTGCCGGGTATTTATTTGATTATTCTCCGTTCAAAGAGAATAAAGGGAAAATAAATATTTGGGGAATAGAAGCTCCTTCGAATGAGTCGGGGACAGATGTACCGGGTAAGAATATTTGGAAAAATACTCTTCTCAATTCACATTTTTATACTTTTGATAGTGAACGATATTTAATGACTACTGATTATTTTACTGTTCGTGATGTTGCTGCAAATGCACCGTATGATCAAATATTTTTGATGGTAAATACTTCTACTTACGGAGGCGGTGCTGTTTACAATCTTTATTCTATGACATGTGTGGACAATAAAGTTACTAATCAAGTTTTTGTGCATGAATTTGCTCACGGGTTAGCCGGTCTAGCTGATGAATACGGTAATGATCCGACTTATCAAAATATGTATCCGCCTGATGTTGAACCGTGGGAACCTAATCTGACAACACTGGTAAATTTCGAAAGCAAATGGAAAAATTTAGTTGAACCGGGTACTCCAATTCCAACTCCATCGGAAAACAAATACAAAAACAAAGTGGGAGTATTTGAAGGAGGCGGTTATGTTGCAAAAGGAGTTTACAGACCAACTTATAACAGCATTATGAATTCTTTTACTTCCAATGAATTTAATCAAGTATGTAAAAATGTTCTTCAAAAATTTATAAACTATTATTCAGAATAATTCCAGTATGGATCAAAAAAAATTATATAGAACCATCGAAAGTGTAGCTTCGCAGAATTTTGCTAAGGATAGCGAATTACTTGCAGATGTAGTTCAACAGATCGTAAAGAATGAAAAAATACAACTGACTGGCGGAAGAATTTGGAAATTTGATCTGCGTAGAAAATCATACCGTATTATTTTCCAAACCGGCAAAGTTCAGAAAATTCAAGATGATTTCAATCTTCACATAAAAGACTATCCTATATTTGATAGCATTTCTACAGAACGGACAATCCTTGCTGATGAAACAAATAAAATATTACGCAGTAAAGGAATTTTCAAGTACTCAGCTGCCGGAGTAGGTAGAAAAGTCCGGTTAGGTGAGAAAAAATATTATGAATATCTTCTTGCTGTGAACAGTAATATGATTGCGGATGATCTAAGAGATACACTAAATATTGTTGCTACAGTTTTAACATCAAAATTAAATGAGAGATATTTAAGCCAATCTAGAAAAAATTTAATTGCTGATATTGATAAAGCAAAACAACTTCAACGCAGTATCCTGCCTGCACATGAACATAAATTCCATTCGTATGATATCTTCGGAGTAACAATTCCGGCAGATACTGTTGCAGGCGATTTTTATGATTATTTAAAAATTGGCGATGATGAAGAACGGTTGGGAATCGTTGTAGGGGATGCGGCATCAAAAGGATTAGGCGCTGCAGCTGAAGCAATGTATATTTCAGGCGCATTAAGAATGGCTAGTACGTTCCAGATTAAAATATCACCAATGTTATTTAGATTAAACCAGCTTGTGAATAAAATATTTAGTGATGATAAATTTACAACACTTTTTTATGGTGAACTTTCTAATGATAAAAAAGGTCTCTTTCTTTATGCAAATGCCGGTCATAATCCGCCGATGTTTTACGATAAAAAAAATAATAACATAACTTATTTACAACCAAGCGGTCCATTACTGGGTCCGGCGCCGAATTCAAAATTTGAAACCGATAGCATAAATTTTCATAAGGGTGATATACTTGTAATTTACTCAGACGGAATAGTTGAATCTGCAAATGATAAATACGATTTTTACGGTGAAGAGCGGTTGCAGAAAATAATTTTGGAAAGTGTAAACAAAACTCCGAAAGAAATTACTTCATTAATATTAGACGACGTTTTAAAATTCAGTACGAGTGAAAGCCAATATCAAGATGATAAAACAATTGTTGTTATAAGACAAAACGGATAAAATGGATCTTGTAAAAAAAATATTTGATGCCGGCGTTGTAGGAGCTGGCGGAGCGGGATTTCCTACTCACATTAAAGCTAAATCTAAAGTTGAGTATGTTTTAGTAAACGGTGCTGAATGTGAACCGCTGATACACAAAGATTATGAACTGATGAAAAATTTTGCACCGGATATTGTAAACGGTGTTGACTTAATGATAAAGCAAACATCCGCCAAGAAATCTTACTTTGGAATTAAAGCAAAGAACACTGCGGCAATTGAAGAAGTTGAGAAGAATTATAAAAACGGAAAAATTGATACTTGTCTGCTTGGTGATTTTTATCCAAGCGGTGATGAATATGAATTAGTTTATGCTGCAACAAAAAGATTGATTCCTCCTTACGGTTTACCGCTGGATATCGGTTGTGTTGTAAATAATGTTGAAACTTTTTATAACATATCACATGCGATAGATAATAAACCTGTTACACAAAAATTTGTTTGTATTGCAGGCTGTGTAAAAAATCCTTCATCGTTTTTTGTCCCGATCGGTACAACATTAAAAGAACTTATTGAACACGCCGGAGGAACAACAGTTTCCGATTACGGAGTTTTTGTAAGCGGAATTTTGATGGGCAAACTTACTTTTGATCTTTCTGAAGTTGTTACTAAGACAACCGCCGGAATAATTGTTCTACCGGCAGATCACTACCTTGTGAACCGAACAAAGAGATCTACGGAATCTAAAAATAGAATCGGTAAATCAGCATGCGACCAGTGTAGTTACTGTACGGAATTTTGTCCGCGTTATCTTCTTGGCTATGATGTACAACCGCATAAGGTTATGCGTTCACTCGGTTTTTCTACAACCGGACAAGCTGTGTGGAATCAGTATGCCGATCTATGCTGTTCTTGCGGATTGTGTTCTTTGTATGCATGCCCAGAAGATTTATATCCGCGTGAAGCATGCGATCAAGGAAAAGTTGAGAATAAAAAAAACGGTACAAGGTATGAACAGCAGAAGCCGGTTAAAGTTCATCCTATAAAAGAGGGAAGACGTGTTCCGCTAAAACAATTAATGAAAAGAATTGATGTATTGAAATATGATGCGAATACCCCGTACACAAAAAATTCACCTATTCCATCGCAGGTTAAAATTTTATTGAAACAGCATATGGGAGTTTCGGCTAAACCTGTTGTTAGACTTGGAGACGTTGTACATGAAGGAACATTGATAGGTGATATTGAAGAAGGCGTGCTCGGTGCGAGAGTCCACGCGTCTATATCCGGAAGAGTAGCACATGTTTCCGATGAGTTTATAAGAATTGCGAAATAATATTTATAAATGTCATTGCGATCCCGATGTCAATCGGGAGAAGCAATCTTAAATTGATAAAGGAATTATAAATGGAAATGAATTCACTCGGTTTAATTGAAATGACAAGCATAGCAGCCGGTATGCAAGCGGCAGACATTATGCTTAAAACTTCACAAGTTGAATTGATCTTATCACGTACAATTTGTTCAGGTAAATATATTGTGCTCATCGGAGGAGAAGTTGCCGCTGTTCAATCTGCTGTTGATGCCGCAGCAAACCAAATTGATTTTGCAGTGATTGATACATTCGTTATTCCGAATGTTCACAAAGATATTTTTCCCGCTCTATCCGGACATTCCGATGTAAGTCTGCTCGAAGCTTTAGGTATTATCGAATCATTTTCTGTTGCCTCACTAATAGAGGGCGCTGATGCCGCAGTAAAAGCTGCTAACGTAAGAATAATTGAGATCCGTCTTGCTATGGCTCTTGGCGGAAAAGCATTCTGCACATTAACCGGAGAAGTTGCTGCTGTTACGAGCGCAGTTGATGCCGGGGCAAAAGTAATTGCTGATAAAGGGTTACTTGTAAATAAAATTGTAATCGCTCAACCGCGGCCGGAATTATTGAGTGAGATGATTTAAAAGTATTATTCCAAAATTTCAAAATAAATTATTCCGTGGTCGGAATAACGCTTGATCCATTCATCTTTCTTTTCTACAGTTGATTCTTTTTGCCAGCCAAGCACAGTTACTTCAGCACCTGAGTACTTTCTAAATTTAAGATTATCTGAAACAACAACTTGATCTAAATTTGACGGCGGTGTTTTAGATTTACTACCGTTCCACTAACTTGCCGGTTCATCTTTTTTTAGAATTCTCATTTTAACTTTTAGTGCTTCTTTCTCTGCAAGTTTTTTGATTTCAGTCTTTGCATTTATTGATTTCCCGTACGGATAATCCATTCCCATTGTATTTAGATCACCGAGAAAAAGATATTTAGAACTCCACTTTGTAGAAGCGTTCTTATCAAGGACGGTTCTAAAACTGCATGCTCTTTTGAACATATCATCCCGCAATCCTAAACCTAAAGGATCATTTCCGCTTTTAGTATGTAGAAAAAGAAATGAATAATTTTCATTAGTTGCAGTTATGGTTAATAATGCACCCGGTCTTAAATATTGATTACCGGATTTGAATTCTAATTTCTGAGTGAAGAAAGAAGTAAAAATATTTTTAGCAGCAACTAATATTTCTTGTGTCTGCGGTCCTTCCGTTATGTGAAAACTATAATCGGGCATTTTGGAAGTTAGTGCACCAAACACTTCTTTACCCTCTACTTCATAGAGAGCAAAAACATCAGGATTAAGATTTTTAATCTGTGTTGTAACATCTTCAACACGTTTTTCTACTTCACCTTTGAAATGTTCAACATTCCACGATAAAACGGAAAATAATTTTGCCATTTTCCACCCCTTGTTATTTTGTTTATGAAATTAATTTATAGAACAAGTAGGGAGCTATACCTACCCAAATAGGAATTAGAATCCACACCCGACCTTTAAATATATTATAGTCGCGTAATATTATCTCCCACGAATTTTTAAATATGTAATGACCGGCAAGAAATTCGAATGCTTCTGTTAAGCAAAACCACATTAATCCAATAAGAAGAGCTTGATTAGAGGATTCAATTTTCCAGTAATTAAAGATAACCCAGAAATAAATTCCGAAAATAATAATGCCGGTTACAGTTGATATTTGATGCGCTAACAGATCGCCTAATGATTTCTTATAAACTCCTTCACGTACCGAACCATTGATAATTGCAATTATTACAAGCGGAAACCAAAGTAAGCAATAAACTAACATTGCACTCTCCATTTTATTTACGATTTATTATCTTTTTCCAGGCAGTCAAGGTCCATACCTTGACTAAATTATTATTACTCTCGTCAATAAATGGTTCTTGACTATAGGAGAATTTACCAATCTTTAATTGCTATTCTTAGAATAAAACAATAAAAATAAAATAAAGCTAAAGGTATCAGCTCAATAACGAATTTGTAAGTTGAATCAATATTCAGAAAAAATGCACCCGAAGCGGGGAGAATTACAAGCAAAAAGAAAAAAACTATCCAGCCAAAACGCCTTTCTTCGAATAATACTTTTAACATAAACGGTGTAAACAAGAATGCGGCAATAATCATCAGAAGTATTGCAATATTCCAGAACCAACTTAAGAGCATCAGCATAATTGTGGATAGCTCGTAATCGAGCCACTGCTGAAGTCTGCGTATATTATAATTTTTTGATACTTCAATTTCCATAAAAATAAATATGTCCTAAAAAGTCAAGATCCAAATCTTGAGTGAATTAAAAGTGCACAGAAATCCCAACAAAGAACATGCTTTCAGAATTGCCTTCTTTTTCATCAAGATCTTTAATGTAATACCAATCAACCCCTTCTGAAGTGTAAGCATAATCTCCTAATGTATAAGATCTAGTGACAGAGTAGGCTGCCATGGGACGGAATTCAAATTCGACTGATAAAAATTTGAAAGGGATTATTTTACAACCTAGTATATATCCGTATCTAAAAATGTTCATACTTTTATTTCCGTTTACATTTAACACGAAAGAGTTATCACCTGAAACAGTATATGATTGAAATGAGCCATCTAATGTGAAGCCAAGAGTAAAAGCAACTGGTATATTTTCTATTGGAAGGAGATAGAAATTACAATCAAAAAATAAAAAAGAATAATTAATATTTTTATACATAAGAATATCAGTTGATCCGAAATTCTCATAAGAAAAAGAATTTAATTTTGTATTACAAAAACTTACGCTGCCCCCAAGACCAAACCATGAATCTTTTTCAATATAATCATAACCTACTCCATATGTGATTGCGCTTTTATTTTGATTTATCCAAATCTCGCTACTTTCATCGGAGTGCATTATTAAAGCTTTTGTAAATGAAGTTTGACCACCTCGTATGAAGAATCCATTCAACAAATATTCTGAAGATGTGTCCTGAGAATATAAATTGTACGATGAAATAATTAGGAATAAAATGAGAGTGATGATGCTATGTTTATTTTTGAGAGCCATAGAATCCTCAAAATATTTAATGAGAGATATATTTATTTTTGTCTAAGATAAATCTTCAATTTCCGAGTGATTATATATTACTATTTGAACCATTATTTTTTTTGATCACATTTTGCTTTATTTTCACTGCAGTAAAAATACCAAGCCCGCACATAAGAGAAGATAATAAAAGTAAAGTAATAGTCTGCAACACACCTTGACGAGCAATGAACCTCAGCAAATCAGAAGTAAATGGCTCGCTTAAGCGCGCTAAAACTGCTAAAAGTAGTACTACAATTAAAGTAACTATTGAAAAACTTATTGAGATAATTACAATTTGTTTGACATTGGAAGAGTTAAAAGGAATACTGCGTTTTTGAAGTTTGTAAAAAATAATTCCGCCAATAAAATAACTGATAATTATACCAAGCGGCATCAGAATATCCGGCCAGCTAAACTCGAACCATGCTGCTATATCGTGATGTTGTTGAATAAATACCTCTAAATATATTTGCAGATCGAATCTGTATCCTAGTAAACTTCCGATGATTGCCGGGATTATACATGCCAAAAAGATTGAACAAGCCACACTCAAAAGTATATTGAGAAAATATTTACTTTTTGATTTCTTTTCTTCTGTTTGTAATTCCACGAGAACCTCAAAATTATTTGAGAAATATTCCTTTATAAAAAAATTCGAATTAAGTAATTTCAAAAATATATTTATACTGCTTTATTAACCGAAACTCCTT
>QYQI01000066.1 GCA_007280825.1 Ignavibacteriales bacterium | reverse complement strand
GATATGAGCATTCTTCTCGACAAAAAAACACGAGTAATAGTTCAAGGAATTACAGGCGGTGAAGGTTCATTTCATACCAAACAAATGATTGAGTATGGCACTAATGTAGTTGCAGGCGTAACACCTGGAAAAGGCGGTCAAAAATTTGAAGACACAAATGTTCCGATCTTTAACACTGTTGCTGAAGCAGTCAAAGCAACCAAAGCTGATGCTTCTGCTATTTTCGTTCCGCCACCATTTGCTGCAGATGCAATTTTAGAAAGTGCTAATGCAGGGATTAAATTTATTGTCTGTATCACGGAAGGTATTCCCACAAAAGATATGATCGCAGTTTATAATTCGATCAAAGAAAAAAATGTACGATTGGTTGGACCAAATTGTCCCGGTGTAATTTCTCCTGGTAAAGCAAAGATCGGAATCATGCCTGGTTTCATTCACAAGCAAGGTAAAGTTGGAGTTGTTTCGCGCAGCGGCACGTTAACCTACGAAGCAGTTAAACAACTTTCTGATCTTGGAATCGGTCAATCAACATGCGTTGGAATCGGCGGTGACCCGATTATCGGCTCAAGATTTATTGATATAATAAAATTATTTAATGAAGATCGAGATACAGAAGGAATTGTAATGATCGGAGAGATTGGCGGAAGTGCAGAAGAAGAAGCGGCAGAATTCATAAAGAAAAATGTTAAGAAACCTGTCGTTGGATTTATTGCAGGAAGAACAGCACCTCCAGGAAGAAGAATGGGTCATGCAGGCGCAATAATTTCCGGTGGTAAAGGAACTGCCACAGAAAAAATGGCTGCTATGAAAAAAGCCGGTATTCATGTTGTTGAAAGTCCGGCAGAGATCGGTATAACAATGAAAAAAGCTTTGGACAAAGGGAAGAAGAAAGACGTAGAGAAGAAAATATCCAATAAGAAAAAAACTGCTAAGAAAGTTGTGAAGAAGAAAATATCATCAAAGAAAAAGAAAAAATAATGGAGAGAAAAATTGAACAATAAGACACTCGCAATTCTTAAACCTGATTGTGTAAAAAAGAATTTGATCGGTAAAGTAGTAACATTAATACAGAAAGCCGGATTTAAAGTTTCAGCAATGAAGATGGTTAAGTTAACACCGGATGCAGCAAAAGGTTTTTATCAAATTCATAAGGACAGACCTTTCTTCAATGATTTGATCGTATACATGACTTCCGGTCCTTGTGTTCCAATCGCACTTGAGAAAGAAAATGCAGTTGAAGATTTCCGTAAACTAATTGGCGCAACTGATCCGGCAAAAGCTGCAGAAGGAACAATTAGAAAATTATATGCAGATAGTATTCAAGAAAATATTGTTCATGGCTCTGATTCTAATGAAAATGCCGCAATTGAAATTTTACACTTCTTCTCACGCAAAGAACTTCCTGATATAAATGGTTTCTAAAATTTAACATACTCCCCTTCTTCTGTGAAATGATCAAGGGAAGATTTTTATAATAATAAAATGAGAACCAAATGGAAAGTAAATTAACCGGAATAGCATTACTCCTTTTGTTAATTGTTATAGGAATAGGATGCGGTAAGAAAGATGAGAAACAAAATAATCAGCCTGCTGTAAGTTCAGAGGAATTAAATAATCTGAAAAGTGTTGACTTGAATGGACAAAAAGTTTTTCTGAAATATAAATTCGAGAAAGGTGAAAAACTCCGTTATAAACTCATTACGGTTACTTCATCGCAACAAACAATCAAAGCAGATTCACTTATGAAATCTGCCGGTGATCAAACATTAACTTACTTTTTCGATATCGAAGTTTTAGAAGTTGATGCAGATAATATCGCCGAGCTTTCACTTAATATTTCTCAAATTATTTTTGACGGACAAGTTAACGGACAAAAATTGCACTATGATTCCAAAGCAAATGTATCCAAAGAAGAAAAACTGAAATATGTAGAATTTGAAACCGTATCAAACACTCCATACAGAGCAAGAGTAAATCAAAAGGGAGAAATTTTAGAAGTGACAAGAATTGATAAGATGGTTGATAAAATGATTTCGCTCCAGCCTGAAATGCAAAAAATGCCTGCCGATCAGAAAGCTTCTTTGATAAAAAATATTAGCGAAGGCGAACTTAAACCGAGGACACAACTTCTGTTTAGAGAATTAACAACAAACGAAGTAGGTAAGGATTCAACATGGCAGAAATCTACACCTGCTAATTTAGGAGTTTTCAAGCTTGAAAATATTATTAGTTATAAAGTAAACGATTTCGTAAAGGTTGGCGATGATAAAGCTGCTAAGCTTTCAGCGGTACTTTCGGTAAAATGGACAGGCGATAAAAAAGGTACTGATAATGGAATGAACTATTTGTTTGATGATCCTAAAGTTACCGGAGGCGGAACAATTCTTTTTAATGTTGATAAAGGTAAAGTGATTAGAGGTGAAACAACTACCAACGTCGAAATGGGCGTTCAGATTGATGCAAAGGATGCTGCGAAAAAAATGAAAAGAACTTTCCGTAAAGATATTTCTGTGAACAAAAATATTGTTGAATTGTTATAATCTCACTGTAACGTTGAACAGAGTGAATGTCTTTGCATTCACTCTGTTCGGGGTGACAACTATTTTTTTATTCCAACCACAATCTTCGATCCTTCAACAGCTTTCACAACAATTACAGAATTATGACTTATATAATCACCTTCTGTAACAACATCAATTCTTTGGTCGTTAATTATTGCAGAGCCGGCTGGGCGTAAATCTGTTAGTGCTATTCCTTCAACTCCAATCAGATGGTCAAAAATTGGCTTAGCAGTATATCCTGATTTACCCGGACTATGTTCTTGCAAAATCAATCTGTTCCAAATATTTGATTTAGGTAAAATTTTTGAAAGCAGATAAATAAATATTCCTGTCCCTACAAAAACTGCGGCTAACTGAATAATTGCAACGGATATTA
Organism: Ignavibacteriales bacterium; assembly: GCA_007280825.1. Taxonomy (GTDB): domain Bacteria; phylum Bacteroidota; class Ignavibacteria; order Ignavibacteriales; family Melioribacteraceae; genus Fen-1258. Next base: position 5,535 of record QYQI01000066.1, on the reverse strand, counting down.
AAGATCGGTCTGTCAATGCAAAATCTCCGATCAAGCCGAGAAATAATCCGCTTATCATCATTATAATTCCTAAGACACCAACGATTCCAAATCCCGGAATAATAAATATTTCGATCAAAAGCAGAATTACACCAACTATAAATATTACAATCTCGATCACCGAAGCCAGTTGAAGAATATATCCAGAACCAAAAAATAAAACGAGAGCTATAACTGCAATCGTTCCCGGCAAACCCCAAACTCCCATTTTTATTTCTGTAAAGATTCCCAGAAGCCCTACCATAATTAGTAAAGAAGAAACTATCGGATTATTTAAGAATCTTACAAAACTTTCCGCCCAGTTAGAATGGATTGTAATTTCTTCCGCTCTATCTAATCCAAAATATTTTTTGGTTTCTTGAATACTCGTTAGAACTGTATCAGCCATTTTATACTTAAGCGCTTCTTCTGCTGTAAGTGTAATCAATTTTGTACTGTCATCTTTTAGATCAGCGACAGAAATTGTTTCATCAACCATGCCTTGTGCAATATCTGTCCGCCTATTATTTTTTTCTGCTGTCGCTCTCATTTCAGAACGCATATATGATTGATATTTTTCAGATTGTTTTTGTCCGGATTGATCAACTACTGTTGAAGCACCAATTGAAGCGCCCGGCACCATAACAATTTTTTCACATGATAATGCAATTAACGCACCGGCAGATATTGCACGTTTATCAATGAAAGCAATAGTTTTAACTTTACTATTAAGTATTGCGTCTTTGATTTGTGTTGCAGCATCAAGTCTTCCGCCGAACGTATTAATCTTAAAAATTATTGCATCTGCACCATTCTTTCCTGCTTCTTCAACAACTCGTTTTACGTATGGAGCAATCCCAAGATCAATTTCGCCTTCAATATTTGCAATATAAATTTTCTGGCGCTGGGCAGATATACTATTTAACAAAACGAAAGTGAGTAGAACAAAAAATAAAATTGAACGTTTCAAGGTTTTCTCTTATGAAGTGAATAATTCCATGATCTACTTACTCAAAAAGAAGAAATTATTCAATAGAAATGATTAACGATTTATGAAGGCGTAATTTAGAATTTTGTAAACGAGTTTAGCTGCGATATAATTTGATGACGGCGAATATTTTGATGGAGCTAATTCAACAACATCAAATCCTACAATATTTTTTTCGAGACCAACTATTTTCAGAAGATTCATAGTCTCATCCCAAAATAATCCGCCCGGTTCTGTTGTGCCTGTTGCCGACATAAGCGACGGGTCAAATCCATCAACATCAAATGTGATGTAAACATTTTCAGACAAATTATTCACAACCAATTCTTGCCAATTGCTTCCGTACATTCCAAGTTTAATTTCGCGGGCATAAAAAGTTTTTATATTCTTACGTTTCCTAAAATCAACTTCCTCTTTACACTGTGCGCGGATTCCGACTTGCACAATGTTCGAATTGAATTCAGCAACTCTTGCCATTACACTTGCATGAGAATATTTAGAACCTTCGTAACTTTCTCGAAGATCGGAATGAGCATCAATTTGCAATATTGAAAGATTGGGAAATTTCTCATGATGTGCTTTAATTGGTGCAGCAGATAATGAATGCTCACCACCTAACGTTACAACAAATTTTCTGGCATCTAAGTGTTTTGATACTTCTTTATAGATTTTATCAAGTGATTTTTCAACAGATAGCTTTTGAAAGTTTAATGCTTCAAGCGTGCAAATCCCTTTTTCAAAACATAATTCCCTGCTCTGCTCTTCATCATAATATTCAACATAATGGGAAGCTTCCAAAATTTCTTCCGGTCCTTTGCTTGTACCTTTACCATAAGAAACTGTTTTTTCTAACGGAGCGGAAACGATTACAATCTTAGAATCTTTGTAATTGGAATATTCTTTTTCTATTCCAAGAAAATTTTTCTTTATGCCGAGTTCTTTCATAATTTCAATTATTCCAACCACCCTCTTTAGTTCCCCCTCCCTGCCTGCCGGTAGGCAAGCTTGCTAAGGAGGGGGATTTTGGGAAGGTAAATTATTTATTATCTGAGTTCTCTTTTAATACTGTAGCAATTGCAGAGCGGTCGAATTTCATTTTAACATTATTCCCAACATCAAGTAAAACAATTTTATCTTCAATGCCGGCAATTGTACCGTGCATACCGCCGCTTGTTATAACCTTATCGCCTTTTTCAATTGCTGATAAAAGTTTTGCTCTTTCTTTTGCTCTCTTTTGCTGGGGACGAATAATCATGAAATAAAAGATTGCAAAGATTGCACCGAACATAATTAAAGTGCTGACCATACTTCCTCCGCCGCCTGATCCATCCGGTGAAGGTGCCATTGCTAAAAGAATATTCATTACTGCTCCTCTATTGATTGAACGTTTATTGAAATGATCTTAGAAAAATAATTTTTCCATTCGATGAAACTTCCATCTACAATTCTTTTCCTTGCTTCGCGAACTAAGTTAAGATAAAAAGTTAAATTATGTATCGTTGCCAATTCAAGAGCAAGAACTTCTTTTGAATTAAATAAATGTCTTAAATAAGCTTTTGAAAAATTTTTACATGTATAACAATCACATTCCTTGTCCAGCGGATCCATATCATCTTTGTAAGCCGCATTCCTCATCGAGACAATTCCCTTTGATGTAAAGAGATAAGCATTACGTGCGTTTCTTGTCGGCATAACACAATCAAACATATCAATTCCGCGAGCGATTGCCTCTAAAATATTTTCCGGTCTTCCTACACCCATCAAATATCTTGGTTTATCTTTCGGCATAAAATCAGTTGTAAAATTCACAAGCTCATACATAGTTTCTGTTGGTTCACCAACTGCAAGTCCTCCAATCGCATATCCGTCAAAATCCAATTTCACTAAATCTTTTGCAGATGATTCACGTAAATCTTTGTAAATACTTCCTTGAATAATTCCGAATAAATATTGTTGATGCCCGTAAAGCGGTTTAGTTTCATCAAAAGCTTTCTTATTCAACACAGCCCAATCTGATGTTAGCTCTCTAGATTTTTTCGCATATTCATATTCACAAGGAAATGGTGTACACTCATCAAGCACCATCATTATGTCTGATCCGATGCTACGCTGAATTTCAATTACTTTTTGCGGAGAAAAGAAATGAGTTGAACCGTCAAGATGCGAACGAAACTCAACACCATCTTTTTTAAGTTTGCGAAGATCCGATAAACTATAAACTTGAAAACCGCCGCTATCTGTTAGAATCGGTCTGTTCCAATTCATAAATTCATGAAGACCGCCGGCTTTTTCTATAATTGTTGTTCCCGGTCTTAAATACAAATGATAAGTATTTGAAAGAACGATCTCAGCATTAATATCATTTTCAAGAACGCGCTGAGTTATAGCTTTAACTGTACCTTGAGTTCCAACCGGCATAAATATTGGCGTTTGCACAACACCATGATCAGTTATGAACTCACCTACTCTTGCTTTAGAACTTTTGTCTGTGTGATTTACTGTAAAATTTAACAAAACACTTATTAGAAATTTGGTGTGAAAGATAATGGAAAATATGAACATTCTCCATTTGAGATTTGAACGAATTTATAATATGATTTGCATGTAAACAACTAGTTGTGTGAATTAAAGAATATAGTTTGATAAACTGTTGAAACAGTTAAATGTATTACTATTATTTTCTTTAACCCCGCGATTAATCGCGGGGTTAGAAAAACAAGTTGCAACTATAGAACCGTTTTACTTGTCCGCGGTTATTTTGGTGGAACGGTTTAAATTCTAATTCACACAATTAGTTAAACAGCGAAAATTATTAAGTCGAGATAAGTTAATTATCCTTGTTCAGTCTTCCCGCGCCAACTAATAATGCCGCCTTTTAAATTGAAAACTTTTTCAAATCCCATACTTTTCATTTGTTTGCAAGCAGAATTACTTCTTCTTCCAGCATGGCAATAAACAAAATAAGGTTTCGAACGATCAAGTTTATCAATTTGATCTAAGAAATTAGGTTTATGAATATCTATTATCTTTGAATTAGGTATTCTTAAAGTTTTGTTCTCTTCAAGTGTTCTCACATCTAAAAGAATAGAATTTTTTTCTTCATTCATCATTCTTTCAAATGAATCTGAATCAAAGTGAGGTATATCATAATGATTTCCAAAGAGAGAGGATAAGAGTGATGCCATATTTTTACTTTCTGAATTTGATCTGGTTAAATTTCCGTTTCCGGAATCAGTGTGAGTTTCAATAAATCTATTTTAGTTTTGTCTGCTTTTAATATTTGAACCGATAAATTATGAATCTTGAATGATTCTCCTTTTACAGGGATTCTTCCAATTCTAAACGTTACATAACCTGCAATAGTTTCATAATCCCCTTCGGGTATTTGAAAATCTAATTCTTCATTCAAATAATCTATTTCTACTTTACCGTTAACTAAGTAAGAATTAGCATCTATCTTTTTGGCAATTTTTTCTTCTACATCATCAAACTCATCTCGTATCTCGCCGAATAATTCCTCTATCAAATCTTCGACGGTAAGCATTCCTGCAGTCCCGCCAAATTCATCAACCACAATTGCAATTGAAAATTGTTTATCTAAAAATTCATTAAGCATTTCCAAACTTTTTTTAGTCTCTGGTACAAAGACAACTTCACGCATAGCGGCTTTTAGATCTGCCGGCTGCTTAAAAATATCTTTGCCAAAAACCACACCTTTTATGTTATCCAGATTTTCATCGTAGACAGGAAGTTTTGAGTAACCGGAATCAATAAAGGATTTTAATACTTCTTGCATCGAACTAGATACTTCTATTCCAACAATATCGGTGCGCGGAGTCATTGCTTCATAAACACGCTGTTCGCGTATATCAATCACTTTGCTAATAATATCCGATTGTTCTTCATCCATTTTTCCGGCTTCGGAACTTTCTTCAATTAAATTTTGGATATCTTCTTTATCGAATAAATGCTGAATTTCTTCTTCTTCTTTTAAGTTCGTTCTGCTTAAGACTGAAGATATTTTAGATGTTATTTTTACCAACGGATATAGTACAATAGCAATAACCCTCAATGGAATTGCTACGATCATAACAAGCCGGTCTGCAAGTTCTCTACCAAAATATTTCGGAATCAATTCACCAAACAGAAGAATTAGTGCAGTGGATATCAAGAGTATTTCGAATTCCTTGAATCCATATAATTTGGAAAGAAATATAGAGCTGAGTGATGCGAAAGCAATATTAACAGTACTGTTTGAAATTAAAATTGTTGAAAAAAATTGATCGGGGTTATTGATAAAATATCTTGCGTTCAGAGCGGATAAATTTTTCTTCCGTGCGCGAATTTCTATTTTAATTTTATTTCCTACAATGAATGCGATCTCGGAAGAAGAAAAAAATGCGCTTAGTAAAAGTAAAAAAAATAAGCTTAGCAGATAATCGGTCATTTCAATTTCCTAATCATATTATCTTGAGTAAATGATAAACACGGTTGTTGCTATGTATAAAACTAAATTAATTATCATGGGG
>QYQI01000102.1 GCA_007280825.1 Ignavibacteriales bacterium | reverse complement strand
TCTTCAATAAAGAATATTTTTCGTTGAATTGATTTAGTAAAATAAACACTCTTAAATTATTAACGATAGGAGTGGTTGAAATAGAGCCAGTATATTTTTCATAACCAAACATTTTGCCCGTAGTTCTATCAAACGCATAAAACTTGCCGGATAAATCTCCAACGAAAAGGATATTATCATAAATAACAACAGAAGTATTAGTTTGGCTTCCGCTTGTTTCCGCTGACCATTTTAGTTTTAAGCTATCGTCAATAGAAATATCATTGTAAAATTTCCTTTCGGGATTTTTTCCGAACATAAAATATCCAGGACCGCCAACAATCATATTCTTAAAAGCAATCGGCTGAGTGCAGCTTAAAAGAGCTAACAAAATAATCAGTGAGATATATTTGATATAATTTTTTTTCAAAAATCCCATCCGAAGAAAAACTGATAAAATAAACCCGGTTGTAATTGAGTAAAATCTTTTTCAATTTTTTTGCCGATATCATACCTTAAAGCAAAAATATTGAAGATGTTTATTCTAATTCCCGCTCCTATGCTGCCCAAAGTTTCTTTATAATCTTTATCCCAAGCAGCACCGGCATCAAAAAATGCCGCTCCTCTGATCTGAAAAAATGATAATCCAAAAAATGGAAAGTTAATCGTAAATTGATCAACAAGCGGGAATCTCAATTCAATAGATGACAACCACATTTTCTCTCCGCGTATAGACCAACGATTCCATCCACGCAAATCCCAACTTCCACCCGCAAAATATCTTCTCGCTTCCTTACCATCATTAATAAAAATTGCTGCTCGAGTTGCTAAGCTGCTTCTTAAACCTAAGCGGAAATATTTTCTATAATCGGCTATAATGGAATAGTAGTTTACATTACTGTATTTAACATCGCTGGTGTAGCCGAGTAATAATCGAAATCGTGAACCGTCAACAGGACCTGTAACAACCCAAATTGAATTATCATGAACAAATGAAATAGTATTAGTTACAAGAAGAGATTTTCTAGTAATAAAACTTCCGGACAATTCTTTATCTGAATTTGCAATATCCATTTCTGCTTCAAGCCGTTGGAACGAAGAGAACGGATAAATAAGAGAAATGTAACCGCCGAAAACTCTTTCGTAAAAATATTCGTCTGATTCTCTTATATCGTAACGTCTTCCCGAATAATTGAAAACTCCGAATCCATAATTTGTTCTATCTTTCAAACTAACACGCGCAAGTGATAAATTAAAATTTTTCAGAATCTCACTTTGTAGTTCTGATGTATTAGAAATATAAAATACATATTGTTCGTCGCCTAAGAGATCGCTTAAACTTAATAACGCACCTCCCCTTGTTCCATAAACCGGATCTGTAACTAATTGACTAACTGCATAATCTAAATTGTATTCTTTTTCATATTTAAGTCGGTCATACTCTGCAGTTAGTTTAATCCTTTCAAAAATCCATTTCGATCCTAAATTCTCAAAATTAAACGCAACGTATTTTTCATTTTGTATTGAATTTAAATCGAGAGAATAAAATTGAAAAGAAAAATTTTCAAATCCGGAAGTAACAAGTGTATTCTTATCTACAAAGGAAAAATCATAAACACTAGTAATGAACTTTGTAACTTGAGTCATTCCGTTTGCTCTATCTCCGCCTACGGGAATTTTCCAAATATTATAAGTGCCGTCATAATCGCTTGTAAAGTAGAGTTCTGAAAAATCTGGTGAAAAATTTGGAGTAGAAATATTTGCGTTAACATTTGTTAGGTAAGAAATATCATGTGTTGTCAAATCGTATTCAAATAAATTATACTTTTGTTTGAAAAGTCCGTCAGTGCGGTCGGATGAAAATATTATTTTACTTCCGTCCTTATTAAATGTAGGATCGATATCTTCGTAATAATCATTAGTTAAACGAGTTAGTTGTTTTGTATTTAGATCATAAATAAATAAATCACTAAAACCTTTTGTATCAGTCGCTGTAAAAACGATCTTATTACCATCGGCAGAAAAACTTGGAGCTTTAATTCTGATCAAACCGTCAAACTGAAAAGTATTAATTAGCTTTTCTTCTTTGATTGAATAAACATGAAGAACATCGGTAGCTTGACTTCTTGTAATGAAAACAAGTAATCCGTTTGAAGAAACCGAAAAAGTATTTTCTAGTAGATGGAATGCTTCAAAAATTGCATCACGTTCGCCTTCAATTAAAACTTCAGCTTCGGCATAGTCGCTGCTATCCGGTTTATAATCCATCCTCATAACAGAGGTGTAACCGACATGATTACCGATGAAATAAATTTCTTTTTTATTACCATTCTGAAAAAATCTTGGAGCAAAATTGAAACCGGCATTAGTAATTTTTTTTGCTTGAATGAAATGCGGATAGTTTTCTTTGTATAGTAGGAAATATTTTTGTCTTAAATCGTAAGTCCACTTATTATCAAGATCATTTATTTTTTCACCGGTTACAAATTCTAAGAGATCCGTGAATTTATTAAACCTCCAAAAGTTTTCTAAGATTGCAAGAATTTTATCTTCACCGTAATTCTTTCCAACAAACTCTAAAAATTTTTGTCCCTCTTTATACATTAAATATCCTGAAAGATATTCAAGATCGGTAAGGGGAATAAAATTTCCGTTAAGAACGGCATCACGCATTACCATTTCGGATTGTGTGTCCCAATCGGACGACCAATATTCTGCAAGACCTTCTACAAACCAAAGCGGCGGCATTTTATCCGTGTTGATTCTGTGATCATTCAAAATATTATAAATTTTATTTGTCATGAAAACATGAACCAACTCATGTCTGATCACATGCTTAAATTGAGCAAGATTTCCTAAATAAGGAATTACAACTCGTCCTTTCATAAATTCAAAAAAACCGCCGATACCTTCTGGGATAAATCCGGGAGAAATATTTGTCTGCTGAAAATGAGTATGAGTGTTGTAAAATATGAGAGGGATTTTATTTGTTACATAGTGATTGAATTTTACTTTATGAGATTCAAATGCTTCTTCGGCGAACCTAGCACCGATCTCTGCTATTTCTGTAAAATCATCATAATAATAAATATTGAAGTGCTCGGTCTTAAGAACTTTCCAATTAAATTTTTCGTATTGAACTTTGTTACGTCCGAAGAAGTAAAATTGGGCGGAAATAATTTGAGGAGCTAAAAATATAATTAGTAAATATATCCGCCAATTTTTTATCAAAGATGTGCCTTTAAATAATTTATACTATCAATACTTGTCGGATCAAATTCGCGTAATACAGCGTGATAATAAGTTGCCCAATCGCCAAGAAAGATTAAATCTACCAATCTTAGTTTTGCATTAGCTTCGTTACTTTTAAGATCAATAACTTCCGCTCCGGCTTTTCTAACCATTTCGGAAGTTAGATCATATCGTTTCTTAACTTGAGGATGATAACCTTCATCAAGAATATTGATCAGCTTTATATTCATTGTAGGTTTATATCCTTCCCATCCTAAAATTTCATTATGATCGAGTTCAGGCAAATATCCAAAGAAAGCATGATGTTTGGCATTTTCATTAAACTGTCCTTTTATTCTTGTTCCTACAACAGACGTATAATCGCTAACTGCATAAATTAATGGAATAAAACCAAGCATCTGTTCGGCTAAATTCAATGCAGCATTAGTCTCTTTCGAATACTCTAATCCTTTTCTTTTTAATAACTCAATTACTTGTTGAACATTTTTTGTTTGACTGGGAACTAATTTCAATGAATGGACAATCTTAAGCAATGTAAAAAAATTTATCCAGAGAGCGAACCTTGGCTGATAACCCTTTAATAGTTTAGCGAATGGTATATTCTTTTTCATCGCAATCTCTTCGATCTTACCACCAGTTGATAAACAAACAATTTGACATTTCTTTTTTATCGCTTGATTCAATGCTGCGATTGTTTCTTCTGTATTGCCTGAATAAGAAGAAGCGATCACCAAAGTATTCTCATTAGCATAAAGAGGCAGTTCGTAATTTCTGTTCACTGTGTAGGGATATTTTAATTCAGTACGTAAATAATTTTGCAGAAGATCACCACCGATTGCAGATCCGCCAAGACCGGTTAAAATAATATTTTTGATCTTGGATGTTTTAATCGATGATACGCTAAACTTATTATTCCATGCATATTCCACCTGCACATAAGAATCAGTTAATACTTTGAATTGATTATGAACATCATACTTCGAAATCATTTCTTGTAAGTTCATTTTAATCCTCAATAAAAATTTATTATTTGGTTTTTTATTTTTCTGTTATAATACTCATGAATTGCATCGTTTATTTCTTTTTCAGTCTTGAGTTCTAAACATTTATTTGCCAAAAGCTCTACTTCTTTAAGGTCAATGCTTCTTATTATTTTTTTAATGTGAGGAATAGCAGAAGCTGAAACACTTAACGATTCTAATCCCAGTCCGATTAATAACGGAACTGCAAACGGATCGGCAGCCATTTCACCGCACATACTAACCGGCGTTTTTGTTTTTTTACCATTATTAATTATGTGGTAAAGTGTTCTAACAACAGCAGGATGAAATTCTTGATAGATATTCGAGACAATATCGTTTCCTCTATCAACTGCCAGTAAATATTGAATTAAATCATTTGTACCAATGCTGGCAAAATCAACTTCACCGGCAAAATCTTGCATCATCACAGCTGCGGACGGAATCTCGATCATAATTCCAACGCTCATATGCTTATCGAAATGTTTCCCTTCTTTTTTTAATTCGGATTTACATTGATCAATAATTTCTTTAGAAGCTCGGATTTCATATAGAGAAGAAATCATAGGCAGCATAAATTTTATATTTTTATGTGTACTTGCTCTTAAGACTGCACGTATTTGAGTTTTGAAAAGTTGAGTATTATCTAACAACAAACGAATTCCTCTCCAGCCCAAAAACGGATTTGGTTCTTTTAGATCAACAGGCAAAACTTTATCTCCACCGATATCAAATGCACGTATTATTACAATTTCAGGATAAATCCTTTCCGCAATATTTTTATAAACACTGAATTGTTCCTCTTCATCAGCGAATGTTTCATATACTTCGAACAATTGTTCTGTGCGTACAAGACCAACACCTTTTGCTCTGTTCTGTACAATAAATTCCATCTCTTCAATTAGATCAAGATTTGCCAACAGTTGAATCTCTTTACCGTCTAATGTTGTTGCAGATAAATCGCGGAGTTTAATTAATTCATGATCTTCTTTCGTAAGCTTATCAATTTTCTTTTGATAGTGTTGAAGCTGTTTATCGGTAGGATTAATAATTACTTCACCTTTATATCCGTCAATAATTATAAGATCATTTTCTTTAATCCTATTAGTTGCATCATGCAGACCAACAACAGCCGGAATATTTAATGATCTTGCAACAATCGCAGCGTGAGAAGTTAAACCACCAAAATCCGTTACGTATCCCTTAACATTTACACGTGAGAATAAAACCGTATCTGATGGAGTTACAGTTGTAGTAATTACTACAACATCATTAGTAATTCTGGATTTCCATTTTTTCTTTTTGAGATTTCTAATAATTCTATTCTTTATGTCCTCAATATCATGAGAACGTTCTTTCATGTAAGATTCATGCGAGAGGTTCATAAGATCTGTGTATTTAGAAATCTCATCATTAACGATGTATTCCGGAACGCGTTTTTCATTTTTAATTCTATTTTGAATTGTTGCGACAAGAATCGGATCGTCAAGGATCATAATTTGAGCTTCAAATATTGCAGCTCTTTTCTCACCCAGTTTATCAACTGCAAGAGAAAATATTTTCCTTAATTCTTTTTTGGATTGGTGCAACGCTATTTCAAGATTTTGTAGAGCTTCATTTACATCTGTGATTGGATCATTAACAATTTCTTCTTTTTCTTTTTTGTAAAGAAACGCCTTCGATATTGCTATACCAGGTGCGGCAGCAATTCCTTTTAAAATATTTTCTGATTCAGATTTCATATTATAGTTCGTCAAACCCTCTGTTAAAATAATCTACTATTTCTTTAGAAGCATGTTCTTCATCTTCCCCGTCAAAGATCAACAATATTTCAGACCCTTTTTCAGCAGCAAGTGTCATAACACCAATTATACTTTTCCCGTTTATGTGAAGACCATCTTTATTCAGAAAAAAATCGCATTTGTACTTTGATGCTAATTTAACAATTGTCGCAGCCGGACGAGTATGTAAACCGGCATTATTGATTATTTTTATTTTATGTTCGATCATTTGTTCCTTGTAATAAGAGCATTAGCTAACCAGATCATTAAATTTTTACCTTCACCTTTTTTTAGTGATGATAAATTCTTTAATGCCAATTTAGTGTATTTCATAATCTCGTGCTCAGCATCTTTTATAACTCCTAATTTTAGATAGAGCTTACTATACTTATGAATTTCACTGCGTGAAATTCCCTTTTGCTTTATAACTTTGATAAGTTCAGTCCGATCTTGAAAATTAGATTTTTCAAGTGCACGTAAAAATAAATATGTTTTTTTCCCTTCCACTAAATCGCTTCCAATTGTTTTCCCAATTTGATCTTCTACGCCAACAATATCAAGCAGATCATCTTGTAATTGAAAAGCCATGCCGAGATTTTTACCATAATTTGAAACTGCTTTAATTTCTTTTGCTGAAGCACAACACAGTTGCGCACCTATTGAACAGCACATTTCAGCCAACGCTGCAGTTTTCTTATAGATCATTCTTTGGTATTCAGTTATAGAAACGTTTTGTCGAAGTTCAAAATCTTTATCTAAGCTTTGTCCTTCGCAAACTTCAATTACACCATGTGTAAATGCTGAAACAATTTCTTTTACATTATTCTTACAATCTTTTAGAAGACAATCGTAAGCAAGCGCGATTAAATTATCACCGGCAAGAATTGCAGTGTTAACATCATACTTTTTGTGAAGTGTCTTTCTTCCGCGCCGTTTCGGAGAATTATCCATTATGTCATCATGTGCAAGAGTAAAGTTGTGAAGTATCTCTACTGCGATTGCTGCATTATAAACATCCTTAAATTTTCCACCAACAGCTTTCGCTGAAATTAGAACAAGAAACGGACGAAGACGTTTTCCTCCTCCATTTAGAATATAAGAACAAGGTTCATACAGATATCTTGGTTCTTTTCCTTTTAAAAGTAGTCCTAATTGCTTTTCAATTTTTGCTATCTCATAATTATAAATACTATTAAATTTTCTCGCATTAGAATTCAATACAATTCCTCTTTTCTTATTAATCCTACTTTCTTAAAAGTTTGAATATCCTTGCAACCAGTTAAATACATAATTCTTTTTACTGTTGAGAACCAAGATTGGATTAATTCTACAACACCATTTACATCATTCTTCATAACTTCTTGTAAAATAATTCTTGCAGATGCAGAAAGATCGGCACCAAGTGCAATTGATTTCGCAATATCAACTCCGTTTGAAATTCCGCCGGAAGAAATAAGTGTAAAGTCAAAATCTTTTTTTAATTCCTTAACTTTTCTAACACAATATGAAGTAGGCAATCCCCATTCTTGAAAATAATTATCTTCTTTATTACTTCTCATTAATTCAACCGCAGCCCAGCTTGTTCCACCTGCACCGGAAACATCAATTCCTTGAACACCGGCTTCCAAAAGTCTTTTAGCTGAACGCTTACTTATTCCTGAACCAACTTCTTTAACAATAATCGGAGTTTTAATTTTAGAACAAATCTTCTCAATATTTTTAATCAATCCCTTAAAATCCGGTTCACCTTCTGTTTGTAATAATTCTTGAAGCGGATTTACATGAATGACCATCCCATCCGCTTCAACAAGATCAATAAGCAATCTAATCTCATCAATTATTTTTTTTGATTTAGCAACTTGAGCTGCGCCAATATTTCCGAGTATAGGAACATTTCCTGCATTCTTTCTAACTACTCTATAAGTGGAGTGATACTGTTTGTCTTCTAAAGCTTGTCTTTGGCTTCCAACACCTATCGGAATTTGGAACTCTTTAGCTACTGTTGCTAATTTTTCATTAATACTTTTAGCTTCTTCAGTTCCGCCAGTCATACAAGAAATTAAGAATGGATAATTAATTTTCTTTTTAAGGAATCTAGTGGATAGATCAATTTTATTAAACTCAACCTCAGTTATTGCGTAATGTTCAAATTCATAGTTCTCAAATCCATTAGTCTTTGTCTTGAATGAAACATTCTCAGAAAGACAAAGTTCTATGTGATCTTTTTTCCGATTTGAAGTGTTGCTTTCTTGCATGAATATTACTTTTTTATTTCGTTAACAAAATAAATATTTTTTAAGTGAGAATCTTTTATTGCTTATAACTCTTTAAACAAGAATTTTATATAACAATCGGTTAAATTGCTTTAGAAATAATTCTTAAATCATAAGGTAACTTTATGACAAAAGTACGATTAAATTTCTGGCAAGTTTGGAATATGAGTTTTGGTTTTTTAGGAATACAATTCGGTTTCGCTCTTCAGAATGCAAACGTCAGTAGAATATTTGAAACTCTGGGAGCGAGTATAGATCAAATACCAATCTTATGGATTGCAGCACCAGTTACAGGATTAATCGTTCAGCCAATCATAGGTTATTTAAGCGATAGAACGTGGGGAAAATTAGGCAGACGTCGCCCATATTTTCTAATTGGTGCTATACTTGCTTCTCTTGCATTATTAATAATGCCCAACTCTCCAGCACTTTGGGTCGCCGCGGGTATGCTATGGATTATGGATGCATCAATAAATATTTCTATGGAACCATTCCGCGCTTTAGTTGCTGATCTACTTCCGTCTGAACAAAGAACTACTGGGTTTGCTGTTCAAAGTTTTTTTATTGGAACTGGAGCAATCATAGCATCAGTATTGCCATATATTTTTACTAATTGGCTAGGGATAAGTAATACGGCACCGACAGGACAAATTCCACCATCAGTACGCTATTCATTTTATATAGGCGCATTTGCATTTATATCAGCAGTTGGTTGGACGGTCTTTCGTACTAAAGAATATCCTCCAGAAAATATAGATCAATTTGAACATAACAAATTGAAAAGTAAGGGCTTACTTAAAGGAGTTGCTGAAATATTTAAATCTTTTGTTGGAATGCCTAGAACAATGATTCAACTTGCAGTCGTACAATTTTTTTCTTGGTTTGCACTTTTCGCAATGTGGATTTATACAACTCCAGCTGTGACACATCACATATATGGAGCGACTGATACCTCTTCAGTTTTATTTAATGAGGGAGCAAATTGGGTTGGTGTTTTATTTGCGATTTACAATGGCTTCGCAGCACTTACAGCATTTCTTCTTCCATGGATTGCAAAAAGATCTTCACGCAAAACTGTACACATGATTAGTCTAATTTGTGGAGGAATCGGGCTTGCATCATTTTATGTTATTAAGAATCCTAATCTTTTACTCATTTCCGAATTAGGAATTGGTTTAGCTTGGTCATCAATTCTTGCTATGCCTTACGCAATACTCGCAGGTTCCATTCCTTCTGAAAAGATGGGTGTTTATATGGGCATCTTTAATTTCTTTATTGTAATACCACAGATCACTGCTGCAGCTATACTAGGATTTTTTGTTAAACATTTTTT
>QYQI01000079.1 GCA_007280825.1 Ignavibacteriales bacterium | reverse complement strand
GTACTATTTATGATGAAGATTTATCAGTTGACCGCATATTAATAGTTTATAGGATTTTCAATCTAGCTTTTTTCATTTTAGTCTTTTATACCTCTACGAAAATCATAAATATTAGTAAAATTAAAAAAAATCTAATTGTATTATCTCTAATATTAATCTCTCTTTCCTTTTCGATATTGAAACCAAAATTATTTTTTGCAACCGATAAAAATCGTATTGAAAAAGAACTCGCTTCAACAATAATTACCAATAACTTCCAAATTCATTTACCAGATTCACTTCGAGGAGATAAAGAAAAACGATATAATGCACTTCTTCATGAATATTACTTAGACCAGATTAAGATTCAACTTACATTACCATTCTCGAATAATATTGATTCATATCTATTTCCCGGGAAAGAAAGTAAAAGAGAATTATTAGGTTCAGGCAATGCTGATATTGCGAAACCATGGCTGAAACAAATCTATTTGAATTACTATAATTATGGCGGAACTTTAAAACATGAACTCGTACATATTTTAGCAGGGGAATTTGGTCAAACACCTTTCAAAGTTTCGGCAGACTTTAATCCAGCGATGATTGAAGGTCTTGCAATGTCAATTGAAAATAATTATGATAATTATCCGGTTCATTACATGGCTAAACTTGCTTTTACAGCTGGTTATAAATATTCTATTGAAAAACTATTTAGTGGGATTAATTTTTTTTCACAGACATCATCAATCTCATATATATATGCCGGGTCTTTTCTAAAATATCTTGAAGATAAATTTGGTATATCAAAAATTAAATATTTATATGTAGTAAATGATTTTCAAAAAGTATATGGGAAAAAACTTAATGAACTTGCCAAAAATTACGAATTATTCCTGGAGAATTATCAAATTGAATTCAATAAGAACAGAGCTCAACTTTATTTCGGCGGAGTAAGTATATTCAAAAAATATTGCCCTCGAATGGCAGCTTCCGATGTAAAAAAGGCCTGGGAATTATATAAAAATAAAAAATATTCGGAAGCTTTAGACTTATTTAAGAATGTTTACGATTATTCAAATTCTTACCAGTCATTGCTTGGGGTAGTGTCATCATATTCTGCTGAGAAAAAATATGTAACAGCTACAGAGTTTTTGAATAATCAAATAGTTAATTTTAGAACAAGTCAATTCTATTATAATTTAGAATTGATCTTAGGGGATTTGTTGATCCAAACGAATCAATATATTAGAGCGGTTTCTGTATATGATTCGCTGATTGTACAGAGTCCCCATATCAATTTTACAAATGAAGTGCTAATTAGAAAATCTCTTTTAGATGAAGGCGTTGATTCCTTAAAAAAATACTTGAATTATAATCAAAAACAGAAGTACCAAAAAATACTATCTCTTAATTCGAAAGGAATAGAATATTTTTCCATTCCATCTCTGATTAATCTTTCTGTTAATGACAATTCTGGTTTAGATAACTTAATAACCGAATTAAAGAGAAATATAAAAGTTCATGATTACTCCTCGAGTTACGCAGCGTTAGAAATATCTAAGTATGCTTTAAGAAATCTAGATTATGAAACAGCTCAATATTTTGCAATAAGATCATTCGATTATCAGAAAGATGATAATAATGATCATATGTATATAGAAAACTTAATAATGGTGAATTGGTTTAAGAATAACCATGATGAAATAAAAATAACTTATACAAAGTGATGTAATGGATTTTAAAACAGAATTAAATAAATATAAGTTTTTGAAAATTGCTTCTTTGCTCGCTGATAAGATGAATGAAGAACTTTATCTTGTTGGCGGATTTGTTCGCGATATTATTCTAAAACGAAATAAGAATGAAATGGATTTCTTAGTGGTTGGTGATGGGATTAATTTTGCCGAGCAATTAGCAAACGATCTGGGAATAAAAGAAGTCACAATCTATAAAAATTTCGGGACAGCACATTTCAATTATCAAGGAATGGCGCTCGAATTTGTCGGAGCTCGCAAAGAATCTTATAAACACAACAGCCGAAATCCTAAAGTAGAAAAAGGAACGTTGGATGATGATCTTAACCGCCGCGACTTTACAATAAATAGTTTAGCCGTTTCATTAAACGAAAAAACATTTGGAAAGTTGATTGACAAGTTTGACGGAATAAATGATATCGAAAGAAAATTAATCAGAACACCTCTTGAAGCTGAAAAAACTTTTGATGACGATCCACTTCGCATCATGCGGGCATTTCGTTTTGCTGCGCAGTTGAATTTTCATGTTGATGAATCTGTTATGAAAGCCGCAAGCTTAATGCCTGACCGTCTTAAGATTGTTTCCCAAGAAAGAATAACCGATGAATTAATGAAAATACTCGCAAGTGATAAACCTTCGATCGGGTTAATATTATTATTTGAGAACGGAGTTCTAAAAGTAATTTTTCCAGAATTGCATAGTCTTGCAGGAGTAGAACAAAGAAATGATTTTCACCATAAAGATGTTTTCTACCATACATGTATAGTAGTTGATAATATCACTTCTGTTAGTGATAACATTTGGTTGAGGTTTGCAGCTTTAGCACATGATATTGCAAAACCGCCAACTAAAAAATTTATTGAAGGAATCGGCTGGACTTATCATGGGCATGAAGAACTCGGTGCAAGAATGATGAAATCAATCTTTGAAAGGATGAAACTTCCTCTTACCAAATTAGATTACATTGAAAAATTAATTCGCTTACATTTACGACCGATTGCTTTGGTGGATGAGGAAGTAACTGATTCAGCAATTAGAAGACTTATAGTTACTGCTGATGAAGACCTGGATGATTTAATTACTCTTTGCCGCGCTGATATTACAAGTAAGAATCCGAATAAAGTAACGAAGTATCTTGAGAATTATGAAATCGTGATGCAAAAAGTTAAAGATGTTCGTGAGAGAGATAAATTGCGAGCGTTTCAGTCTCCGGTTAGAGGAGAAGAAATTATGAAAATCTGTAACATTCCTCCTTCAAAACTTGTTGGAGATATTAAGACTACAATTGAGGAAGCAATTCTTGACGGCAAAATTGATAATAATTATGAAGAAGCTTATGCTTATTTTTTATCAATAAAAGATGAATATCTTAAAAATAAAAAGTAACATCTTCTTATCTTTAAAATGTAACTTTTATAACACTTATCTCGTCATAATACTTAAGAAAGAAAATCTTAATTGTTCTCAAAAGGAGAGACTAATGAAAAGATATTTAATTTTATTTATTGTTTTGCTGCTAGCTTTACCTTTATATGCTCAGAAAAAGCTAACACTCGATGAAGCAATTTCAATTGCTCTTCAAAAAAATACTTTACTAATTAAATCTAAGAACAATCTTTTATCCAGCGAATCTCAATTAAAGAATGCATATGGTTCATTATTACCAAGTCTTGGTGCTTCTTTAGGGTGGAATTGGCAAAGAACAGATGACAAAGGTGGAAACCAAAGGGATTTCTTCGGCAACACAACTGATATACCAGCATCAATCGCAGAAAACAGAAGTTACAGTGTTGGAGTTGGTGGAAGTGTTACACTTTTCAATGGTCTCGCAAACTATGCTACAATTTCTGAAAGAAAAGATAATGTTAAAGCAAGCGAGTATAATATTGCAAAACTAAAACAGAACATTGTATTTACTACAACAGATTATTTCTACATAGTGCTTAATGCAGAAGAACTTATGAATGTTCGTGAAGAAAATGTTAAGTATTTCCAAAAATTATATGAGACAGTCCAAGAAAGAAATCGTTTAGGATCAGTAACACTTGCCGATGTTTATTCAGCTCAAGTTCAGTTAGGAGGTGCAGAACTATTACTTATTCAAACTCAGAACATTTATGAATCTTCTAAAGCAGCACTGTTAAATTATCTTTCATTAAATGTTCTCGAGGATTACTCTCTTGTAGATCCTTTTGTAGCCAAAAAAACTTTGGATACTGATTCCTACATGAAAGATTTTAACGATATACAAGCTATGGTAAATGCAGCTTTGGATAATCGTTTTGATTATAAAAGTCAGCAATTAAATCTAAGTGCAGCAGAAAGCGGAGTTACAATTGCACGAAGCGGAATTTTCCCAACCTTAAGCGGAAATTATTCATACGGTACCAGTGCAATTACAACCGGCGATCTCTTTAACAGAAAAGTTTTGAATGTTAGCTTATCGTTAAGTGTTCCTATTTTTTCAAATTTCAGTACAGAAAGCCAAATACAATTTGCAAAGGTTAGTGCTTTGAATGCTCAAGAAGATCTTCTCGCATTAGAAAGACAAATTAAAATTGAAATCAAACAGACTTATCTGGACTTAGTTGCGGCTAAAAAAAGTTTAGACGTTGCTTCTAAGAGTGTTTTTGCTGCTGAAGAGACTAGAAAAATTAATCAAGAAAGATATAACCTTGGTTCAGCTACTATACTTGATGTTCTACAAGCGAGCAGAGATTATCAAGATGCACTGCGAAATAAAATTAATGCTGGTTATGATTTCTATCGCCAGCACGATAAGCTAAACAATGCTATCGGTAGATTAGAATTTTCAAAATATGAATAAATTTATATTAAGGAGTTAATTACAATGGCTAACGGGAAAAAATCAAAAAAGAAACTTTTTATTTTTGGAGGATTGGGACTTCTGCTTCTTGTTATTCTTCTGCTTGTAGTATTTAGCGGTAACAAGGAAGAAATTGTTTCAGTCCAAACTGAAAAAGTGGATAAGAGAAATGTAACTCAAGTTGTTTCTGCTACTGGTAAAATAAATCCGGTTTATCAAGTTAAGATTAGTGCCGAGGCAACCGGAGAAATTGTTGATCTGGCTGTACGAGAAGGAGATGTTGTTAGAAAAGGGCAACTCCTTTTAAGAATAAAGCCTGATAATTATGAAGCTCAACGTAACATGGCTGTGGCGCGGCTTGATCAAGCAAAGTCATCTTTGAGTTCTACAAAAGCATTGCTTGATAAAGTTGAATCCGATTATAAAAGAGTGCAAGGTTTAGCTCAGAAAAATTTGGCAAGCGCTTCTGAACTCGAAACCGCTAAATCAACTTACCTGCAAACACTTAGTAATTACGAATCTTCAAAATCCGGCGTAACTCAAGCAGAAGCTTCTTTGAAAGACGCTATTACAAATCTTAATAAAACGATTGTTTATTCTCCGATGAATGGAACGATAAGCAAACGTAATATTGATCTAAGTGAAAGAGTTTTAGGAAGCGGTTTTAGTCCCGGTACTGAAATGCTAACCGTAGCAGATCTAAGCAAAATGGAAGCTACTGTTAACGTAGATGAAAATGATGTTGTCTTAATTTCAGTTGGTGATACAGCAAAAGTGCACGTTGATGCATTCTCAGATAAAACATTTAAAGGTGTTGTTACTCAAATTGGAAATAGTGCTGTAACAAAAGGTCTTGGAACTCAGGATGAAGTTGTAAACTTTCAAGTAAAGGTACTTATTGTAAATGCAGGAAATAGTATTAGACCCGGAATGTCTTGCGATGCAGATATTGAAACAGAGAAAAAGCAAAATGTTTTAACTGTTCCAATTCAAAGTGTTACTGCTAGAATTGATAAACCGATTACAAGCACACCACAGGGAGTGCAACCTGAGAACGAAGTAAAAGTTAAAAAAGACAGAAGCAATAAACCGAAAGAAGTTGTGTTTGTTATAAAAGAAAATAAAACAAAGATGATTGAAGTTAAAACAGGAATTAGTGACGATACTTATATCGAGATTCTAAGCGGATTAAAAGGAGATGAAGAAGTTGTCAGCGGTCCTTATCGTGCTATATCTAAAGAATTAGAAGAAGGTTCAAAAGTATCTGTTCAAGCTAAGCATAAAGCTACAGAGAAAAAGTAATTCAATTAAAGAACGGAACAAAAATGAATATTATAAATATTGAACACATAGCTAAAATTTATCAGGTTGGAAGTGAAGAAGTACATG
>QYQI01000009.1 GCA_007280825.1 Ignavibacteriales bacterium | reverse complement strand
GTTATGGTCTTTGATGTATTGGCATCCCAAACATCACCGCCGATGGGACTTGTCACAGTTATCGACTTAAGATTGGTGATCGTAAAATTATTATCCGATATATCGGATGGACTTCCATACATAGCGTCGCTGACTCTAACTTTGCATTGGTAGGAAGTGAGGTCAGGAATATTATTCCAAGGATAAGCGCCGGTGGTTGGTGTCGTAGAGCTAGTGATAGTTATCCAGGTGGCTCCTCCATCGGTCGTGTATTCTATCTTTACAGTAGAGATGTTCACAGAAGTGTATTTTATTGTTTGATTTGAACCGCTTGCCCAGACTTCATTGCCGTTAGGAGAGGTTACTACTATAGACGGTGCCAATGTGATGGAGAATATATTATCACTGTCATCTGATGGTGTTCCGTCTAGCGCATCGCTAATGCGAATCTTACAATTTGGTGAGATTGCATTTGGAATTGGATCCCAAGTATAGGAACCTGTACTACTTGGTGTGCTTAAAGTAATTGTATTCCAGGATATTCCATTGGTGATTGTATATTCGATCTTAACATTGGTTATACCGGATGAATTCCACGTAATGTTTTGCATTGAACCAACAGACCATTTCTCACCGCCGTTTGGACTTGTCACCGTTATCAACTGGCTACCGGGCGAAATAATCGTAAAATTATTATCCGATACATCGGATGGACTTCCATACATAGCGTCGCTGACTCTAACTTTGCATTGGTAGGAAGTGAGGTTAGGAATATTATTCCAAGGATAAGCGCCGTCGGGTGGTGTAGAGTTAGTAATAGTTGTCCAGTTGGCTCCTCCATCGGTCGTGTATTCTATCTTCACATTAGGAACGCTCTGGGAAGTGTATTTTATTGTTTGATTTGAGCCGCTTGTCCAGACTTCGCCGCCGTTAGGAGAGGTTACTACTATAGACGGTGCCGGTGTGATGGAGAATAAATTATCACTGTCATCCGATGGCGTTCCGTCTTGCGCATCGCTAATGCGAATCTTACAATTTGTTGAAGGCGCATTCGGTAATTGAGTCCATGTATAAAAACCTGTGCTCGGTGTGCTTAAAGTAATTGTATTCCAGGATATTCCATTGGTGATTGTGTATTCGATCTTAACATTGGTTATACCTGATGAAGCCCACGTAATGTTTTGCGTTGAACCAGCAGCCCATTTCTCACCGCCGTTTGGACTTGTCACCGTTATCAACTGGCTGCCGAGCGAAGTAATCGTAAAATTATTATCCGATACAGCACTTGGAGTTCCAATAGTTGCATTGCTGATGCGAATTTTGCATTGAAGCGAACTGACATTTGGAATTCCGTTCCAACTGTAAACGCCTGTACTTGGTGTAATTGAAACTATTGTTGCCCAGGTAGCGCCACCGTTTATTGTATACTCGATCTTTACGTTCTCGATGTTGGTTGATTGCCACTTTATGTTATTGCTGGAACCGGCGTACCATTCTTCGCCACCGTTTGGCGAAATAACTTTAATTGTCTGTTCCGGCAAAATTTGAAATGGGTTGGGACTTTCGGTTGCGGTAACTCCATCCTGTGCGTCTCGGATTCTAACTTTTGCGAGCGTGGTCGGAGTATTTGGAATCGGTTGCCAAAAATAAACGCCTGTGTTTTTAACTGAGTTTGAAAGTACTATCCAATTCTGACCGTTATCAATTGTATATTCAATCTTAACAGAATCTATACCGGAACTGTACCAAGTAATTTGTTTGGAAGAACCAGCTTGCCATGTTTCGGCGCCAATAGGAGAAGTTATTTTTAAACTTTTATTAGAATTTTTTACAATTGCAAAAACTAGATTACTTTGCGCGCTGCTTACACCATCAAGTGATGAAACACGAATGCGGCATTGATTAGAAACTACATTCGGAATTGGGAACCAATTATAAAGCCCTGTGTTTTTTAAGCTATCTTTAACTAGTGACCAGCTTGTTCCGTTATCTATTGAATATTGAATTCGGACTAAAAGTGTACCGGTGCCAGTCCATTGAATTTGGTAACTTGAACCCTCGGCTAAAGTTTCTCCTCCATTTGGAGAAACCACCTTTATATTAGTATCGCCGGTACCGGGTGGTTGAGGTGAGGTGACGTTGTCTTTTAATTTACATGAGGAAAGAATTATTAGTACGGCAAGTGATAATATTATTAATTTTTGCATTGCTTCCTCGATGTTATGTTTGGCAGACTTTCTGTCTGTGGTAATTTAATAAATTTCACTATTTTAATTAAGAAATTTCTTTCAGAAAGTGTGCCTAACTTTGTACCCGAAATTAGGTTAGTTCAAGGGCTAAAATAGATGAAATTTAAACTTTACCTGTCAATTTTACTTTTTACATCTGTAAATTACATATTACCACAAACCATTATTTATTCCGGGCAAATTGGGTCATTCAATTCTGCAAAATCTTTCTCGATAAATTCTCTAGGATATATTTATGTTTCTGATGTTTCTTCCAATGAAATAATAAAATTGGATACACTCGGAAAGGTAATTAAATCAATTGGTGGATACGGTTGGAAAGAATCTTCATTCGATTACCCGATTGATGTTTTTGCTGCAACATTAAATATTTATGTGGCTGATAAAAATAATAACCGAATTCAGTTATTTGATAAAGATTTGAATTTTCTTTCTTACTTCTCAACTCAAGATTCTGATGATGATAGGATTAAATTCAGATATCCACTAAGTTCTGCGATATCATCACAAGGTGATATATTTATCTTGGACTCCGATAATAGAAGAATTTTGAAATTTAATTCCCGGTGGGAATATCAAACATCAATCGGTAGTTATGATGCCGGGTCTTTTGCTCTTGTTAATCCTAAGCACTTTACAATTACAAATGATGCAAAAATAATAGTCGTAGATTCTAAAAATCTTATTCTGTTCGATCAGTTCGGTAACGGTATTAAGAAAATTCAATTACCATTTGAAGCTGAAAATATTAATGCAACATTCCAAACAATTTGTGTCAATGATAAATCACAAATCGCTTACTTTGCTGATTCCGATCTTGAATCAAACAATTTTAATCCATTCATATTCAAACCGAAATTAGAAGATGATGTCGAAGATTCATTTTTATACAACTCAAAATTATATCTTCTCACAAAGAGCACGATCCTTATTTACAAAATTGTTCAATCTAATTAAGCCAGATTAATGAAGCGCAGTTATAGTTTGATCTTATTTTTTCTATCCTTGATTTGGTTCTTAGGGATTTTCATCGAATGGTTTATTAAAATAGACGAGCATTTTGTTTTTGCTCTTCCTTATCTACAGAAGACTTATTCATTAGTTTGCCATCAAGAAAAAAATAAATTATTACTTTTTGGTGAAATCGAAACATTAACTTGCGCTCGTTGCACAGGAATATACTTAGGATTGTTACTTCCTTCATTGCTTGTATTATTAAAATTACCAAAAGGGAAATTGCACATTAATATTCTTCTTGTTGCAGCAGCACCAATGATTGCCGATGTATTACTTACCTCATTAAACATTTATGCTTATTCCAAATTAATTGCGTTTTTAACAGGATTCCTTTTAGGTTCTTTTGGATTTTTTTATCTTTACGCCGGCTTGAATAGTTTAATTCTTGAACTTAAAAGATGAGACTAACTTGAAGAAATATTTAGCGGCAATTATTTGCGGTTTTGGAGCCGGGGTTTTACAGATTGTTCCTTTTGTAAAAAATTTTTCCTGCTGTATGATTTTACCGCTAGCGGCATTCTTTTCTTTATTATTAGATCAACGAGCAACAAGAAATTTTGAAAAGATCCCAATGAAAAAAGCTTTGCTATTCGGTTTATTCACCGGGTTATTTGCTGCTTCATTCGGATCTGTATTGGAAATACTTATTACTTTCATCACAAAACATAATGATGTCATAGCATCCTTTACCGATCTTCAGCGTATAGTTCAAAACCTACCGCTTAGTGAAGATATAAAAAAAGAAGTACTCAACATCTTTCAATCAGTGAGAGAAGATATTCTGAAAAACGGATTTTCCATTCTTTATACCTTTTCTGTAATTGTAAATAATTTTATTGTTAATTCAATTTTTGGATCCGTCGGCGGTTTAATAGGCGCACGAATAATTAACAGCAAACTTCATCATCAATCGAACGGTCAATAAAATGATAACAGCGTTAATTTTTAGTGCTCACTTAGTTTTTATGCTGGTCATCTTTACAAAAAAGTGGCAAGATGAATCTTTAAGTTCAGCATTTACAAATTTAGCATTGCTTATAATTTTATTTGCAGTCGGTTGGTCTATTTCAACTTCTGTTGTAAAAATATTTGTTGACAGTAAAGGTTTCGGTATTCAATTCGATTCAGATACAATCTCATTAACTCTTCTTTCAATTGCAGAATTTTTCTTCTATAGATTTTATTATAGGGATGATAAACCAGCTACTGAAGCCGGTACGGAAAAGTGATTACCACCGTTTGATCAATTTGTTTTGCATTTTTTGGCAACGGTTCAAACCGCCAATTTTTTAATGAATTGATTGCCGTAAATTCCAATCGTGCATCTGCTTTAATTAGCGGAAATATTTTACTAACTGTTCCATCAGGTAATATTGTAAATCTTAGTTTAACATCTATTTCTTTTGAAACTCCTTCCGGATATTCCGGTAAGTTATAACTATAAATACGTCTCTTTCCTGTTCCGCCAAAATCTAATTCAAAACCAAAACCACCGCTCCCCTCACCGCCTAATTCACTTCCTTCTTTTCTTGCGTTTCCTTTAACAAGCGGTTTAACCTTTGAATTATTTACTTCATCTTTTTCTTTCTTCTTATTGGATGCAATCAAATTATCTTCATCTGTTTGTTTTGATTTTGGCAATTCTACTTTT
The DNA here is from genome assembly GCA_007280825.1 of Ignavibacteriales bacterium. Classification (GTDB taxonomy): domain Bacteria; phylum Bacteroidota; class Ignavibacteria; order Ignavibacteriales; family Melioribacteraceae; genus Fen-1258. The sequence continues at coordinate 4,198 of QYQI01000009.1, read as the reverse complement.
TTAAGTTCTTCCTTCTTTTTAATTGATTTCTCTTCAGGGGTCTTATTTTCATCAACAGTAGTTTTTTGAAATTGTGCGCCCGGACTTCCTGACCCGCTGCCCGAACCAAATCCAACCAGTAAATATTCCTGAGGATTAGATTCACCGGACATTTTTACGAAAAGAAATATTAATGCAAGTATCAAATGAAATGAAATTGAAACCAGATAAGAAATATTTCGAGGTTCTTTTGTAAACATTAGAAAGAAATTTTTTCGGTTTGAATTGTGAATTTATCAATTCCAATTCCTTTGGCGGCATCAATTACTTTAATAATGATATCAATCTTAACGGATTTATCAGCACGTATTGTAAGGTTATCGCTCTGATTTTTTTTAATTATGGAGAGCTTTCCGGCAAGTGCATTAAGACCAACTTCATCAGACCCTACATAAATTCTTCCTTGATCTGTTATTGTAACGGAAAAATTTGTTGCTTGAGCTTGCTCGTTATTTTTTGCGCCCGGCAATTTAACTTTGACACCGGTTTGAAGAACAAATTGAGATGACAACAGAAAAAATATTAATAGCAGCATCACAATATCGGTCAAAGAAGAAAAGTTAAAAGCGCTTATTAATTTTTGCGGAGATTCAAATTTCATTTTTTCACCTATAGTTCTATTTCTTCATCATCCGAAAAATCTTTACCCGTTTCATCTAAGACATCAAGAATATCAGTTGCAGCTCTTTCCAAATCCAAAACTATTTTACTTATTAGATTTACAAAATAATTATATAAAGCAAGTGCAGGAATTCCTACGAACAGACCGAATGCAGTTGTAAGTAATGCTTCCCAAATACCGGTAGCAAGATCAGCCGGACTTGCACTTCCTTGAAGTTCTTGAATTTTCATAAATGCGGCGATCATTCCGGTAACAGTTCCAAGAAAACCGAGCATCGGTGCAGCCCCGGCTACTGTAGCTAAAGTTGCTAATCCTTTTTCGAGTTTACTGATTTCCTGTTTACCTGCAGATTCAATTGATTCAATTACTCTTTTGCGTCCGAACTTGTGTTTCTTTAATCCCCTGCGGATAATATTTGAGATTGGCGATTTTTCCTCCATGCAGTAATTAATAGCACCGTCAAGATCTTTTCTTTTTAGTAATCCTCTTATCTTAATTGAAAATGCTAGAACATTAATTTTTGCTTTTTTTATAACCATAAATTTTTCGATCACAATCGCTAAACCAATAATTGAACATGCAAGGATCGGCCACATTACTAATCCGCCTTTCAAAAACATTTGGATTAAATTCATATCTAACCTTCAGGAATATTTTAAAATTTATTTTTATTAATATAATCTTGCGTTTCTTTTTCTGAATTAAAGGAACCTACACGAACGCGGTACCATGTCCCTCCTTTTTGAGGAAGATAAGCTTCAACAATAAACGCATTAATGCCGAGCGCACGCAATCGTTTAACCTCTTGTTCGGCTCTAAGTTTCCGCGGCCAAGAAGAGGTTTGATAGCTATAATTTTTCCCATCGAAGTAAATTGATTTATTTACACGCGTATCTTTAGCCGGAGTTTTATACAAATCATTATTCTCCGGTTTTGTTTTTGGTTCTGTTCTTAAATTGTTGGAAGATGTTTTTGATTCTTGATTTTGAAGAGCTTTCTCTTGTTTGATCGGAACAGGCGGAGTTGCAGAAATTGGAAAATCACTTAACTCATCGTTTATTGGTTGAGAAGAAACATTTTTATTCTGTGTAGAATTATTTTGTTTAGCAATTGTTTGGTTTGGAATTACAATCTTTGGTGAATCAATAGTATTTTGAACCGGTTGCTGAGAATTATTAGCATCCAATTTTGTCTGCTGAGGTTCATTCGGATTATTTCCTCTCATAATCAGATAAATTATTATCGAGGTTACTATAACAAATGCTGAAAAGATCAAAATAAATGTTTTATTAAAATAATTATCTTTTTCTTTCATGACTGGTTTTATCCTAAGCTTATTATAATCATCTTCATAGCTTCTATCATTCTCATCAATAAGAGTTATTGCTTTATTTTTTTCTCTGCCAATTCTCCGGTCTTCAATAAATTCATATTTAACAGGAGGACCTGAAAACTCTAATACAACCTTTTTAGGATTATCGGAATATTCATCTGTTGGTTTCTTAAATCTGAATGATCTTTCATTAGTCAATCGTCTGCTGTATTTAAGTCTATCTTCATTTAAGCGTTCTTCTTCTTCATTGATTTCGCGCTCAAGTGTTTTCTCTAATTCTTTGAATAGGTCCCTTGTAAATTTTTTATCGGTACCAACTTTTTGATCAATTAATTCCAAGTTATCATCATCATTAAATTGATCAACCATTTCGAAGTTAGCTTCTTCTTCTATAATTACACCGAATTCATCTTTTAATTCGTCACCCCAGTTCCATTCGATCTTCTCATCAAGTTGCGGCTGTTCCCTTTCTAAATCTTCATCTTCGGTTTCATCATCAACATTTTCTTTTTCATCAACTATTGTTTCTGAATTATCTTTTTCTCCAAGATCAATTATTTTATCTCCCGCTTCTGTTTCTTTACGTTCAAAAATTTTATTTTCCGTTTCCGTTTCTTTAAGATCAATAAATTTGTTTTCCGTTTCTGTCTCATCAACTTTATCTATTGGTATTTCCAGTGGGCTACTAATTTCCGGCTCAGATACTTCATTTTGAACATGTAATTTCTCTTTAGGGATTGATATTGAATCATCCAACAGATCGGCAACGGTTAATGATCCTGCTGAGACCTCCGTTTCTTCAAGCGCAGAATAATCGTTGTGTTCTTCTTCAGTAGTAGAATTTGATTCCGGTGAACTTGTTTCACTGTCTGCTTCTTCTTTAGTAATATTAATTTTCTCTTCTTTAATAATTTTATCGAGGTCAGAAAATTTATCTTCTTCATTTGCTTGAAGAGAAATTTTATCTGATGTTTTGTCATCAAATGTATTTATTCGTTCATCGTTTATTGTTTTAGAAACATTATCCTCAAAAAAATTATTTGGTATACTTCCTGGTTCCGTTGGATCTTTATAATTAATATCAGCTGTCAACTCTGTTAGTTGCGACTGTATATCACCAAGTTTTTCGGTTTCATAATCTTCAGGTGATTTATAGTAATCATCCCAAATATTAAAGTTTGGAATTTGATCTGACTCAGCGATTAATTCTTTAACTCTTTCTTCGATTGATTTTCTCAACATAGCATAAGAAGTTTCTGTATCTGGAAATTCATCTATTGATAGAGGAAGCAGAGGTTTACCAACACCGATGCTGAATACCGTAGCATCAAATTCAAGTTTGGTTTTTACTTTGGGAAGAACTTCAATTGTTAAATAAAGATTATGCATTTCATGAGTAAAATCTTCGGGGAGTGGGGAAAATATTAACTGACTTACATCATTACCGGTTGAAACAGCTTTTTGCTGGAAGAAACCGATGCGAGGAACCTTCAAAGTAATTCCCTCTCCAAGAACCTCGGAAATGTTTTCCATAAATATCTCAAATGATAATTCTTTTTGAGATACGGAAACTCCGAGTACATCGGTTACTTTTTTTTGCAGTTCGGCTAGTTTCATTTTTTTTACTTATTACTCATTTACCATCTGTATTCAACACCAAAAAATAGATCAAACGGTTTTTCTTGATATTGTTTCCATACAAAGTTACTTTGATTCAAAATATTTTGAAAGTCGGCTGTGAGTTTAAATCCTTTTAATAATTCATAAAACAACGAAAAAGAAATATTGTGATAATTGTCTAATTTATTTGAATTAATTATATCAGTATAAGTATTTAGTTCCAACAAATATTTTACATCGAACCCCAAACTTGAACTGAAATTGTATCCGTACGAAAGCGTTGAATAAATCTTGGGTTCATATGGAACTGCCCTATCAAAATTATCCTTTACATCTTTGAATTTAATATTAGCTGAAAAAGTACCATAGTAGGATGGGTTTATAATAAAATCTATGCCGGCAGATAAGATTGAAACTTCGGGAAAAACAAATAAATCAAATTTGCCGATATCAACCGTATCTTGAAAACAAAAATAATTTTCAATTTTAGAATACCCGCCGGATAAAGATAATGAATACATTTTTTTGTACTCGTACTTCAATAAAATACTTAAGTCTGTTTTATACTTAAGAAATACATTATC
>QYQI01000007.1 GCA_007280825.1 Ignavibacteriales bacterium | reverse complement strand
CTTAAAAAACTCTCCGGTTATTATGTACCAATCTTTTTCTTCTAAGTTTTGCAATTGACCCCAGTAAAGTTCAAAGCTATCTTTTTTATCATCTCCGTTCTTAATAAAGTCTTTGATACGCTTTGTGTATCTCTCTATTTCATCTTGGTAAAAGTTAACTGCGTTTTTTCCGATTTTGAGTTGTGCTAATTCAAAATCTAATTTGTCCGCATCAATAACACAGATCCAATTTTTTTCGTAAGTGGAATAATCAAGCGTATCCAGGCTATCACCAAGATCCAAATTTACTTTTGCAACTTGTCCGCTAACCGGTGAATTAAATTGAATTGATTTTTTCCCTTGTTTAATACTGAATAATGGTTGTCCTTTTGCGATTGCCATTCCAAGATTAGGAAACTCGATATCATCAATTTTGCCGATTAATTTTTTTGCAAAATCATCTATACCAATTCTAACAGCTCCTTCTTGAGAAATACCTGCCCAGCAATGTCCCTCCGAAATAAAAACGCCACCTGGAATTGCAAATTCGCCAACATTTAATTTTTCATTTTCGTTAAGATGAGTAATATGTACACGTGGTTTTAATTGTTTTTGGATTCGGTCTTGTCTCTTGATCAAAGATTTTTTTGTGAACTCAAGAAGTTCATCTTCGGTAAATGGTTTTTGAACATAATCTAGCGCACCGAGTTTCATACAATCAACAGCAGTTTCAACTGTAGCATAACCGGTAATGATTATTACATCTATATCCGGCCGTAAAAATTTAACCGTTTTAGTTACTTCAACACCATCCATCTCAGGCATTTTCAAATCCGTAAAAACAAAATCATAGTGATGAGATTTAATTAAATTTATTGCTTCCGGACCGGAGCTTACAGTATCAACTGTATAGCCATCAAGAACTAATATTTTTCGGAAACTATCGAGTATCACATTCTCATCATCAACACATAAAATTTTTGCTTTCGGATTTGTTACTTCAACACGCTTGAGAGAAACAGCTTCTTTGCTGAAATCAATGTTCACACTTTCTTCAAGTATTGTTTCTCTCTCTTTGCGAGTTTTCTTTTCATTTACGGTCTTGATCGCGTATCTTATTATTACATCGGCGATGATAAAAATGATTACTGCTAAAATGAAGAGCGGCATAATTATTCTCCTTAATTAATAAACTTAAGATCTATCTGAACTGCATGGAATTAATAATTTCATTTCATATTCAAGTTCTGTTGGAACAATCCTGTAAATCCATCCATCGAAATAAGGATCTTTTTCCAACAACTCAGGTTCGTTAATCAATCTTTCGTTACCGGCTATAATAATTCCGCTTATAACGGAATATAGTTGGTGGACTAAACCATCCTCGGTTTCAAACTTTACTGCCGGTGTTGCCTGAGTTAATTTTTCATTTGTACTGAGTAACTCAATTTTTTTTATTTGATCAATTGTTTTTATGAAAGAATCTGTTGCGCCGATAAGAACTGATCCGTCGTTATCTTTATTCATCCAACCCGAATAACCCAAGCGATAATATTTTGCCGGACATGGAACAAGTAAAATTGAATCATCATTGGACTTTCTTAATTTCATAATTGAACTATATTTTATTCCGCGGCTGATCACACTTATCATCTCATCAACTGTAAATGGTTTGGGAATAAATTCAATCGCTCCGGTGTAAAGTGATTTAACGGCATTTTCAATTGTCGAATAACCTGTCGTCATTATAACTGGTGTATCAATCCGTTTAGATTCGAGTTCCGCTAGAAATTGAAACCCGTCCATTCCGGGAAGCATAATATCGCAAATGATGAGATTATATTTTGATGATGAAATTTTTTGCAGTGCAGAAAAAGCATCTAGAACAGAATCAACTGAATATCCTTCCAATGTTGCAATCTTTGAGATCGAACTTATAACTACTTCTTCGTCATCAATGATTAATATGTTAGTTTGTTCTTTCATCAAATATTTTTTGAAATATCATTGTTGAGGTAATCGAACCGAAAATGTTGTGCCTATGCCGACTTTACTTTCAACTGTAATGGATCCGTTATGATTATCAATGATTCCCCAAATAACGGAAAGACCAAGTCCGGTTCCACGCTGACCTTTTGTTGTAAAAAAAGGTTCAAAGATTTTATTTAAGTTTTCAGGCGGAATTCCGCAGCCGGAATCTGTTACATTTATTTCAACAAATTTTTTTTCACCGGCTCGGTCAACAAAATCCCATTTTTGCCAATCATCTTTGAATGAAGCACATCCTTCAAGAAATCCTTGATTTGGTATTTGAAATTTATAGATTGGTCCGCCGCACTTTGGGCATTTACTATTCTTATCTAAAAATGAAATATCGCAAACTGGGCAAGCAAGATTTACACTGCTGTTTTTATCGTATGCAATTCCGAAGTAATGACGATAACTTCCGTAAACCGGATCAATGTTAACGAATCCTTCATTACCATTCGATTTGATTTTCATTCTCAGGGACGGCATTCCTCCGATTTTATGTTCTGCATCAATCAGACTATGAGTTTTTGCACACACTGCACTTTTGATCTGTGTAATTCCTCTTGGAGATAAACTGATTTGCGAAGTTTTCACAATTAGTGTTCCGCCGTTTTGACCGATTGCATCAATGCCATTTACAAATAGATTTAAGAAAACTTGCTGAATCTGATTTGCATCAGCTGTAATTTTTGGAAGCGATGGATCTAATTCTTTTACAAGATTTACTTTATTCAGTTTTAGTTGATTGTTTACAACCGCAATGGCATGATTAATTATATCGTTTACATCAATAGAACTTTTCTTTGGTGTTGACTGCCGTGCAAAATCAAGTAACCCTTTAACAATTTCACGGCTTCTCAAAGTCTCGCGTACAATTACATTAAGGTCTTCCTGCATTTGCGGATTGTCTTTTGTCCGTTTCAACAAAAAACTGCTGTAGGTTAGAACTCCGGTAAGCGGATTATTTATTTCGTGTGCAACGCCTGCAGCCAACTGTCCAAGTGAAGCCATTTTGGTTGATTGATATAATTGTTGACTTGTCTCATCGAGCTTCTTGATCATATTATTGAATGATTTTCCCAGCGTTCCTAATTCATCAGTACTTAGATTTTTAATGATGTAATTCAAATTACCGGCGGCTACCTGATCTGTTGCATTTACTAATTCTCTAACCGGATGATCAACCCAGCGTTTTACAAAAAACCCGATAATGAAACCAATAGCAGTAATTGCAATAACTGCAAATAATATTTCACGGATTTCGTTTTGTTTTATCTGCTCGTCAACTTCTGTAAGTGAAATTGTAATATCAAGAACACCAAGAACTTTTGCATTTTCAGAGTGCGCATGGCAATCAGCTAGGTAACAAGATTTCTCATTGTAGATAGGATTAATTATTCCAAGGATGCGTGATGAATCGGAGTGTGTTTTGAAAATTCTTGTTCGTTGTCGAATTGGTAATTTTTCCAGTGCTTTATTTTCTGCGTGACATGCATAACAGCTTTCTGCTTGTTTATCCAGCATCTTGCCGATGTCTTCAGGATGAGCAGAGTAAATTATTTCACCCTCTTTGTTCAAGATGCGAACGTTATCAATTGCCGGGTCTTTCCCGATTCTGTTGATCATCTCTTGAATATGATCGCGTTGATTCAATAACATCACATAGCGAGTTGAGTTCTTAACGGATTCGCTTAATTGATTTGCATGGCGCTCAACCTCGGCAAGTAGAACATCACTTTGTGATGTGACATTGAAATATGAATAAACTCCAATAATCAAAATTACAGTTACACTAACTACGCCAATTAGTTTTAAGCTGATCTTCCCAAATATTTTTCGAACAAGTATCATCCGTTCTTCTTAATTAGTTTTCCCGGAACATTTTTAGGGAAAGATTTATCTTCGTGACAATTGGTGCAAATTGGTTTAGAATAATTCTTTTCTTGATGACAGTCTTTGCATTCCAATGTTAAGTGCGTTTCATCTAGAATAACACCGGTAACTTTATGCTGGAAATTTTCTTGAGTCCATTTACCGTGACAATTAATACATTCGGAATTAAGCCCGGTGAATTTTCTTTTTTCAGTGTGGCATGTTTTGCAGGAAACTTTTCCATGAAACTTGGTAATATCAAATCCGGTTTTAGTTGCGTGATTAAATCCTTCTTGAACAGAGTTAGAATGGCAAGTGTTGCAGTTTTGTTTTGTGTTGTGACAGGTTGAACAAACTGCATGTTTTTGTTCAGTCGTTTTAATTTTTAGTAAAGCGGTTTTATCTTTTGTATGGCACTTCGCACAACTTTCATTTGTATGACAACTCTGGCACTCTAACCCAAACAAATCAACATGTTGAGAATGATAAAAAGTAACCATCTTACCGGATGCTGAAGGAGTATCGAATTTTAAAGTTGTAGGCGCAATAATTTTAGGATGTACACGCTTTGAACTTTTTTCAGTTAACGTTTGTGCTTTTATGTTTTGTGATGTACCATTCAAAGTATGGCAAGACTCACAATCAATTTTTCCGCTCCATGTACGATGGCACTCCATACATTGACGATGGTATGCGCCTTTAAGATCAGGCTTACTTACATCTGTACGTTTACGCATTAGCTCGTGACAATCGGAACATCCAATCACTTGTCCTGGCGGATTATAATGATGACACATTTTACAACCGCCTGACATGCCGCTCATTTCTGCATGTAACCGGTGAGAAAAAATTACAGGACTATAAATATCAGTCTGTTTTTTAAATTTATCTATTGTTAAAACCGAAGGGCCTTCTTCGGGCGACTGATCAATGGAAACCATTTTCTCACGAGGACATGGTATCACGCAAGGATTTTCTTTTGTCGGAATATCACATGAATGACAAGTTTTACAAGTTATTCCATTAAGATTTGGGTGAACTTTTTTTTGAGTTTGTGTATTGACGATGAACGCACAGAAAAGAAATAAAATTAATATTTTAGTTTTCATTGTGCACCTCCGCGGATCGAATATTTTGTTCGTTGTGCTGATGTATTAGGTACACTTACAATCGGAAAAATCATTACTGCAATTCTAAACAAGAGAATTTCGAATGCAACGAAGCCGATTGTTACTGAAATTTCTCCAATGGAAGGGAAATAAGAATGAACTTCATATGGCGGAGTGTAGGCAACTAAAAAGTTATTCAGACGATTTAGAAATACTCCGAAGATTACAAGGAACGAAGCAATCAATAATCCAAGTGGTGATTTATTTACTTGCCGCGACATGAACATTCTTAGAGGAATGATTACACCAAATAATAATTCAACAGTGAACATTACACTTGCGGCACTAAATGTAGTTAAGTAAACAAATGTTTGGCGAATCATCATATCACCGATTTTGAATGCTAGATAAATTCCAAGCAGAGGTGCGACCATACTTCCAAGATTGGAAAGAATATGCATCTCAGGTTTTAAGCCGAAAGATTTTGATGTAATTAATGATTCCATAATTACCATTGGCAATCCAACCGAAACAGCAGAGAGTAAAAAAAGTAAAGGAAGAATTGGTGTTTGCCAGAGCGGATGCATCTTCGGTCCTGCAATTACCATCAAAGTTCCAAGAGATGATTGATGTAAACAAGAAAGTACAACTCCGGCAATAATGAAAATGAACATTGTCTTATTCAGACCTTTATCTAAAATTCTTAAAAGTTTATCGAGAGGATTGTTAAGACTTTTTAAGAATTCCGGAAGATTAATTCTTCCGATAAATCTTTCACATACGATCGGTAAAAATTCAATATAAAGAACCGCCAGGTAAATTATTACACAAATACCAACTTCAAAAAGAACCGAATTTCCATTCCACATAATAAATGGATGCCAGATATAATAGTAACGTCCGAGATCTATCATTACACTTACGGCTACAAAAGTATAACCTAGTGCTGCAGTTAAAAGCGCAGGACGGATGATTGCATGATATTGATCTTTGTGCATGATGTGTCCTAATGCGGCAGTAGTAAATCCGCCGGCAGCAAGTGCAACTCCGGCAGCAACATCAAGACCGATCCAAATTCCCCATGGATGCTGGTTATCAAGATTTGTAACTGCACCAATTCCGAATATGAATCGGGCAAGTAAGAACATTAATCCGTTAAGGGCTAAAACAACTAATCCAATTACAACAGGAGTAAAATATTTTTTTTTCATTGGTGTAGGTTTGGAATCTTCCATAATTATATCTCCTCATTCTCGGATTTCTTTTTATTTTTATTGATCCACATAACTCCGCCGAGTAATGCATAAAGAGCTACTGGCGGAACAAAGTAAGCAAAGATTCCATGCTGGATTGCTTCACTAACTCCGGGTGCAGGATCTTTTCCGAGTTTCGGAAAATTCAATTTCTCAAATTCTGTGTTTGCTAAATAGATCCATGAAGTTCCACCAACTTCATATTCACCAAACACACGATTGATGTAACGATCGGGATAGTTTTTAATTTTTTGATGTGCCGCTTTAACAAGATCTTCTCTTCTTCCGTATGTTATGGCTTCAACAGGACAAATTTCCGTGCAAGCAGGAAGTTTTCCTTCTTTAGTTCGTTCGAAACAGAAATCGCATTTCTTAATATCAGGTTTTAATGCATTCTCAAATTCGAATGCCGGAACTTGAAATGGGCATGCCACCATACAATAACGGCAGCCGATACATTTGTCTGTATCCCAAATTACTGATCCGTTTTCTTGTTTCGATAAAGCACCAACTATGCACGCAGAGACGCATGCCGGATGATCGCAATGCATACATTGTACTTTTACATTGATCGGAAATTTTTCCTCATCAAGATTCTTATATTCATTTACAACCGTTAATGCTTTAGAATCGGGTCGTCTCATTGTTTTGAAAACACTTCTATCATCATAAACTTCAATAGAAGGACTTTCCAAATCGTGAGCAATTTTACAAGACCATTCACATTTACGGCATCCGATACACACAGTGGTATCAACTAACACACCCATTCGATCTTCAGATAAAATATTCTTTGGTGCTGCTTTTGTCTTTGATGATAATCCGGTAACTGCTGTTCCTACAAGTGCGGCTGTCTTTAGAAAGTCGCGGCGGGATTGATTTACCATAAATAACCTCCTATATGATAAACTAAAATGAGGTTTATGAATTATTGAATAACGGAGATTTATATCCAATTCAAAATTAGCAACTATTTAATATCTAATCAATCAAACGTTCTAAATAATTGTTAATCGGCTTTTTTTAACGTTAAAAAATTTATACCTTCGACCCACAATTTGAAAAACTGACTATAAAGATGAGAAAAAAGGAAAAAGAGAATATTTCGAATTTAAGAGAGAAAATTAATCAGTTGGATTCCGAGCTGATAAAACTGCTGGCAGATCGAAGAAAATTGAGTAAAGAAGTTATTCTAACAAAAGAAAATTCTCAAAAACCAATAAGAGATCAGCAGAGAGAATCGGAACTATTAAATCGTTTAATTAAGATCGGTAAAAAAGAAGGATTGGATTCTCATTTTCTTACCAAAGTTTTTTATGAAATAATTGAAGACTCCGTTCGGCTTCAGCAAAATTTTGTTCAGACAAAGTTGAACGGAAAAGGAGAAAAGAAAAAAACTATTACAGTTGCTATTCAAGGTATTGAAGGATCTTACAGTTATCTCGCATCGCAAAAATATTTTACTCATCGCAATGCCGATGTGCATTTTGTATCTAAGAAAAGATTTGATGAAGTAGTTGATGCTGTAGAAAAAGGTGAAGCCGATCTTGCAGTATTGCCGATAGAGAATACTACATCCGGAGGCATCAATGAAGTGTATGATCTTCTTCTTCATACAACTTTATCAATTGTCGGTGAAGAAAAATTTCAAGTGAAACATTGTTTGGTTGCAAGTGAAGAGATCTCGTTTAGAAAAATCAAAAAAGTTTATGCTCATTATCAAGCGGCGGCTCAGTGCAGTAAATTTTTAGAAACGATCCCCAATGTATCAATTGAATATTTTGATGACACTGCTATGTCAGTTCAGAAAATTAAGGAAGAAAGTAATTCATCATACGCGGCTATTGCAAGTGAAGAAGCGGCAAAACTTTTCCGGCTAAAAATTTTGAAAACAGATATCGCAAACCAATCGGAAAATTTTACAAGATTTTTAGTTGCTTCACGTAAACCAAATGAAGTTGATTTCCGTATTCCATGTAAGACATCAATTGTTATGGCAACTTCTCATACTCCCGGTTCTCTTGTTGAAGCATTAAATGTGTTTCGAAAATCTAACGTGAATTTAACAAAACTTGAATCCCGGCCAATCATTGGAAATCCTTGGGAAGAAATGTTCTATCTCGATTTTGAAGGAAACATTACAAATGAGTTGGTTCAAAAAGTTTTAGATGAATTAGGACAGCACACAAGGTTTATGAAAGTGTTGGGAAGTTATCCGTCACAAGAACTTGAACGGACAAAATTAGAGTATCTAAATATTTTGAATGAACATTCTGAATCTGAAGCGAACGGACAAAAAATAAAAACAGAAGTTCTACCTGAGAAAAAATCAAAATCAAAAAGTTACCGACTTGCAAGCCGGGAATACAAAAGTGATGATACAATCATCAAAGTTAAAGATGTTGTTATTGGAGGAAATAATTTTATAGTAATCGCCGGTCCGTGTTCTGTAGAATCAGAAGAGATGATTTTAAAATGCGCACTTGAAGCAAAAGAAAACGGTGCACAAATTTTACGCGGCGGATGTTTTAAGCCAAGAACTTCTCCGTATAGTTTTCAAGGATTAGGTTTAGATGCTTTAAAATTCTTAACTGATGCCGGTAAATATTATGAGATGCCGGTTATTACCGAAGTTCTTGATACCGAACATGTAGTTGAAGTTGCAAAGACCGCTGATATACTTCAAGTTGGTGCTCGCAACATGCAGAATTTTGCTTTGTTGAAAGAAGTTGGTAAATCACACAGGCCTGTTATGCTTAAGCGCGGACTGATGGCTTCAATAGATGAATTGTTAAATGCGGCGGAGTATATTTTGTCTCAGGGCAACAGACAAGTAATGTTGTGTGAAAGAGGAATTAGGACATTCGAAACTGCAACCAGAAACACGCTTGACTTAAGTGCTATTCCGGTATTGAAAGAGTTAACTCATCTTCCGGTTATAGTTGATCCTTCGCATGCAGTAGGCGAACGGAACAAAGTTATTCCATTGGCAAAAGCAGCAAAGATTGTTGGTGCACATGGAATTATGATCGAGTTTCATCCCGATCCGCCTAATGCTTTAAGCGATCCGGAACAAGCATTGTACTTTCAACAGTTCGAAGAGTTGATGAGAGATCTGTATAAGTTGTAGTGATACTTAAAAGTAATATTGAGTTTGGAAAAAGATTAAAAAATAATTTGCAGTTGTTTGTGTAAATGTAACTCCGTAGTCAACACCCAAGCTGAGAGAAAAACCATTCAAGCTATTTTTCCGAAAATCATAACCTGCTAACACACTAAAACCAACACCGACTTCCCAAATGTTTACATCACTAAAAGTTCTATCATTGAGATAAATTAATCCGGCACCTTCTTCAATAAAAATTGAAGGAGACAAATATTGGTTGAAGAATCCTTTTAGTGAAAATATTTTTAAGAAAGGATAATATTTTCCGGAACGGTTTTCCGGAAGAAATTTTTCAACCATTTGTGAATATGTGAATGATGCACGGAATGAAACAACATTTTCAAACCAAGGATAAAAATCAAAAAAAACAGATCCGCCCAAACTTGAAATTGAAGGTGAATTTCCGCTGATGTTTCCAATGTGTAAAGAGCCGCCTAAACTTGGCGATTGAATCTGTGCTTTAGCAGATGCGGCGAGAACAACCAGCAGTATTATTGTAAAAAATATTTTTCTAATCATGATTCATCAGTAATGTATTGTTAGCCAAAAAGTTTTTTGATTGGGATCTGTCCAATCAACTCTATGTTTTTGATGAGCCGGAATAATTAAATAATCACCGGGCTTCAGTTCAAGTTTACTTCCGTCTTCGAAACTTAATTTTGCTTTACCTTTTAGAAGAAGAACAAATTCATTCTTATCCTGATCATACCAAAAATTAGGTGGGGAAGTATGGCCTTCCGATATTATTCTTTCTAGTTTAAAATCTTTTGTAGATAGAATATTTTCGAAAGACTCTTCTCTCAATTCTTTCGGAAGATTTTCAAATATGTTTTTGAGCGCATTCATCTAATCATCTATTCCAGCAAAAAGTTTTTCAACTTTGATAGAAAGTTACAAAATATTTAACCTCAAATTTCTTTTTCTAAAGAAGAGAATTAGTAAATAATATTTATTCATCACATCAAGAAAAAATATTATCTTTCCACCTCTTTTTGAAAGAAGAATTATGGACAAAGAAAAAAACACGCGGGCATATATAGCATTGTTTTCCATTTATATTATTTGGGGAACAACGTATTTAGCAATTAGAATTGGCGTTGCAAATTTACCACCGTTTTTATTTACCGGTTTGCGTTTTATAGCTGCCGGACCGTTGCTTCTTATTATTTTGTTATTAAGAAAATATAAACTGCCCAATAAAAACGACTTGTTTCATCTTTCAATTAGCGGATTATTATTGCTTGGCGGCGGAACTGGTTTAGTTGTATTTGCTGAACAATGGGTTCCGAGCGGATTAACTGCTTTATTAATAACAACAGTTCCATTCTGGGTTGTTGGAATTAATGCAATAATTCCACAAGGTAAAAAAATAAATTCGACAGTATTTCTTGGATTATTACTCGGCTTAGTTGGTGTAGGAATTATTTTTGGTGAAGATTTTGTAAGGTTATTTGATTCGGCATACCTTAGAGGTGTTATAGGATTGATGTTTGCGGTTGTTCTATGGTCGGTTGGAACTCTTTATTCGAAATACAAGAAAATCAGTGTACATCCGCTGATGAGCGCAGCAATGCAAATGATTATTGCCGGAGTAATAATTACTACACTAGGATTAATTTTGGGTGAAGGAAGTAGATTACATTTTACGAATTCTAGTTTTTATTCATATCTGTATTTAGTGATTGTAGGATCATTAGCCGGTTACAGTTCGTATGTTTATGCGGTTGCACATCTTCCCGTTTCATTAGTAGCAACTTACGCTTATGTAAATCCAATCATAGCATTATTTTTAGGTTGGTTAGTACTGGATGAGAAAATATCATTGTGGGTAATACTTGCAGCGGTTGTAATTCTGATTGGAGTTACATTGGTAAAGAAGGGAAGTGAAAAAAATATTTTAGTTCGGAAAAAGAGTTGAATCTTTTATAGATCAATTCAAATCAGCTAACAATAATCCGCTTGCAGTTTTAATAAATCTAAATGAAGTAACAAGTTTTTGATCACCACTAACAAAATTAACTTCTATAGTATAGCTTTCTTTTTCGACATCCTTTTGAATATTAAATTTACCAAATTCATGTTTGGAACTAAGATCTATTAAAGCTGAGATCTTTTTGCAAATTCTTTTCACTTGGTTTAATTCATCTTTATTGACAGCATTAAAAGATTCTTTTCCTATACGGTTTTTATCTTCACCATCGTACGCAATATAAGATGCAGCTTTTTCATAAGATTTCGATTTACTGAAATCAAATAATTTGTTCAAAGTTGTTTTCACTGCATTCTCGGATTCATTCTGTGCAAATAAAATATTTGATCCGGATATAACAACAATCAAAACTAACAATATACTTTTCATAATTTTTTTCATTTTTATTTCCTTTCGAAGCATTGTCCATTTATTACTACGCATTATGTTCACTTAGTACGAATAATTGTTTAGAAGTAAATCAAATTCCATTAAGATTAATCACGTTTCCCAATTTTCACTTATAAAGAACTCAATATCAATGCCAGTAATTTAGAATGTAAAATGCTTTATTGCTTCGCCTTTACTGCCTATTTCAGTCATTGCTTCAATACCGATATTTAAGTGCATATCAACAAACTGCTGAGTGACTGCACGATCTGATTCTTCAGTTTTTACTCCTTCAGGAAACATTGGAAGATCGGAAACTAGTAAGAGAGCGCCGCGTGCAATTTGATTTGCATAACCAACTATAAAAACTGTAGCTGTTTCCATATCAATTCCAATCGCACCCAGTTTTCTTAAATAAATTTTGAAATCTTCGTCCCATTCCCACAAACGGCGGTTTGTTGTATAAATTACTCCGGTTCGGTATTCAATGTTCTTAGAGATGATTTTATCAGAAACAAATTTGTGTAACTTAAATGAAGGAAGAGCAGGAACTTCAGGCGGAAGATAATCATTACTTGTTCCTTCACCCCGAATAGCAGCAATTGGTAAAATGAAGTGCCCGATTTCCGTAGAGAGTTTTAATCCACCGCATTTACCAAGAAACAAAACACCTTTTGGTTCGCGTGCCACAAGTAAATCCATAATTGTTGCGGCATTAGCAGATCCTATTCCAAAATTTATAATTGATAAACCGGCACTATTAGTAGCGGATTGCATAGGTCCTCCCAAGCCTTGAACATTGCACTTAAATTTTTTTGCAAATTTTAGAACATAATTTTGAAAATTTGTTAACAACAAATAATCGCCGAGGCCATCAATACTAGTACCCGTGTAACGCGGTAGCCAATTTTTCGCAATTTCAAGTTTAGTTTTCATTTTTTCTCATTTAATTATTTGAATTCTACACGTTCGTATTTGTCTGTAATTTTCGTTTGTTTCATTGATATAAAGCTATCAATTTTCTTAACTATAAAAACAAATATATAACCGAAGAGCATACCGATTAATGCACCGCCTATTACATCTGATGGATAATGAACTCCTACATAAGGTCTGGAAAATGCCATTAATATTGCTACACTAAAAAACGACCATTTATATTTAGGGAAAATTTTTGTAAAGAACATTGCCGCACCAAAATTGTTTACCGCGTGTGAAGACGGAAATGAGAATGATTCTGTGCAAGTAACAAGCACATTCAAATCTGAGTAAACATTGCAGGGTCTAATTCTACCGACTAAATTTTTCAAAAAGAAACTACTGAACTGATCTGTAGCAACAATCAGTAAGATCATAGTGAAAGCAGCAATTCTTCCAATTCTTCCGCCCTTAACAATTAGAATTAAAAATAATATTATGTAAGCTATATACCAGTTTTTTACATCAGTGATAAATGGGAATAATTTATCAAAAAACGAATTGGAGAGTGTATGATTTATAAAATATAGGAATTTTACGTCTGACTGATACAAAAACTCCATCATATTAACCTTGTCTATTTTATTAAAGTTTGATTATTTAACTAATTTTCTTTATTTAAGTCCTGAAATTAACAGAAGTTTGTTAAGTCTTTTTATTGATAAAATACATTTTCTAACTAAGTTGTCCAAAATTTACGAAAATTATTCTACCATATTTCAATAAACTTATCGAGTGCTGTGAGTACAGAAAATAAATTTAAAAATACACTTGAAAGAAAAAGCTTCGAATATTTTCAAAATGAGAGTAAACGTAATTTAATAGCTCCTTTTCAAGCCTTGGCAAAATTTACCGCGGTAGCCGGTATTTTAGCAATGATTTTGGAAGTCCGATACTTCTCTGCGCACAGTGTAGAAATTTATATTTCCCGTCTTTCGGCAATTCTCATTGCATTTTTACTTTTAGTCATTTCAAATTTTAATTTTGGGAAAAAGCACCCTGTAATATTAATTCATACTCTTCTTCTTTCTATTATATGTTCTTTTGGTGTGATGATCTACCTCATACCAACAACTATAATTTTTAATTCCCACATTATTAGTCTAATCATTTTTATAGCAGCGTTATTTCTAAGCTGGGAAGTTTCAAATCAGATAATAGTTGCTATCTATTATAACGTTGTATTTTCTGTCTCAATTATTTTTAACAGTAAGAGTATTACAATACTACCAAATATGTTCGAATCTATCTTTTTGGTAATTATAATAAGTATAATGGCCATTGTTGCAAGTTATATCAATTATAAATTTAGACAAGAAGCAGTTATAAAAACTTTTGAAGTTTCTCAATCGGAGAAAAAATTTAGAAATTTATTTGAGAATTCCGCTGAAGGAATTTTTCAACTAATGCGCGAAGGAAAATTTACTACAGTAAATCCCGCATTGATTAAAATGCTTGGATATACAAATGAGGAAGAATTAAAAAAATTAGCGTTACAATCAGACGTACTCCAAAGGAAAAGCGATTGGGAATTATTAACCAAACTTCTTGAGAAACAGGGTAAAGTTAGAAACTTTCGCGTTCCGTTCAAGAAGAAAGATGGAGATGAAATTACAGTTCGAATGAATGTTAGATCTAACGAAGATGAAGAAAGCGGACTAAATGTTTATGAAGGTAGTTTACAAGATATTACGCAGCAAGTTCAGGCAGAGAATGAAAAACAGAATGCTCTTGAAGCACTCCGGACTGAAAAATTGAAAGCAGAAATTGCTGCAAAAAAATCTCAGCAAGAAAGTAATTTCAAATCGAAATTTCTAGCAAGTATGAGTCATGAAGTTCGAACTCCAATGAATTCCGTTATGGGTTTTCTTACTTTGATTGAGAATGATCTTTTTGAAAGTAAAGATGAACTTAAATTATTTGCTAAAGATGCCCACTTAGCTGCTGAATCCCTTCTGGATATAATAAATAATATTCTTGATATATCTAAAATTGAAGCGGGTAAGATGGACCTAGATGAAATTGATTTTAATATTAACGATGAGATTGTTAAGGCATTTTCTATCATTGCGCAAGCAGCCAAAGCTAAAGGATTAACTCTTGAAAAAAATATTGATAGTAAGATTCCAGGCAAAATGTTCGGAGATCCAACTAGGTATAGACAGATTATCCTCAATTTATTAAGCAATTCGATTAAATTTACTGAACATGGCAAAATAACTCTTAATATATCTGTTCAAGCAAAAACTGAATCTTTTGTTGAGTTACTAACAAGCGTTGAAGATACAGGAGTTGGAATACCAAGCGATAAAATTTCTACTTTGTTTGAACCTTATATCCAGGTGAAAACTAAGAAAAGTTCGAAAGAAGGTACCGGACTTGGTCTTATGATCTCCAAAGAATTTGTAAAGTTGATGCATGGCGAAATTAATGTGGAAAGCAAAATCGGTTTGGGCAGCAAATTTTATTTTACTGTAAAAATGAAATTACAACCGAACGTAAATATAGATCAGCATTTTCATGTTTCGGGGAAAGTAACTTCAGGACAAACACATACTGCTTATGGTATTATGACGCAGCATTCTGAAGAAAATTCTGAAACCGTTCAAAGAAAGAAATTATTATTAGTTGAAGATAATCCGATTAGTCAAAATCTTGAACTCAAAATATTACGTGAAGTTGGATATGAAGTTGAAGCCGTTTCTACAGGGCATGATGCAATTGAAGCAATTAATACTGGAGCTTTTAATTTAGCTCTTATGGATGTTGAAATGACTGATATGGATGGAATTACAGCAACTAAAAAAATACGCGAATCATCCGGCAGATATTCTAAGATACCAATAATTGCAGTCACGGCACATTCAAGTATGAAGGATAGAGAAAGGTGTCTTGCAGCCGGGATGGATGATTATATTGCAAAACCAATTAATATACACTTCTTAAAAATTACAATAGATCAATGGCTTAATATTCCGCCGCGCGCTTAGCAATATTTTCTTTTAAATTCATTTCCCTCATAACATCTTGTAAGAAAATAAAATCTGCATTGATAACTGCATTATCAAATTTCTGTACTTCGGAACTGTAGATTCTTTTTGATAAATTTGAAATAACAGTTAAACAAAAATGGGAACATCATGCTGACTCAGGATTACGTTTTATTAGAAGAAAAATACGGTGCGCATAATTATCACCCGCTACCGGTAGTATTAACAAAAGGCGAAGGTGTTTTTTTGTGGGATGTTAAAGGGAAAAAATATTATGATTTTCTTTCTGCCTACTCTGCCGTAAATCAAGGCCATTGCCACCCAAAAATTGTTGAAGCACTTTGCGAACAAGCAAAAGTTTTAACTCTTACATCAAGAGCATTCTATAATGATTGTCTTGGCCCATACGAAAGATTTATTACAGATTTTTTTGGATACGATAAAATATTACCGATGAACTCCGGAGCTGAAGCAGATGAAACTGCTCTAAAACTTTGCAGAAGATGGGCATACGATAAAAAAGGAATCAAAGAGAACGAAGCAAAAATAATTGTCTGCGATGGAAATTTTCATGGAAGAACAATAACTGTAATATCCATGTCGAGCGATCCGGATTCTTACAAAGGTTTTGGTCCTTACACACCGGGATTTATAAAAATTCCATACAACGATTTGAATGCACTAGACAAAGCGCTTCAAGACCCGAACGTAGCCGGATTTTTAGTTGAACCAATTCAAGGTGAAGCCGGAGTTGTTGTTCCGGACGAAGGTTATCTATCAAAATCATATTCGATGTGTAAAGAAAAAAATGTTTTATTTATTGCAGATGAAGTTCAAACCGGACTTGCGAGAACAGGAAAATTACTTGCATGCGATCATGAAAATGTAAAACCAGATATATTAATATTAGGGAAAGCACTTTCCGGCGGAACAATGCCTATCTCTGCGGTTCTTGCTGATGATGAAGTGATGCTTGTAATTAAACCGGGTGAACATGGTTCAACATTTGGAGGAAATCCATTAGCATGTAAAGTTGCAGTCGCTGCTTTGAACGTATTGAAAGAAGAAAGGTTGTCGGAGAATGCAGAAAAACTCGGGAAAGTTTTCCGCGATGAAATATCAAAAATAAAAACGGATATGATTGAGTTAGTTCGCGGAAAAGGTTTACTTAATGCAATTGTGATTAAACCGAAAAATGGTAAAGAAGCTTGGGATGTATGTTTGAAAATGAAAGAGAACGGATTACTTGCAAAACCAACTCATAAGAATATTATTCGTTTTGCACCTCCGCTTGTTATTACTGAAGGACAAATTATGGAAGCGGTGGCGATAATTAAAAAATCAATTCTTGAAATCAGCGGGGAATTAAATTAATCTTAAACCAATACTTAAAAGGTACTAAATTGAAAAAAATATTTTCAACCTCGTTCTTGTTAATTCTTTTGTCATCATTAATAGTTTATGGCTGGGGAGACAAAGGACACAAAACCATTGCAGCATTTGCAATGAAACTGCTTCCGACAGAAATGAAATTCTCCGATCAATTCAAATCTGCAATCACTGAACATTCTGTTGATCCTGATAATAGAAAAAGAGATGATAAATCAGAAGGCCCGAAGCACTTTATTGATATTGATTACTATAAAGAGTTTACGGATGGAATCGTAATCATGTCACGTGATTCACTTAATAAATTATATGATGAGAAAGTTGTTACAAAAGAAGGAATTCTTCCATGGGCAACTGAAGAAACTTTTTTCAGATTGATAAATGCATTCAAAGAAAAAAATAAAGATAAAGTACTTCTCTATGCTTCCGATTTAGCACATTATGTTGCGGATGGACATCAGCCGCTTCATGCAACCTTGAATTACAACGGACAGTTAACTTCGCAGAAAGGAATTCATTCCCGTTATGAAATTGATATGGTGGATAAATATTTAAATGTGATAGGAAATAGTTTTGAAGAGAATAAACCATACTACATACAATATATCAAAGATTACATTTTCGATTATATCGTTGAAGCAAACGATTATGTTGAGATGATTCTTTCCGCTGATAATTATGCTTCAGGTAAAACCGGCGGTAATTTTGATAAAGAATATTACAGATTACTCTGGTTCAAAACCAAATATGTTACTCTTTCCGAAATTAATTCTGCGGCTCTCTGTTTGTCTTCGCTAATTTATACTGCTTGGTTAGATGCTGGCAAACCGGTTATGGAAAACTAATGTACGGAAACAAAAAATTCGTAACTGTCTTTGGTAGTTCTATTCCTCGTGAAGGTGACAATGAATATGAAATCGCCTACACACTCGGTAAAAAGTTAGCTGAGAATAAAATCAATGTTTGTTCCGGCGGTTTCCAAGGTATTATGGATGCAGTTTCAAAAGGAGCTAATGAGAAAGGTGCCGAAGCAGTTGGAGTTACAGTAAACATTTATCACGCCTTGGCAAGTAAACATCTTACCAAACAAATTGTTACTCATTCCTTATTTGAAAGATTAAAAAATCTTGTTGAAATCGGCGATGCTTATATTATTCTTCAAGGTGGTACCGGAACAATGCTTGAGCTTTCACTAGTCTGGGAATATTTGAATAAAGGAATGATAGATCAAAAACCGGTTGCATGTCACGGTAAAATGTGGACAAAAATAATTTCTTTGATGGAAGAACAAATAATAAAAGAAAAAAGAAGAACCGGTCTAATTAAATGTTTTGATGAAATAGATGAATGTGCGGAATTTATTATCAGCATATTAAAATAATTACGAAAAACAATTAACACTCAAATTTTTACAGCAAGAAATTCTTTTACTTTTTCATACACCAGATTAACCGATAGATCTTTTATGCATTTGAATTTCAAATCACTGCGGGAACATGTTAATGGTTTTGGCGAATAATAGAAACATGGCGAGCAGTCAAGATCGAGAGAAGCTATTTTATAATTTGTCTGCCATGGATAGATATAATTTCTATTTGTTGGTCCGATAATAACGACAATATTAAGTTTTAGTGCCGCCGCAATATGCATCAAGCTTGAATCGTTAGTAATAAATAAATTGCACCGTTGCATAACAGCCGCACTGTTTGATAAACTGTGTGCATTAACCGAATAAACATTTTGAGAATCAATCTTGGCAAAAATAATATCTTTCAAAATTTCTTCTTCACCGCCGCCAAATAGCAACACTTTGGCATTATAATCTTGGATCAATTTTTTCCCAAGCTCCGCAAATTTAGAAGCTTCCCATCTTCTCTTTTCATGATTCTTTAAAGTTGAACAGCCGGGGTGAAATCCAATTACTATATCATTATTGGAAATTGATTTATCCTTGAAGAAATTATTAGCAAAAGCAACATCATCATTTCTTAAGTTTAGTTTGAGAGCGGGAATAGAATCTAATTTTTTACCAATTAATTTTTCACATAGGAAGAAATTTTCTTCCACGTTGTGAAGATTATCGTTTTCTAACAGACGTATATTGTTTAAGAATCCAAAATTTAAAAAGTCTTTGCGCAGATATTTTATTGCTAGTCGCTTTTCAGCTCCGATGATTCGACTAATAAGGTTATACTCTCTACGGTTAGAAGGATAAATATTTATTGTTGCATCATATTTATTTCTGAGCTTTAGAACATAAAAAAGTGATTTGAGTTTAGAACTGTTTAGAAAATCGAAATATCTAACTTTTGAAATCTGCGGAAGTTTTTCGTAGATATCTTTTACACCTTGATACATAACGAGGACATCTATTTCTGCGTTTGGAATTTCTTCACTCAGTTTAACAAGCGAAGGTGTAAACATTAAAGCATCACCAATTCCGGAAAGCGCTATAATAAGAATATTCATAAAGATCAGATTATAATTATTATTTAAAAACTGAAACGCCCGATTGGGCGTCTCAAAGATAATTTATTTTTTATCAAGCTGTTTAGGAACAACTTCAGAAACTTCCATTCCTGCTTTCTTTCTAAATTCATTTAGGAGATTACGGACACTTTCATCGCCCGGTGCATAAATTTGTAGCTGCTGAAGAACCGCAACAGCTTCTTTATACATTTTTAGATTATCGTAATGAGTTAGAAGGAGATCATAAGGATTATACCAGCTTGAAAAATCACGCGGATTTAGTTCCAAATGTTTTTTAGTTTTTTCAATAACTTCGCGTGCGTATATCTCGTAAAGTTTCATATCTCCCGCGGAATATAAAATTTTGGAAATGTCGTGCTTAATTCTATAATCCATAGGAATAACCGAACGCGGTATTCTCTTTTCCATTTCTTCAATTGCATTGATAGTTTTTTCGTTGTTCTTTTCTTTATACAAGTAGTGAAGAGCTAACCGCATAAATGCATTACGGTAATTTTGAGTTAAGCGTTCATGATTTTCATCAAAGAAAATTGTTTTATCATTTAATCCGCGGAATAAAAATCCCGGCTTATAATCTTTGCTAAATCCATTAGTCGGCTGCTCAAATAATTGTTTTCTCAAGATCGGTTCATTGATATACTCGATTCGAGTCATGTCATTCTTTTTAGGAACAACGCGCATTGCCATTCCTTCCATTTCGATATAATCATCTAAACTTAAACGGCTGTCATCAGAACATGTAACTGCAAAATAAACCGGTCTTTTCCATTTTGCCTGCATTATTATATCTAGAGCAACAATATCTTGTCCGCGTATAAATTTAATATCTCCGGATTGACCTGTATTTTTCATTAACCATTTTACTTTTTTGTCTTTAACTGTTGCGCTGTCTGAAATATTCCATTCCTTCATAACATCGGGTGGAACATCAACAGAAACTTCAGTAGGATTCCAACGTTGAAGACCTATACGATCAATTTCCTCATCACTTAAACTCATTTCAACCTTTTGTGATCCGAACGGTGTAGTGTTTTTTAATTGTTTAACGTACCAAGGTGTATTCACTAAACTCAAACAAGCAACACGAACATCGCGTCGGACTCCTTCTACATTTTGAATATACCAAAGCGGAAATGTATCGTTGTCTCCGTTAGTAAATAAAATTGCATTTGGCGCAACACTTTGCAAAAGATTGTAAGCATAATCCCACGGTACATAATTGCGGGATCTGTTATGTTCAAACCAATTTGCTTTTGCCATATTAACCGGGACACTAATAATTCCTAAAACAATAACTCCGATCAAAATTGGTTTCAATATTTTCTTTTCTTGGAATTTTTCTTTTAGGATTTCAATTATGCCGTGCATACCAATTGCAATCCATAATGAGAATACAAAGAAAGCGCCGACATAAAAATAATCTCTCTCTCGCGGTTGGGGCTGCTGTTGATTTTGGTAGAATGCAGTAAGATATCCGAGAAAGATGAACATCATGATAAACACTGATGCCATTTTCCAATCTTTACGGAAGTGATAGTACAATCCAAACAGTCCGATGAAGAACGGAATGCCCCACATATCGCTCCATTCAACTCCGCTGTCTTGATAAGTTGATTCTCTTCCAATATAATTCCAAAACACATAGCGATTGAACATATGATTTAATTGGTACCGCCATAAGAAATCGAGATCGTTTGAGTAATCGGTATAAATATTTTGTTGATGAGGTTCGTTTGAATATCTTCTTTTGAAAATAGGAAAGTCGCCGTATTGTTCTCTGTTGATATAAGATTCAAGCTCAGTAAAAGTTTTTGGACTGTTCATATTTATCGGTGGTTCCTGGTTTGCGCGAATAATTATCATCGCAAAACTTGATGAACCGATAATTGCAAAAAATAAACATTTGAAAATTAAATTAAGGACCGGTTTACTTTTCTTGCTTGACCAATAGACACCGAAACCTACAGCAGCAAGAATTGCAAATCCGGCAAGAATATTCATCCTGAAATCATTTTGACCAAGTTTTGTAATCAGTTTTGGTAAATATTTTACTAATCCGGGATAGATTACAATCAACGCAATTCCACCAACAACAATTGGAATGTAAAAAGAATTTCTTTGAAAGATTTTTTTATATAACGCTCCCATAAATAGAGCAGTGATAGCAACCAAGATCATTAGAAAACGTGAGTCAAGTCCTCCGAATTGTTCAGGCGTTGGATAAGTTGTATCTGTCTGTGATGCCCAAATAACTGCTGCAACAACAAGAATGATAACAGTATGTACAACAAATATTATTCCGGTTTTTTCAAGTGCTTTTTCATCGGTTACATATTTTCTGAAGTAAACCGTCATCATCACCGGTACAATTGCAAGTACCGACATTAAGTGAACGCCGGTTGATAGACCAATTAAATAAAAAATAAAAACTAGATATTTTTCGCTATCGGGTTCATCTGCTTTTTCATTCCAAACAACCATTAACCAAACAACAAATGCAATAAAAAAAGTTGATGTTGCATAAACTTCGGATTCTACCGCATTGAACCAGAATGTATCGCTGAAAGCAAAAGAAAGTGCACCGATTGCAGCAGAGATGTAAAGTGCAAATGCATCAAATAAATTTTCCAATCCTTTTTTTCTATAGTTCTGAATTACCTTAACAGCAACCAGATATAAAAACAAAATTGAAAATGCACTTGCCAATACTGATACAGTATTTACTCTATAGCCGATATTGTTAGCAAAAGGAATCATTGAAAATAATCTGCCGAGAAAAAGGAAGAATGGCGTTCCGGGAGGGTGAGGCACCTGCATTAAATATGATGAAGCGGTAAATTCACCGCAATCCCAAAAAGAAACCGTAGGCTGCATTGTTGCAAAGAAGGTCAATGCAGCAATAATAAAAACACCCGCTGCAAAAATTTTGTGTAAAAGTTTTTGATTCATTATTTCACCAAGAAATTATCAATTATGAAGATTGGTCCTCGGAATCTATTTGTGGAGTTTTAAAGAATTGATCGAAATTTTTTCTATCTCTGTTTGTGTGATATTTATCGTAAAGTTTTTTTAGCCGTTGCATTGAAAGTTTATCTAAATCTTCATCGTCTTTATGACGTTTGACAAGCATTTTATAATCGTTTAACTCATCACTTTCGAACTTTCGTTCATAGCGTTTAAGTATGCTAAAATAATCTCTTTGTTCGCGTGAACTCATCAAAAAAATCTTGTGTTTTTTGAATTTTGGTTGATGAAATTAATCAAAAAATCATTCAATAAAAAACTATATTTG
>QYQI01000104.1 GCA_007280825.1 Ignavibacteriales bacterium | reverse complement strand
GCGCAATTATTCTAACTATATAATAGATAATGAAAGTAGAAGAATTCCAGAAAAAATTCGGTATCATCGGTAAGTCGCAGGAGCTTCGCGATCTTGTTGATATTACTATGCAAGTTGCACAATCTGATATTTCAATTCTTATAACCGGTGAAAGCGGCGTAGGTAAAGAAATTTTTGCACGTGCAATCCATGGTTACAGCAACCGTTCCGGTAAAGAATTGGTTAGTGTAAATTGCGGTGCGATTCCGGAAGGAATTTTGGAAAGCGAATTGTTCGGTCACAAAAAAGGTTCGTTCACAGGAGCTATTGATCACCGAAAGGGATATTTCGAAATAGCTGATGAAGGCACACTTTTCCTTGATGAGATTGCAGAAATGCCGTTAACAACTCAAGTGAAATTATTACGCGTTCTTGAAGCAAAAGAATTTATGCGTATTGGAAGCGAGACGGTTACTAAAGTTGATGTTAGAATAATTACCGCTACAAATAAAGATCTTCAGCATGAAGTAGATACAAAAAAATTCCGTAATGATCTTTATTTCAGATTAAAAGCAGTTTCATTAAATATTCCGCCACTGCGAAGCAGGCGTGGAGATATTCTTGAATTGGTTGGTCATTTTTTGAAAAACTATTCTTATAATAATAGAAGGACGGAGCCGAGAATAACAAAGGAAGCCGAACAACTCCTTATTAACTACAACTGGCCGGGTAACATCCGCGAACTAAAAAATGTTGTCGAAACTGCAATTGCTCTTAGTAGAAACGATATTTTAGATGCTGAAACCTTTACTCCTTTATTAAATGAAACCCGATCGGAAGATGATTTCAGATACTTACCTGTTCACCTCAATCGTTCCGCAGAATCACTTGATAGAGAAATGATCTATCGAGCTTTAATTGAGATCAAAAAAGATTTAATAGACTTAAAACAGATCGCAGCCAAAAATCAAAATGAAGAAACCGGCGCTCCGATTAATATTAATCCAAACGAAGTTGTAGCACTCGATGCGGTTGAAAAACAAGCAATAATAAACGCTGTTAATTTCACAAGACACAATAAAAGAAAAGCTGCTAAGCTGCTTGGAATTAGCGAACGAACCTTATATAGAAAGCTGAAGGATTATGGTCTCGATTAAATTTTTGCGTTACATTATTTTGTCTCTTGTTGGAATTTTTCTGTTAGGATTAACTGCGTGTAGTTATTCATTTTCGGGCGCATCTGTTCCTTCGCACTTAAAAACAATTGCGATTCCAATTTTTTCCGATAAAAGCGGATCCGGCGAGTTCGACCTAAATCAAAAATTAACCAAGCAATTAATTCAAAAATTTATTGATGATAATACTTTACTTGTAAGTGACCGGTTAAATTCCAACGCTCTTTTAGAAGGAACTGTTACAGCACTTAGCGATGCACCTTCCGTTGTTGCCGGTGGTGAAAAAATTACAACAAGAAGAATTACGATTAGCGTTCGTATTGTTTATAAAGATTTAGTAAAGAAGCAACAAATCTTCGATAGAAATTTTTCTAATTATGGCGATTATACCGTCGGCGGAGACATTACATCAGTACGCAAACAAGCAATAGATACAGCTATTGAAAAGATCGCAGAAGATATTTTACTAGGAGTAGTTTCCAATTGGTAATTTACCTTACTCATAATTAGACTTCAAATAGCCACGACTTTTAAGTCGTGGGATTGATGGGACACCAAACTCTTGGCTTTAGCCAAAAGCGGGTTATTGTTTATGGCTAAAGCCGATATTTATTTGATTTATCATCCACGACCTGAAGGTCGTGGCTATTCCGTCAAAAATTTTGCTTAATGTGTGTTGGTAATTAATAACAGGCTACTGAATGATATTCGATGAAATAATTCTTTTTACTTACATCTTCTCCCTATGTATAATATTGATTTTCGGAAGTCATGGATTCGTAATGATATTCTATCATTATAAATACAGAAAGAACATCCATCTACAAAAAGAAACCAACGATGAAGACGTGGTTACAATTCAACTGCCGATGTACAATGAAATGTATGTTGCGGAAAGATTAATCAACGCCATTTGTGAAATAGATTACCCGAAAGATAAATTAGAAATCCAAGTTCTTGATGATTCAACTGATGAAACAGTTGATATTGTTGCAAAAGTAGTTAAACAAAAACAAGATGAAGGTTTCGATATTCAGCATGTACGCAGAACCAATCGTCTTGGTTTCAAAGCAGGTGCGCTTAAAGAAGGATTGAAATTTGCCAAAGGAAAATATGTTGCAATCTTCGATGCAGATTTTATTCCTAAGGTTGATTTCTTACGAAAGACATTAAAATATTTTACGAATGATAAGATTGGATTAGTGCAAACTCGATGGGAACATCTTAACCAAGACTATTCGATTCTAACAAAGATACAAGCACTCGCTCTTGACGGACATTTTGTAATTGAACAAACTGTTCGCAATAAAGCCGGATTCTTTATTCAGTTTAACGGCACCGGCGGTGTTTGGCTTAAAGAATGTATTGAAGATGCGGGCAATTGGCACGCAGATACATTAACCGAAGATTTAGATCTAAGTTACCGCGCTCAACTAAAAGGATGGAAATTTATTTACCTCCGCGATTTTACAACTCCGGCAGAACTTCCCGTAGAAATGAACGCACTTAAAGCTCAACAATTCCGCTGGACTAAAGGTGCAATTGAAACAGGAATGAAATTACTTCCAATGGTTTGGAAAGGAAAAATTCCGCTTCGTGTAAAACTGCAGGCAACATTTAATTTAACTAACAATTTGGTTTTTCCATTTACTCTTCTTGCCGGAATTTTAAATGTTCCGCTTATCTTTATTAAGAACGCGGGGCCGTATTGGAACTTCTTCAATTTCATGGCAATATTTGTTGTAGCGTTCATAAGTACATTTTTGTTTTACTTGTTCTCACAGAAAGATGTTCATGCTGATTGGAGAAAAAAGATTGCTCTCTTTCCTCTTTTCATGGCGGGAAGTATGGGCTTTGCACTTAACAATACGCGCGCGGTTATCGAAGGATTAATGAGCAGAAAAAGCGAATTCATCCGCACTCCTAAATTCAATGTTGAAAAGAAAACTGATCAGTCAACTATAAAAAATAAATATTTAGCTAAAACAAAAATTCAAGCGTCAACATATATTGAGCTATTGCTTGCATGTTATTGCTTAATCGGTGTTGGTGCTGCAATATATTTTATGGAAATTGCAGCATTACCTTTTCAACTGATGTTCTTTATCGGATTTGCTACAGTTTCTATCATGTCTTTAAAACAAAGTTTTACTAAAAAAGAGCGGTTAGCATAGTGAATAGAACCGAAAGAGATCTAACTTTAGATAAGATCAAGTTGATCTTCGAATTCAATAATAGTTCTCCTCTTTTTGCCCGCGTTGCTGCTTCCGAAATGGAAAGCGCTAACATTTTGGATGCTATCAAAATTCTTGAAACCGGTTTGGAGCTGCATTCACATTATCCTACTCCCTATTTACTACTTGCACTTGCAAATGCTTATGCCGGAAGAGAAGATGAAGCAAGAAGTAATGCAATAATGGGAAGTGAACTTCTCGGTTCATCCGATACACTTGAATTCTATCTGAAAAAAATTTCAGACATTATTGCCGAAAGAAATTCACTGAGCAATGCAAAACGCCCGGCATTTCTTACTGATGTGAAAGAAGAAAAAGTTGATAAGATCGAAGACGAATTTGAAAACCTAGAAGATAAACTTGATATACTTGCAGAAAGATTAAGCAAAGCTAAAATTGTCCTTAAAGGAATGGGTGATACAATGCCGGAATTTTCTACACCCGAAGTAAAAATAAAACGGATCGTTTCAGATACAATGGCAGAGATTTTTCTTTCCCAAAAAAATTACCAAGAAGCGATTACCATTTACGAAGAACTTTTGGAACAGAAACCGGATAAAGCTGATTTCTATCTTCAAAAAATTGCAGATCTTAAATCTCTTCTAGAATAATTTTCCTTCTTAATAAATGAAGCTTCAAAAAAAACTTCTTAAAAAATTTTACACACGTGATGTTCACATCGTTGCAAAAGAGCTGCTCGGTAAATATTTGGTTAGAACGACCGGGCATAAATATCTAATTGGAAAAATTGTAGAAGTTGAAGCATACGATGGTTCGGTTGATGAAGCTGCGCATACTTACGGGGGAAAGACAAAACGGAATGAAGTAATGTTTAACGGTGGCGGTTTCCTTTATGTTTATTTCACATACGGAATGCACTTCTGTTCTAATGTTGTTGTGGGAAAACTTAATGAAGGCAAAGCTGTTTTACTCCGCGCTGTTGAACCCCTAAGTGGTATAGGCCAAATGGTGGTTAATCGCTTTGGAAAAAAAGATATCTCTGCATTGGAGTTGAAAAATCTTACAAATGGACCGGCAAAGATTTGCCAGGCTTTTGGAATAGCACGGGGTGATAACGGAAAGGATCTTACTGGAAAAGAAATCTTTATACTCGATTCGCCAAAACTAAGTGAGAATAAAATTGTAGCTTCTACAAGAATCGGTATTAAAAAATCTGTAGATTTACCGTGGAGGTATTATATCAAGAATAATTCTTTTTTATCGCGTAAATGAATCAGCCAAAAAATATTTTAATAGTCCGCACAGACCGTATCGGAGATGTTGTTCTGTCTCTTCCGTTAGCCGCAATCATTAAAAAACATTTTCCGGAATGTAAAGTATCTTTTCTATTACGTGAATACACTAAACCTCTTGTTGTCAATAATCCGAATATAGATGAAGTAATTACATTAATTGAAGAGAATGGAAAACCATCTATTGCAAAAAATATTGAGCTCCTAAAAAAAATAAACATGACCGCCTCTGGCGGGTTTGATGTTTGCATCGTGGCTTATCCGACTTATCCTATCGCTCTGATTCTTTTTCTTTCAAATATAAAAACGCGCATCGGCACTGGTTACCGCTGGTATTCTTTCCTTTTCAATAAAAAAAATTATGAGCATAGAAAATACGGCGAGCACCACGAACTTGAATATAATGTTCATTTACTTCGGCAATTAGGGATTGATGAGAACGTAACCGAAAAGAATGTCTCGTATGGAATTACTCCATCAATTCAAGATGAAGAGAAAGTAAAGAAAGATTTAAATGAGTTGGGAATAAATTTTTCAAAGCCGATTATAATCGTTCATCCGGGAAGCGGCGGCAGTGCAGTTGATCTTCCAATTTCAAAAATGAAAGAGATTGTTAATAATCTTTCTAATGAAGGAGTTGAAATATTAATCACTGGCACAACTGCAGAGAAGGAACTTTGTCAATCGCTGGTTGTTAATAAATCAATAATTAATCTTGCGGGAAGATATAATTTGAGTGAATTGATCGCTTTGATTAACCAATGTAATGTGATGATAGCAAATTCTACCGGACCTATTCATATTGCGGCAGCTCTCGGGAAAAATGTTGTGGGCTTCTATCCGAAATTTACAACAGCGTCTGCAAAACGATGGGGACCTTATACAAATAAAAAAAATGTTTTTACTCCGGATATTGATTGTACAAACTGTACACGTAAACAATGCGAGGAACTAAATTGCATGGATAGTATTCGATCTGATAAAGTTGCTCAAACGGTTAAAAGCATTCTTGATAAAATTGCTTCGGAGAAAAAATGAAAACTATCGAGAAGAGCAAGAGTTTACCCGCCGTACTTTTGGCGGGCAAGATCATGAGTAGGAAGATTTTTTTTGAAGTCTTGATCATGATCTTATTCTTGATCTTGTTCGCTTCTAATTACAACGCTCAAACCAAATCTGCTCGCCTCGCCTTCGACGAGTCGAAGCAGGAATTCCGCAAAATTGAGAACAAAGCTTTTAAGCTTGGCGAAAAATTAACCTTCGATGTGAATTACGGTTTTGTTACAGCGGGTATTGCGGAATATTCAATTCCAAAGATTGTTAAACTTGCAGGACGCGATGTTTATAATGTTGTGTTCAATGTCAGTTCTCTTTCAGCATTCAATCCTTTCTTTAAAGTGCACGATCATTATGAAACTTACATTGATGTTGAAGGAATTTTCCCGTGGCGTTTTGAACAGCACATTAGAGAAGGCGGATACTCAAATGACTTCTCGGCTTTTTTCGATCAACGCAAAGGAAAAGCAAAAACTTCTGAAGGTTCTTATGATATACCGAAGTATGTCCATGATATAGTTTCCGCATTATATCTTACACGTACTTTTGATTACTCAAAATTAAAAGACGGTGATAAAGTTCACCTTGAGAATTTTTATAAAGATAAAACCTATCCGCTTGATATTCTTTTCAAAGGAAGAGAAACAGTTTCCGTTAAAGCCGGAAAGTTTGACTGCATAATATTAGAACCGCTTGTTCAAGAAGGCGGACTTTTTAAAAGCGAAGGAAAAATTGTGGTTTGGTTAACCAATGATGAATTAAAAATTCCGGTTAAAGTTAAAACAAAAGTTATTATCGGTTCTATTGATGCGGAATTAAGCGGTTACGCGGGACTTGCGGGAGAATTGAAAGCAAAGAGAAAGTAAATCCCAAAATATTAAAAGTTGG
>QYQI01000058.1 GCA_007280825.1 Ignavibacteriales bacterium | reverse complement strand
TTGAATTAGATGATGACCTTTTGGGAGATGACGAGTTCGATGAAGATGAAGACGTTCCTTTATAATTTAATAGTTCTTTTTCTGTTTTGTAATTTGTTCTTTGCACAAAGCAAAACAGATTCATTAAAAAACCATGAGACCACGCTAAACTTTTCTAATTATTTTTATAACCAAACACTATACACATTTAACTTTGATGATCTGAGCAGCTTAAAATTTAGTCCTGGTTTTTTGAATGATTCGTCTTCGATCTGGATACAGACACGAATGCAATTGGCAAGAATTATAAATCAAGACGAAATACTAAACAACTTCCAAATGAACATTTTAAATCCATTGAGCGAAAAGTATGCCGATGTTCAAAGTTTGAAAGAATGGAAATATATTCTTGGTGCTGTGCAATTAAGTGCCGTTGGGTATTTGGCTTATCTTCATTTAAAGAAGTACGGATTCTTAAAGAAGTAATAATATTCTAAATTTTAATAGAATAAAAAACCCGAACAGTTATTAACGGTTCGGGTAATTTTTTGATGACAATTTAAGTCGGGAGAATATTTCGTATTACTTCACTCTTGTGTAATCAATCTGCATATTTTTTATTTCCTTTCCGTCTTGAATCGTATACATCACCATTTGCTGATGATCGTTATCAATATTTTTCGTTACTGTCTTTGTCGGCTGATCTTTGCCCGTCATTGGATCCACTGTGTTCCCTGTGTAAACAATTTCTTTAGTCTTTTCATCCATCTTTCCTTTCATATACATAACGCCTGTCCCAAAATTATCTACCCATATACTAATATATTCTTTAGTAGCATTGTCATAAGCATCTAATCCCATTCCTTCGAGCGGCATGCCCATCACTGTTCCTTTGAAAGATGATTTCAGATATCTTCCGCCGAGAATCATTTCGAATGTTGCACTTCCATCTGATTTTGATTCTTGACCGCCCATATATTGTGTAACTGCTGCTTTCCAGTTACCTGTCATCTTTGCAAATTGTTGATGAACCGTTCCTGGAGTCATATACTCCTGCCATTTTTTCATCATCTCTGCTTGGTCTCCTTGCTGAGCAAAACTAGAAGATGCCGAGAAAAGAATTAATGTTGCCATCATTCCAACCAACATTTTTTTTAGCTTCATAGTAAAACCCTCTCTTTTTTGTTTAAGATTATAGATGTGAATATAATATTTACCAATTAAGTTGGAAAGAAATAAAAAAAAAGAAGCCTGCATTTTAGCCGACTTTTTTATTATCAGTTCTATCACTTATCAATCGGAAGTATTTTATCTGGAAACATTTTATCAATGAAGAAAAATGCATCAATTACGTCGTTCCATTTAGCATTGACTTTTCTATATCCAACCGGATAAGCAACATTTTCTTTACTCAACCAATTATTTTTTCTTAGCGATCTCAAATCCGTAAACAAATATTCCTTTTCAGTTTCGTGAGCAATTGCTTCATAGCTGCCGTGTTCAGGTTCATTTATTTTGTCCGTGTATTCATAATCTTTCTTCTTAGGGTGATCATCGGGAAACACCATTCCCTTCTCGCCCTGAAAAGTTGTGAATGCAATTGTATAAATCTTTCTACCGATATAATAATCTAAATAATCACCCGCTTGAAGAAACACAGCGCTTTTATTATAGAATGATAAATCGTTAATATTTTTATCGTCTGTTAAATGTGTTTGTAAAAATGAGTTTCTTTTAAAATGTGCTGTTGTAGCCCAAACAATAATTTTTTTACCTGGATAAATTTTTTCAATCAGCCAAAGCATTCTATCCGCCATAAATTTTTCACGCATTAATTGAAACGTTTCATCGTTTAGATTAATAAGATGGTTCAACTCTATATCAAAATAAAAAGAGCGCAAAAAGTAACTGTATCTCAATTTTTCTGATTGAGAAAAGGCTCCGGAAGATTTTTTGCCGCTTGTAAGTGAATCCATTAACGAATAAATAAAAAATTTTATTATTCGTTCCCCGTTCTTCGAAAACTTTTTTATGAGTTGATTTCCTAAATACCCGCCGACACCTTTTGCGCATGTGTCTATTCTAGAATAAACGGAATCGGCAGGCTTAAGCCAAGGCGCTTTTGTAAATATTGAATCAATCACTCCTAAATAACTTTTTATTGCCCTTGGCGGTCTTCCAATATCAAACCCGCCCATAATGAGTGGTCTTTCCGTTTTCCAGCTTTTCCTTGCATAATCGAAAACGGGGTTAACATATTCGCTGGCATCCCATCCGCCGTTCATCATATATTTTTTTGCATCTTTAAGCGGCATTTCAGATCTAAGAGCTTCATTCATATAATAACAATCAATAAATCCAGCTTCCCAGGCAATAACTTCAAACCCCATTTCTTTATATAAAAATTTTACCAGTCGTGATTTTGCTTGTAGAGTTGCGCCGTCATCGTGCGATATTTCTCCTAACACTACAATCTGCGCGTCTTCAATCTTTTTCTTCAAAGGAAGAAGATCGGTATAATCTTCATCGTTTGGGTCAATACTTTTTATTATAGAAGATGATCTTAAAAGCGATTCTGAAGTTTGGGGATAACAAAAATTTATAATGAAGAAAAAGGCAATCAGCAAAAAAATAATTTTATTCATGACCCCCCCTTTTTATTGGATGAATATTCTATGGATGGTTTCGTTTAGAATTAAAATATGTTCAGCACAATTCAATGTCAAGTTCGTAGAATAATCACGACACTACTGGGCTTCGAAGAATCACCATTTTTTTCCTTTAAGGATTTAACCACTTACAAATAATAGTCAAAATCGCTAACTTTCATTAGTTAATTTTATTGAAGAGGCATTATTATGAATTTACAGAAATATTTTTCTACTCCACTATTATTAATTATCATATCCGCATGTTCATCGTTAACTCTTAAACCGGCAGATTATTCCTGGCCAATCGAAAATGTTTTGAAAGTTGACAACAAAGGATTTGTTGAAGAGCAGAGATATTCTTTCACGTTAAAAGTTAAAGCTCTTTTTTATGAAGAGTTTAAGGATTCAACAAATTTTTCCGGAAAAGAAATTAGACTCATCCGCGATAAAGTCGGATTCTATTACATCACAGGAAAAGACTTTAAAAATGTTTACGTGTTTGAACCGGAAGAAAATGGCATGGATCTAGAAAACAAAATCATGGTTACAGAAGCCGGGTTAGTTTCACCGGCGTTCAATCAAAAATCTCCAAATATAGAATTGCTTGATAACTCAAATAAATATTTATTGAATAACAAAGGCATAGTGAGGTAATAAAATGAAACCAAATAAATTTTTCTTTTTGATTTTCCTTCTTGCTGCCTTTGTTCTTAGTCAAAATACATTTGCTCAATCGGATCGTGAAAAAGTAAACAACTTTGATTCACGATTTAAACAATATGAAAGCGCCATAAAGAATGCAGCTTCTCTTGATGAATGCAATATTATCGGAGAGAACATTGCAAAACTAAAAGAAGAATTTGCGGTTTCTAAAACACTTCTCGAAAAATCTCTGCAAATAAATTACGATGAAGAATTTTTGAAAATCGAGCGTACGCTTGAAGTTCGCAAGAATGATTTCACTCAGATCGTACAACTCACAACTGAAGTCGGCTCGCTTAAAGATAAAGTTTCCGAAATCAGCCAGCAGAACGAAGGTTTGATCTCGCAGATAAAACAATTAATTATTAAAACAGCTAAAGATGCGGCAACAATTGCATCGCTTACAAAATTAGTTGCACAATTGAAATCGAACATTGAACAACGCGATGAACTTGTGCGCGGTATCGTTGATAGTTTGCTGCAAGAATTTGTTAAAACTCCCGGCACACTTAACGAAGCCGAAAAACAAGCTGTCTACAAAAAAGTTGATAATGGAAATCTATTCTATAATATAGAGCGAACAATCAGCGATAACGTTCAATTCATGAAAGTAACACAGATGACGGCTGATGATCTTTCTAAAATGAAAGAACAATATATAGATTTTAATAAGGTATGGCGCCAAGTTGGACCTAAACTTGCCGAAGTCTATTTGAACCGCCGTGATAAAGCGGCACAAGTTGCAAATATTGATGCATTGTTCACCGATTGGAATATCCGCATCAATGATGAAATGTGGGGACAGGTTAATAAACTCTTCCACGATTATAAACTTGCGCTCCTTCCTTTTAAGAGTGGAGATCAATTTGTTAACAGTGTAACTTCTTTTGTTGATGATGAAATTAAAAATTACGGCGTTAAAAGTAAGACGGAATCCGAAAGTACTTTTTTTGCTTTTACCGATAGCGTTTACTTCAAAACAGTTCAGCCGGTTTGGGTTCCGGTTTTGATTGAAAGTAATTTGATGACCGAGGCGAATAAAGATTCTGTTGAAAAGAGAATTGCAACTTGGAAACAAAAAGTTGCGCCGGGTTCAAAAATGAATTGGGTTTATATTCTTGGTGCAATTGTAATTGTTGGTTTAGTTGCGGCTTACTTTACGAAGGGAAAGAAGAAGAAAGTTATTGTTGGAGAAAAGAAGGAAGAACAATCATAGACTTATCCATCTAAGCAAGAATATTAATAAGCCGGCGGTTGCCGGCTTTTATTTATGAAATAATAATACTGAAAAACTTTTTCCGCTCTTCATTTTTATTTTTAGATTCGGCGATTATTCTACATCAATAGATGTTAATCTTTTTCTTCCTTCTCGTTTTTTTCTTTCTTGGTCTCTTTCTTCACCCATAGTTTCCCGTTTTTATCAAAGATCAAATCCTTTTTTACTTTGTCCTTAGTTACTTGGGCTTCAAAAGTAACATTGCCTTTTGCATCGACAATTTTTGCCGACTCGGTAATACTCCATCCTTTGTGGTTCTTTGCAACAAATTCTTCAACACCTTTCGGCAATTCTAATTTTGTAATATCGGTTTCGGTTTCTTTTAAGTTGCCTTTGACATCCATTACAACTGAGACCGCCGTTCCGTTAATCTTAAACTCAGCTTCGAATTCAGTTTTTCCTTCTTTACCCCACTTTATTTCTGTTGCCTTGGGATATAGTTTTGTGAAGGCGTCTTTTACTTTCGCCGGCACTTTTATTTCTTGTGCTGTTAATGAAATTGTGAATGCAAATAGAACTACTAAAAAGATTCTTGTTTTCATTTTGATCCTCACTTTTGTTTTTAATGTTATTAATTTCCATTATCATACTGTATAGTTTTTTCTTTGGCTTTTTTAGATGGCTTGCCGAGATGATATGTGATGCCTAAATACATAATTCTCGAATCACGGCTGTTTATTGTATTCTGTTTCATCCAAGATGTATCAAAATTCATTTCTCTGTTAAGAGTTTTGAAAATATCAGAAATCGTAAAGACTACGGACAATTTATCATCAAATAAATCTTGACGTATTCCAAGGTTAAAAACAAAACTCGGTTTGAATTCTCCCTGCGGTGTTAACCGTGATGATCTGTAATTGGAGTTTATCTGAAGCATTGTTGTTGAAGATAGATTTGCGTTACAACTCATATTACCACTATAAGTTATCGTTGATTTGTCTTTACTAAATCCAAGATTAGAAGCGTCTATCTTTTCATAAAATGCATTACCGCTAAGATTAGCCGTAATAAAATTTCCAAAACCGCCAGAAAAAACAATTTCTAAACCGGCAGATTGATCTGAAGACAAATTTTCTCTTGTCGTTAAAAGTGTTGTATCATTAATTGCTTTCGTAACGGTTGTAATTCCATTATAACGGTTTCTATAAAATAGACTTGGAACTATTGTAAGAAAATCAGTTTGCCATTGAAATCCGAATTCAATTGAATGAATAAATTCCGGTTTCAAGTTTGGATTTCCAGCTCTAATATTTCTTGGGTCCTGGTATTCGGGGAATGGATTAAGATCTTCACCTTCCGGTCTGTTAGCGCGCTTACTGTAATTTAGTTGAAGCTGCATCAGCTCGTTTAATTTGTAGCTTAGATGAAGTGTAGGATAAATATTGAAATAATTATTCGTGATTATATTATTCATTGAAACGAGATTTGCTTTAATAAAAGATTGCTCGGCACGTAAACCGCCTAAAATACCAAATGGACCAAATGAATTTGAGTAGGTAGTATAAACTGCATGAATATCTTCATTGTATATAAAATGGTTTGTTTTAACAATGTCGGTAACAAATTTTTGTTTGATAGGATCAAAAGCTTCGCCGTAAAAATCCATATCTCTTTTATTCAACTCGCCGTTATATCCTGCTTCAAAAGTTGCACTCTCACTAATCGGATTCGAATACTCAGCAAGCAGTTGAATTTTATTATCATCCTGTTTAATTAAGGTGTTATCATATTCGTTATAAATGGAAGGAACTCGATAAGTATTTGTGTAATGATTATCCTCAACTTCCGGAGAAAATGAATCGTTTATTTCGAACCTTATTTTATGATCATCTCCGGAAAAGTTGTGCTGAAAATATGCATTAACATCTCCTTCTTTTTCATATTCAGGGTCAACTCTGCTTCTGTCATAATCTGTTGTAACGGTTTGATTTTGATCTCTTAAAATATATGTCGAAATATCATTCCGTGTAAATCCTCTGTAAAAATAATTTCCGGTTATACCAATACTGTTTGATTTGTCTATATTATAATCAAACCCAAGCATTCCTCCTCTTGAAAGAGGTCTCGAATACGATTTACTGTTATTATCATAG
Source organism: Ignavibacteriales bacterium (assembly GCA_007280825.1). Classification (GTDB taxonomy): domain Bacteria; phylum Bacteroidota; class Ignavibacteria; order Ignavibacteriales; family Melioribacteraceae; genus Fen-1258. The sequence goes on along the minus strand of QYQI01000058.1, from coordinate 16,156 downwards.
AATCCTGAAATATTTGATCCACTGCCATATTGTGTTCTTATATCTGATGAAATACTGTTTCGATCATCCTGCCGAAGACTCAAACTTCCAAAATAATTTACTTTGCCTGGTTTATAATTTAGAGTAGTATTTCCATTATACCTTTCCTGATTGCCAATGCTGGCTGTAATGTTTCCATTTAAGCCTGAGCCCATTTCTTTTTTCATCACAATGTTTATAATTCCCGAAGTGCCATCCGGTTTGTATTTCGCTGATGGATTCGTAATAACCTCAATCTTTTCGATGGAATTTGCAGGCATCTGCTGCAATACATCTGCTCGAGTTTTACCCATAAGAGGTGATGTTTTTCCATTTATAAGTATCAGTACATTTGTGGATCCTCTCAGACTCACATTGCCGTCAATATCAACCTGAACAGAAGGAATATTTTGCAATAATTCGGCTGCTGTTCCTGTTTTGCTCATAATATCCATCTGAACATTATAAACTTTGCGGTCAATAGAATTATTCAACATAATTTTGTTGGATGTTACTGAGATTTCATCAAGATTAACTTCGGTTCCGGTTAATAAAATACTACCGGCATTAATTTCATTGTTCTTGGATGTTATTGAAAATCTGGATGTGTTTCTTGTTATATAGCCGACAGAACTAATTCTTAAAAAGTAATTTCCAACCGGTATATCTGGTATTTCGAATCTTCCTTTATTATCTGTCATGGTACCGGTTACAGCGCTGCTGTCTGAAATTTTTATTACGCTGATGCTTGCGAACTCGATTGGTTGATGATTTGTTGAGTCTAAAACTGTTCCGGATAAAACTCCAAAATTCTGTGCATTTGTGTTTTTCCCAAGTATAAAAATGATTACTACAAAAATAAAGATTAGCTTACTTTTCATCTACTTCTCCATTAATTGAATTTTTCCTAATCGATATATAAAAACAGATTTTGAAGAAACTTTGAAGAGAAGTTGATACTATTTAGAATATTAAAGATTTATTTCTAGGGATGTAATCTTATTGTGTTTGATTACATCCCAAAATTAGAAATCAAGTTTTGAGATAATTAGAAGACGATTTTGTTAAACATCTTATTTACCAAAAACTAAAATCACAAAGCTATTTGGAATTACACTTGGTCTTGGTGTAGGTCTTTCTGCAGTTGGTGCAGGCGGTGGTCCAAATTGAGCAGTTGGTAAATATACATTATGAGTCTTTGCATCTAAGGCGATTGTTCTTGCGCCTTTTTGGGTTATAACATTTTCTACAACAGAAAATTTATTTTCAGATTCTTCCTGAACCACAGTCAAAGTTCCATCTCTGCCATTAGCGCTGAAAGCAAGTTTTAAGGTCGGATCAAATGCGGCACCGTCAGTTCCTTCACCAATAGGAAGGTCAGCTACAACTTTACCGTCGGACGTACTAAAAACAATCATTTTTTTGTTTTCGCAAACTAAAAACAATCTGCCGTTTTTTTGATCAATTGCCATTCCAGATGCGCTTTCACCCGGTGTAATTGGCCAGCGGTATTTTATCTCTAATTTTTTAGCATCAAATGCAACTACTTCACTTTTATCGTCAAGATTTACATACATCATACCTTTTCCATCGGATGAAGAAAATTCCGGATGACCGCCTAGTGCTAAAGTGCCAACAGCTTTGCCGGTAGCGCAATCAATAGCGGTTACCGATGAACTTCCTCTGTTATACGAGAAAACTCTTTTTGAAGTTGGATCATAGATAATAGCATCGGGATTTTTTTCAACTTTTACTTTACTGATTTCTTTCAAAGATTTTAGATCAAAAATAGTTACAGAAGTATCTCTTCCGTTACTGCTGTAACCTCGTCCATTTTCAATATCTAAAGCAACGCCGTGAACTCCGCTTGTGTTTGGAACTTCGCCAACTTTTTTGCCTGCTTCAATATCAATTACATCAACGCGGGTAGAACGAGGGACGTATAAACGTTTTGCGTCACTATCAACGATAAGATAATCCCATCCGCCTTCTCCGCCGATTTCAATTTTTTTGATGAGATGATAACCGCTGCCTGATTTCCCAGCATCCACTTTATTTTGTGCGCTGGAATTAATAACTAAAAGTGCAAGTGCAATTAAAGTTGTTGATATGAAAAACAATTTTAAAGATTTCATGTGGCTCCTTTTGTTAAAATAACATTGATAGATATTTAGTTATTAGTTCTTTCCAATATTTTCAGCATGGTTGGTAAAACAATAAGCAGAAGCGGAATTGCAAGAATAAATCCGCCAATAATTGCAATTGCTAAAGGTTGATGTAATTGCGCTCCGGTTCCTGTTCCTAAAGCAAGCGGAAACAAAGCAGCAATTGCTCCAAAAGCAGTCATAAGATTTGGACGGAGTCTTGCCGAAATTGAATATGAAATGGCTTCGTCTTTTTTAATGCCATTTTTTTTCGATTCAACAAATTGCATGTAAGTGAAAATCGAATTTTCGCCTATGATCCCAATAATCATAATAATTCCGGTGTAGCTTCCAACATTCAACGGAGTGCCGGTTATAAACAGAGCTAAAACGCTTCCCGCAATTCCTAAAACGGCAATAAAAATAATTGCCAGCGAAATTTTGACACTTCTAAAAAGAAAAAGAATCACCGTGAAAACAAGAAGAACTGCGGAGATCAGAATCATGAGGAGTTCTGTAAAAGCTTGCTGTTGTTCGGCATAAGCTCCGCCGTACACAATTTGATAACCGGTAGGTAGTGCAATCTTTTTTGAAATTTCTTTTCGGATATCTGTCAGTGTGCTGCCTAAATCCCGGTTGTTTAATCTTGCTGTAACGGCAACCATTGGTTTTAAGTTTTCACGTTCAATCTCTGCAACACCTTTTTTAATTTCGATGTTTGCAAATTCATTTATCGGTTTTATTTTCCCATCATTTAGAAGAAGAAAACTCTTGTTTAAGTCTCGGTCAGTTTTATTATAACCTTTTTCGAACATTCTGATATCGACAAGTTGATTTTTTCCCAGAACTCCGCCAGCAACTATTCCTTCAATCTTCGTCTGCATTTGAAAATGAAAATCGTTCGGAGTTAAATTATATTTTGCAAGCTCACTCACCTTTGGAATTGTTTGAATTTCCGGACCAGCGATTACACTTCCGTTAAAGACATCGGCGGTGCCATCAACATTTGAAACTAGGGAAGCAACACTGTCTGCAAGTTCCTTCAGCTTTTCCCGGTCATCACCAAATATTTTTATTTCAATCGGTTGAACTGAACTCATCAGATCGCCAAGCATATCGGTAATAACTTGACCGAAATCAACACGGAGCGAAGGAAGAACTGCTTCAATTTTTTTCCTTATTTCATCGGAAACATCCCCTGTTGTACTGCTTCTCTTCTTTTTTAGCTGAATCAGATAATCGCCACTGTTTGGCTCGGTAATGAAAAAGCCCATTTGCGTGCCGGTTCTTCTCGAAAAATTCTCTACTTCCGGTGTCCCTATTAAAATAACATCAACAATTTTAAGCATCCGGTCAGTTTCTTCTAAGGAAGTTCCAGGAGGACTGGCGAAATCCAATACAATTGAACCTTCATCCATCTCCGGTAAAAATCCAGAGGGGAGTTTAGGAAGAATTAATAGTGCGGAAATGATCAGAACTGCAACAAAGACTATCGAGATGTATGGACGATTTATAAAAAAGTAGACCCAGTTTCTTTTTTTAATCTCTTGTAGGTCACTTTTAATTGAATGTTTTGCTTTCGATAACAGAAGATAAATGACAGGTAGTCCTAGCCAAGTTACAAAAAACGAACACACAAGTGTTATAATCATCGTATTGGTCATAACCTTAAAATAGGCACCCGCCACACCGCTCATCAAAACAAAAGGAAGAAAAATTACAATCGTGCTTAAAGACGAACCGACCATTGCCGGTAAAAGATATTTTAAAGCTTTACCAACTAGATTAATGCTGTTCTCGTCTGGATTTTCTTCATGCGTTCGGTGAATCTGCTCAACAACAACAATAGCATCATCAATTATTAATCCTACGGCAGCTGCTATCGCGCCAATCGTCATTATGTTAAATGTATATCCGAGTGAGTAAAGAACAGTCAGCGTTAAACCCAATGTGAGTGGTATCGTAATTAAGATTACAGAACTCGCCTTAAACGAGCGCAAAAATATTATTGTGATAATGATTGCCAGCAAAAGACCGAGCCACAATACATCTTTTAAACTTTTGATCGAATCGCCTACAAAATCAGCTTGATCGTAATACGGTTTTAGCTCAACATCTTTCGGGAGTATTTTTTTTAATTCGATCAATTGATTATTTACTTCCTTAACAACATCAATCAAATTTGCATTGGGCTGTTTGACAATTGCAATCAAGGGAACATCTTTCCCATTAGCGTTTATCCTTACGTAATCTCGTCTCTCCGCTATTTTTATTTCTGCAATGTCCTTAAGAGCAATTTTATTTTTCGAATTATTTATGATAACTGTGTTCTCTAATTCGGTTTTTGTGTTAATTGTAGCATTGGTGAGAGTGAGATACAAACGATTGTAGCTGACTTCGAAACCGCTTGATTCAATAAAATTATACTTGGCTAAAATATCTGCAATGTTCTTAGGAGCGATTCTTAGATTGCTTAATTTAATTGGATCGAGAATTATCTGATACTCTTTTACTTTGCCCCCGATTATTGCAATATCAGAAACTCCTTCAACGCGGGAAAGAAACGGTTTGATTGTAAATTCAGCAAGCTGTCGTAATTCAATTGGGCTTTTGTTTTTGCCTTCGAGCGAAAATCCCATTACCGGAAGAATTGACGGATTCATCTTCTCGACGGTAATACTTATTCCTTGGGGAAGATTTTGTTTGATGGCATTGATCTGGGCTTCAACTCTTTGTTTGCCAAGATCGATGTCGCTGCCCCAATTCAAGAAAGCTGATATCTCACAACTGCCGCGACTTGTTCTGCTTCTAATTATCTTTAATTCTTCCACTCGCTTGATAGCATTTTCTAACGGAACGCTTACCGTAACCATCATTTTATCAACCGGCTGCTCTCCATTTTCGGCTATTATTTTTATCTTTGGAAAAGTTATATCTGGAAATAATCCGGTTTTTATTTTCATTAAAGAATAAACTCCACCCAAAAGAATCATCAATAGAATTACAGCAATGGGGCTTTTGTATTTCTCATAAAAATTATTCATAGTGTCATTTTCCTGTTACCACTTTGACAGTATCCGGTAAACCGAAAGCGCCTTCGGAAATAATTCTATCGCTCGGCATTAAACCGCCGCCTATTAACTGAACAGCATTTTCATTTTCAATTCCTTTCACTACGTCAACTTTAACTGCGATGGAATCATTAATCAATTTCATTACCCAAAATTTGGACTGTGTTTCATCTGTCATTAAAGCTGTTTTGGGAATTGTTAAAGTATTGCGAATAATTTTTGTTGAAATCTTTACTGTTACATTTAAATTTTCCGGAAGATTACCAAACTGTTTCAGCTGAATTAAAAATGTTTGTGTCTGCGAAGCTTGATCCACGCTTGGAAGTATTTTGTAAATAATTCCATTCAAAGATTTTCCGTCCGGCAAATTAATAGAACAACTGCTTCCTAATTTTATTTTTGAAACAAATTGGTATGGAACGTTAAGCTCAATTATCAATGAAGATGGGTCTGATACTACTGCAATCTGTTCGCCGTCAGAGACAAAATCACCTGTATTATGATTTTGCTCTGTCAATATGCCGCTTGTCTTAGCTTTTACAATTATCAATCCTTTAAATGACTCTTTACCAAGGTTTATATCCATGGTGTGGTCGGCGGACGATTCTTTAGTTTGTATCTGCAATATTTCATCACCTGCGTTTATTCGGTCGCCAATCTTCTTGAAAAATTTTACAATGTATCCTTGAAATGTTGCGCGGACCATTTCTTTCTTCTGAAATATGGTGTTTGCATTAAACATTAGATTGTCATTTATATTTGTCAGCGAAGGGTTCACTATTTTAACCGGCGCGCCGCTTTTTCCTTCTGAGGTTTTATCATTCTCATTGCTGCATGAATAATAGAACTGGGCAATAAGAACTATGGCAAATAATACAATGGTTCTGCTTTTTAGAAGTATATTCATTTTCATTTTACCAGTTCCAATAATTGTAATTGTTTATCTCAAGCTGATAATTTATTTCTGCTATGATTTTATTCTTCTGTAATTCAATATAATTTTTCAGAATAGTCAAATATTCTATCATCATCATCGATCCTTGTTCTACCTGCTTTTGAGCTAGTAGAATTACTTGGTCATAATCTTTGATTTGGTCCTGCAGATTATCTAACGATGTCTTAATCGATTTGATTTTCTCGTATCCATTTTGCCTTTGCAAGAAAAGATTTTTTTCAATGTAGTCTCTGTTTTGTTGAATTGTTTTCCCATAAATATCATTTTGCTGGCGCGTAAGAGCTTTTTGATTACCGTCAAATAAAGGTAAAGAGAAATTGACTCCGGCGCTGAGTCCAAATTTTCGCTGAATGTTTTCTAACTCAACAGCGTTTAATCCTGTGTTAAAGAATAAATTTACTTGCGGTTGATATTTTGTTTCAAAGAGTTCTTGCTGGTTTTGCAAAGCCAAACTGTCAATAGAATACTTCATTATAAAACTAGACAGATAAATATGCTTCATTACATCAAGGGTTACATTTTCTAAATAAACTGTGTTGGTATCTTGAAGTCCGCAAATAGAGTTTAGTTGCATCAGCCCGCTTTTATAATTACGCCATATTTCATTAAGCTGCATCTGTTGATTTTTATATTCGATTTTAAGAAGCAAATAATCCTGTGCTTTCACAAAACCTTTCTCAACTAATCCGCCGGTTATTCTTAACTGCTCATTGAGATTTGCAGAAACTTCTTTTGTCAAATTATATAACCAGAGATTTTGAATACAGCTTAAATATTGGTCGATAACAATTTTTCTGAGATTATGTTCTTCAATCTTAATGTCATTCAAAGTGCTTTTATCGGATAATTCATTTTTGTTTTTAAGTACATCTATGAGCTTACCATTAAAAATATTTTTTTGAATATTTACTTGAGCTGAATATAAACCACCGTTTGTTATTCCAACATCATAACCTATCGCTTTGGGATCTGGATTTGTAGTAATTAAGCCGTTGCTGTTATTAAAGTATGGAGCGAATAAATAATTACCCGTCAAAGATATCTGGAATGCCGAATTCAGCGCTTTGTCCAGTTCGTTCTGAAGTTTGTTTATTGGGATTTGGTTTCTTAATTGATTCAGTGATGTGGCGTTTTCTAATGCTTTGCTAATATAATACTCGAAATTCTTCTGCCCATAAAGAGCCGGAACAATCCAAACAAGAATTAATAAAACATTTTTTTTCATCTTTAATCTTTTGTTTTATTGAAATTCAATACTAGTGTGTGTGACCCGTCTATGAATTGATAGGTTATTCCAATTTCGTACATATTACAAATCTTTTTAACAATTGCTAATCCTAATCCGAGAGAGTTTTGCGATTTCTCTTCATAGGTAAATCGCTTAAAGTAATTCAACAGATTTTGTTTTGGTTCCTTTCCGCTGTTTTTTATCATAAAAATAGAATCCTTCAATTCTATAAATATTTCACCTCTGGGAATGTTATGCTTAATCGAATTAGAAATTAAATTACTTAGTGCTATATCCAATAAATTTTCGTTGAACTCCACTTCATACATCGATTCCAAATTAGTGCGTATTACAATCTCTTTTGAATTAATCGCATCTGTATAGTTATCAATAATTCTTTCTATCCTTCTACCTAAAAGAATTTTTTGTGTCGGGAAAAAATCAGTTGTTTCCAGTTTAGTCAATAAGATCAGAGAACGGTTCAATTTATCAAGTCTATCTGCATTGTTTATTATTGATTGCAGATTGCTTGAAATTTCGGCATCTGTAAATTCCTTCTGTAGTAACAATTCTGCTTTTGCTTTTATCACGGCGACTGGGGTTTGTAATTCGTGACTTAAATCCTCCGAAAATTCTTTCAATGATCGGTATTCTTTTAATGCTTTTTCCGATAATTCAGCCAGAGCATATTTCAGTTCATTAAATTCGTCTATGTTGGAATCCTCTAAAATCATCGAATCATTTTTATGTAATGAAAACATTCCCAAATGTTTTAGATTGTTATAAAACGGCTTGAATATTTTCCTCGCTGTGTATCGGTTAATTAAAGACAGAATCAAAAGAAGTAGGGCAAGAATAATAATAAGGATAATCAGTATAGCGGAAAATAAATCTTCCTTCTCAATTAACGATGTCCGCACTGTTATTTTGTAATTCCTATCATTGACTTTCTTATAGATCGTATATTGTCTGTAGGCTTCATTTTCTTTTTCAGCTTCCAGAAAAATGGTTGTATCCTTAAACACGGATTTGAAATGGTTTTCGTTTACTAATTCTTTTATCTCAATCAAAGGTGGATATTCGGCTTTTATTCCTCTCTCAAGTTTTAGAGTTATTTCCTTGCTCGTATCTCTCAATTGCCCGTCTGATCTTTCAGAAATAATCCAATCAACAGAAAAGTAAATGGCAAACAAACCAAGCATAAAAAGTATAGCCGTGTTTAAGATGTAATAAAGCGATATTTTATTAAGTAGTTTCATTTTAGAGTAAACTTATAACCAATCCCATAAACAGATTTCAAATAATCTTTAGCTCCGCTATCCTTCAACTTCTTTCGCAAATTCTTTATATGAGTATATACAAAATCATAACTGTCAAATGCACTTGAGTTATCGCCCCACACGTGTTCAACAATCGCCTCTTTATTTAATACTCTTTCTTTGTTGCTGATAAAAAATAAAAGTAAATCAAATTCTCTTCGGGTAAATTCTATAGCCGACTCATTTATCAAGACTTCTCGTTTATCAATATCAATCTTCAATTCGTTTAATTGAACAATATTTCCACCGTCAAAATGTTTTCGCCTAATAACCGATTTTATTCTTGCATTAAGTTCAGCCAAATGAAATGGTTTAGTTATATAATCATCCGCTCCTAAGTTCAGTCCATTGATTTTATCTTCTATCGCTTCCTTCGCGGATATGATAATAATTCCGCATTGTTGATTTCTTTCTTTAAGCCTCTTAACTAAATCAATTCCATTCCCATCCGGCAGCATTAAATCTACCAAAGCACAATCATACTCATACAGATTTATTTTTTCGTTAGCTTCTGAATATGAATGGGCTTTATCAATTAAGTATTCTTCTTCTTTTAGATAAGAAGCGATTGTGCTGGCTAAATCTTTTTCGTCTTCGATTAGAATAAGTTTCATATGCTAAATATAGCAATTCAATTCTGAAGAAATTTTGGAGTGAGTAATATTTTCTTTTTTCCCATTTAGAACTTATTTCCTGTTGTACAGCCAAGAGCTGCAATAGATTGGGGGGGAACCTCATTCAAAACGTTCGCAAAAATTTTATTAAGCATTTGTAATTGATCTACGTTTGGGACGGACAGATGTCCTTCATAGTCTTCAGCAGGTATTTGCAACCATGGGTTTGAGATTTTGCTTTTCACGGTTTACGTTTAAATAATTTCAAAATAATTTTTTCTCGGTGATTGTTTCTCTGGCAAATGAAACCAATTTCCAATATGGCGGATTATAATTCATTTGCTCAATGAACTTCTTCGCTTTAATCTCAATTTCATTTTTAATCTCTTCGTGTATAGCAACCAACTTTTTATGTCTGAGAGCGGATTCCGGACTCATTCCCTCCGGAACCGGTCCAACTTTACCAAATAGATTAAGGATTATGCTATATAACTTCATTGTTCTTGCTATTGGAAGAAGATACCAATCATAACCAAGCTCTTTTCCCGCTTCAGCTTGTTCAAGAAGACCTTCAATTATTGCATTATCAATATGATCTTTTAAAAGAGTTACGACATCTCGCCACTCAGCTACAACTGTTAATTGCGAATCGTATTCCAAATCAGAAGGTTCTTGAGTTACAAAATTTTTAACTCCAAATCCCGCAAGCCATTTTGCAACACCTTTAGATGAAATGCTTGATAATCCCATCCACAGATTTATGCCAAACTTTTTATATGCAAATGAAGCTACTTCTGAACAGAAGAGTTTTGTGCTGTCATTAAAATTCATTTCAAAATCGTAAGCAATATGTTGAGAGGATGCTCGTTCAAATGCAAACTTTGCTGCTTTATGCGAAAGCATTTTATCTTGAAGAATTTTGTGATGATCTGCTCTCAAACGCAAAACCATTATGCGAAGTTTTTTATCTTTTAAATAATCATCAATTGAAGCGATCGCTACACCTTTTTCAATATGGGATTCGATTATATAAGTCTTCTCAGTTTTTTCATCAACATAAACCAAAGCAACGTGAGAAAAATTTCCGGGATAATCGTTGCCTCTTGCAATCAATGCCGAAGTTGGCGCACCGCCGCGTGATACTAAAATATCTCCGCTATGAATTACCAATCCGTTAATAATAGTTGTTGGTGTGGAAGAGATTTCTTCTTTACCAATTATTAAGGAAGGTATTTTATTTTTATCCGCTTGGAGAAGAAGTTCCTCAACTGCAGCACGCCCGCCATAAATTAATTTGTACAATGTTTGTCGTGTAGCTAAATCATTCAAATCCCATTTAATTGATTGTACTTTAACTGTGTTTCTAATTCGTGAAAAAAGATTTATAAAATCGGTCAGATGTTCTTGACATGCACCGACTAAAGCCGCAGTATGAAATATTCCGTTTTCAATCCTTAAAAATTTTGAATCTGTTGGCAATAGAGAAGTTCTTTCGATTGAATCCAATACTGCATTCAAATACTTATATGAATTGTTTATTTCATTCTTGAGTTGTGCGCAATCTTTTTTCTTCGCTTGCACATAAAAAGATTCTAGCGAGAGCCAAAGTGAATCCCTGTTCCATACAAACTGTTGATTTGCTGCAACTTTGGGAGATTCATTCTTTCCAATTGGAATAAGTAGCAGTAAGTAGATAACTATTATTGCACCGATTGAATAAATAATTTTTCTTTTCACGTTTCACCTTTCACGTTTGACTTTTCACTTCAAATAGAATCCCTCAGTAAACCATGCACACCAATGTTTATAAGAAAATACCGCTGTTAAACCCATGCTTGTATTTTTTACCGGCAGAACTTTTTCCGTGAATGTGTCCGAGTACTTGAAAAGCGTTCCATAAACTTTGTGATTACCCAAACCATTAGCGACTTTGAGTATTGTCTGCAAGCCGAAAACAATCGGATATCTTCCGCACCATAAAGGAACTATTTTTTTGTTTTCCGGATCGAGCCAAAGATCGTTTGCAGTATTTTGAATTTTTTCGTTCGTAACTTTTGAAACTAAATCTTTCATAATTATTTTCATATCATTCTCAGTCGCGGTTTTATGTGCAGCTTCATCCATACCGTAAGGTGAGTTATTAAAATCCTCACCATAATGATTTGCATCGTTGGAGATAAGAAAAAATATATCTTTCCCGGGTTTAAGATTATTTGTACGCATGTAGTCCAAAATTATTTTTGAGAGCCGATCTGTTATGGCTTCCATTTTTTCATAAGACATTTGTGTTATCATAATTGGTGTGATCTTAATATCTCGATTATAATATTGAAAAAATGGAACGAGTGCTTCAATTGAATGCTCAATCTCATGTGCTTTGTTGCTTACAATAAAATCTTCTTTTGGAAGTTCTGATTTAATAATCTCTCTTAACGGAGAAATCTCTACGTCTTTGTAGGGTCCGCGCCACTTATCAAACTCATCAAGAATAATAATATTAGACAACGCACCCATTTCCTTGCGTACTGTTCCGTGTGTTACACCAAAGATCACAACTTCTTTTGTTTTGATATTTTTATAGAGCGGGTAATAAACTTTCCCGGCGTAGAGGTAATCATCGTGTACGGAGATAGCAGCAAAAAGATTTTTGGAATGGTCTGCCGATCTGGCGTTATCTTCTTTTGATAAATAATTCATAAATTGATTCATCTCTTCTGCACTCCAGCAAAAACCAATATCATCACGGATAGGACGAATTGATTGCGAATTGAGAATGGCAAATTGAGAATTGAGAATTAGAATTATTAAATAAGCATATTTTGTTTTCATTTTAAAATATCCTTTTAATACTAATTCAATCTAAATACTATATTATATATCAGCAAATATATTTCTTTGGAGTAAATATGGAATTCAATCTTTCAAGAATTGCGCTTGGTCTTTGGCGTGCACGCGAATGGAATTCTTCAACTCAACAACTCAATACTTTAATTACCCAATCACTTGAATTAGGAATTACTTCGTTCGATCATGCCGATATTTATGGCGATTATGAATGCGAGGCATCGTTCGGAAATGTTCTGAAAGAGAATCCATCATTACGGGAAAAAATGCAAATCGTTACAAAGTGCGGAATAAAATTAGTCTCCCAAAAATTTCCAGAACATCAATTACATTGTTATGATACTTCAAAAGCGCATATAATAAAATCAGTGGAGAGCTCACTTCGAAATTTGTCAACCGATTATATTGATCTACTTCTTATCCACCGCCCCGATCCATTTATGAATGCGGATGAAACTGCCGAAGCGTTTTATACTCTGAAGAAGTCCGGAAAAGTATTACACTTTGGAGTTTCTAATTTTTTACCAAATCAATTCGATCTTCTCCAATCACGTTTAGATTTTGCACTCATCACAAATCAAATTGAAGTTTCCGTCCTCAACCTGGAACATTTTGATAACGGCAACATTGATTTTCTTCAAGAGAAAAAAATCTTTCCAATGATTTGGTCTCCATTTGCGGGCGGAAGAATATTTTGGGAAAATAGCGAGCAAGCAAATCGGGTTAGAAATGTTCTGAATGAGATTGCCCATAAATATCAAGTCGGGATTGATACTGTTGCAACAGCTTGGTTGTTGGTTCATCCTGTAAATTTTATTGTAGTGTTGGGAAGTGGAAAAATTGATCGGATAAAATCTGCACTAAAAGGTTTAGAAATAAAATTAACCCGCGAAGAATGGTTTAAAATTTGGGTAGCATCGAAAGGTTATGATGTGCAGTAAATTTTCAAATGCCCCTTTTACTCAAAGGGGCATTTAAATAATTGTAGAAATTATTTAGTCAAAACAATTTTTTTGCTGAGACTAACGTTATCTCCGTTCAGCTTGCAAATATAAATTCCGGAAGCAAATCCGCTTGCATCAAAAGTTACACTGTGAACACCGGCAACTAATTCATGATCTACCAGCATGCTTAGTTCTTGTCCTAATGTATTGTAAATTTTGATAGTGTATTTTCCTTGCTTAGGAATTGAAAATTCAATTTTAGTTGTTGGATTAAAAGGATTGGGATAAGCGTTCAATGAATACTGAGTTGGAATAATGTCTTTGTAATTATCTTCAATTCCTGATGGGGTAAAATTAATCTTAGTAAGAATGTTTGGTCCAGCAACCCATAAGTTATTATTTTTATCAACAACGATATCAAAAACGCAAGCGCCTGGGAATGTGCTTGTGTTGTTTGCATAATTAGTCCAATTTGTACCATCGAACTTGAACAATCCTTTATTATCAGAAACTTCTCCGCAAAATCCTGTTCCGACCCACACTTCATTATTTCTAAAAGCAATTGCACTTATATAGCCAGTAGTTAAATTACTGTTCGATGGTTTATAGTTTGACCAGGAAGTGCCTGTAAATTTTGAGAGACCGCCTGCTATCGGATATCCGGTTACCGGATCTTTATCTTCGCAACCAAACCAAATATTTCCCGATGCGTCAACGGCGATAGTTCTAACATAATTACCGCATAGTCCACCACTTGTATTTTCTTTTGTATAGGGGGTCCAGTTTGTTCCGTCAAATTTAAAAACACCAATACTCGTTCCGCACCAAATATTTCCAGCATTGTCTTTTGCAATTGCTTCAACGTTCTTGTAATTATATCCATCAAAGAAATTGTTATAAGGAGTCCAATTGTTTCCTCCAGACCATTTCATTACACCTGCATTTTGTGCATTAGCTGATAAGATTCCCATCCATACATTTCCGGGAGTATCAAATCCTACACAATATGTATAGTTGCTTAGTATACCACAGTTAGAAGGTAGATATTGCTGCCACATACTTCCGTTAAAATTCAAAAGTCCGCTTCCGTAAGTACAAACCCAAACTGAATTCGTTCCTGTTGTTGCAATATCTACAACTCGATCATTCGGCATTCCAGAATTGGATGCGTCGTAAACAGTCCATGTGTTTAGTTGATTGAATTTAACTATTGACCGATTTGTGCCTATCCAAATATTATTTGAAGCATCTACTGTCAAACAATACGTTGCAGTCAAAGAATAATTAGAATTGTTGTAGTCGTAAGTTGTCCATGTTTGAGCATACATATTCGATACAATAAAAAACAAAATGAATAATTTTAAAAATGTTTTCATAATTCACCTTCTATTTATGTGTTTGATAATTTGGGAGCGAATTAATTGCTGTGATAAATTTGTTTTGTGTTAAAGAGAGATTAACTCGTAAACGAGAATAACAAATCTTTCCGGATTGCAGAAAAATATTATAGGGCGAAAGAAGAAATAATAAATACATAACAATTGTCTCAAATACTGCCTTCAACTTACCTAAAGAGAAAAAGGTTATCAACATCTTTTGTGTGATGTGGCGCAAATAAGGTTTGCCGGAGGATAAAGTGTCCATTAATTTGCGGGAAATAAATTTTCGCTTTTTAGTTCATTCCAGATCAAGGCGCTTGATCCAAGTACTGCAGAGTTACCATCGGGTAATCCTGATGGAATTAATTTTACTTTGTTCTTGAAAATATTCAGCATGTATTCTTCCATATAGCGTTTCGTAGGTACAAAAATTAAATCGCCGGCAGCAGCAAGTCCGCCAAAAAGAATAATTGCTTCGGGACTTAAATATGCAATGGAATCTGCAAGTTTAAGTCCGAGAATTTTTGCTGTAAAATCAAACGCATCAAGAGCAAGTTTATCTCCTCGGTTTGCAGCATCTGCAATATCTTTTGCAGTAATGTTGTTAAATGGAATTTTACGTAACTCACTTGGCGTGTCTGCTGTTTCGATTAATTCCTTAACTGTTCTACAAATTCCGGTAGCAGAAGAATAAGTTTCAAGACATCCCTTTCTTCCGCATCCGCATTCTCTTCCATTTGGATCAACAATTGTATGTCCGATCTCTCCGGCAAATCCGTCTGCGCCATAAACTATTTCTCCGTTAACGACAATGCCGCTTCCCAGACCTGTACCAAGTGTGATGACAATAAAATTTTTCATTCCCTTTGCTGCGCCAAAAATCATTTCACCAATCGCTGCAGCATTTGCATCATTTGTTATTGCACATGGAAGCGGAGAATATTTTTTTACAAGATCTATTACGTTTACATTTCCCCAATTTAAGTTAGGAGGATATTCAACTGTTCCTTTATAATAATTTCCATTCGGTGCACCGATTCCAATTCCTACCAGTTCATATTCTTTATCAAATTTTTTAAATGATTTATTTATCTCGATAAATAATCTTTCAAATAATTGATCTGCGTTTTGTTCTGCGCGCGTTGGTATTGAAGATTCGTAAATACATTTACCTAAAACATCAACAAAACCAAAAGCGGAATTCGTTCCGCCGATATCAATTCCGATCGTAACTTTTTTTTTCATTTTATGCCTTAACTTTTTATAAAAGTTGGTTTATACCCTTTCAATCCGTAATAAGCAACGTAAAGATAGCCGAGAACAGGCACGAAGAATGCATAATGTATTCCAATATTATCAGCAAAGTATCCTTGTATAACAGGAAGAATCGCTCCGCCAACAATTGCCGTGCAGAGAATTCCCGATGCTTGCCCGGTATGTTTACCTAATCCGTCAATTGCTAAAGTAAAAATTGTAGGAAACATTATTGAGTTAAATAATCCAACAACAAGAATAGACCACATCGCAACTCTGCCGAATGTTAACATTGATATAATTACAAGCGTTGCCGCAACAATGGCGTTGAAGACAAGAGCATTTGCCGGTCTAATTTTTCTTATAGCTGCCGATCCGATAAAACG
>QYQI01000097.1 GCA_007280825.1 Ignavibacteriales bacterium | reverse complement strand
TCCTAATCCTGTTCCCTCGTATCTTCTTGTATATCCCATTTCTTCCTGTGAAAACGGAGCGAACAGTTTATTAATATATTCTTTAGATATTCCTTTGCCTGTATCTGTTAAATCAACACAAATATTTGTGTTGTTTCTGTAAATGTTTAAGTTGATCTCACCTTTACTTGTGTATTTGATCGAATTATCTAAAAGATTTGAAAATATTTGGGTAATCGAATAATGATCTGCAACAACATTAGCATCTTCTTTAATTGGATTAGTCAGATTAATAATTAATCCTTTCTCTTCGACTAAAGATGTGTACTCGCTTTGGAGAGTTTTTAATAGAGCATAAAGATCAACTTTTTCCAGGCGAATGTCGTATTTGCCCGTTTGTAGCTGCGACATATTTAACAGCAGGTCAAATGTTCTATATAATCGCTTGCTGTTATTTTTCATTGAACGTAGAATAGAACCGAACTCATTTTCGATCGCATCGTTAGATTCTTCAAGCAAAAGATCAGTACAACCAACTATAACATTCAATGGTGAACGGATCTCATGTGAAATTTGCGCTAAGAAGAATTCCTTTAACCGTTTAGATTCTTCCGCATTAACTAACGCTACTTTTAAATTGCTTTCTGTGTTTTTCAATTCGGTTATATCGCGGCCGTAAACCTGGCAGATATTAAGTTTACTAATACCTTCAAGAATGAATTGAAAATAATTATTTCCTATTAAGGCAGATTGATTGATGGTTTTTTCTTGATCTATGATTTCTTTTATCTCTTTATTTTGTATAAAAGGGAAATGGGTTTGTATAGTCTCACCAATTAATACTTGATGCGGAAAGATTTTGTGTGCGGAATTATTTGCTAGAATAATTTTTCCGGATTCATCAAGTCTGAAAATAGGATCTGGAGAAAGTTCTGCAAAAAGTGCAATAGATTCTGCTTTCTCAAGACGCATGTTCTCTTCTGCTTTAAGATGCTTCTTTCGCATCGGTATTATTACAAAGCGATAATAGATAAAAGTTATCGCCAAGATTAGAACCAGCAAGAACAAAGAAAATAATAAAGGATTCTCTACACTAAACAGTTTTTCCGAGCTTATTTTCTCTGCTGACCGAAAAGAAGAGTCCAAAGAATATTTGCGCGATTGTTGTAATAATAAAGAAAGCAGTTGCATCAGCAAATCCTATGAGTACAATTAAAAATTTTGAAATAATTGTAAGAATATAAAAAACTAATGCTAAATAGAAAATATTTAATTTAGAATTGATAGCATATTCTACAATAAAAATTTTCAAGAATACAAGTAAAATTATGATTTGTATAATTATTGCTATTAATAAATGATCATTAGTTGAAAAATTTATCGTGTACAATAATATTATATAAAATAATCCACCTACGATTAATGAATATTTTATTTCGCTTTTAATACTATTCCATAAAATACTTACTAAAAGAAAATAATTGCAAACTAGATAATAGTTGAACGAGATTGTACTTTTAAAAATTTCAAAATATATAAGTGCAATCGGATCCATCAATGCTAGTATTAAAAAAAAATAGAAATTACTTTTTTTAAATTGCCTTATAGGTGGGAATAGCCAAACAATAATACTAGCGTAGACTAATATTTTAAAAATTGAAGTTATTGACATATGAAATCTTAGTCAGCACACATTGGCGGACATGGTAAAGCAAATTCAAGAGTAGTTTCGCCGGCTGTTAAAGTTAAAACTGATGCTCTTACTTCAAAAGTAACTACAGGATTAGTTGTAGCCATTGTAGTTAATCCTTTTGATTTTCTTGGTTTCGCAAAATTCATTAATTGCTCAACCTGGCTCTTGCTGAAAACGTACAATACATCATTATCATCAAGATATTCGTTCTCTTCCGACAATGAATTTTTCTTTTCATCGCGAATAACAACGCGGTTGTTTTTAATTGTAAATAAAACATATTCCTTATCATTTTTAAGAGCATCTCTTAAATCTTGGGCAGGAATATCAATTGAACCAATGACCTTACCAAATAAAACTTTTGCTTCTTGCTTGCTCATTAATTTACCAACAACACCAAGTTTACCTTGGGCACTAACAACTGATGAACCGATCATCAATATGATAGTGAAAAAAGTAATAAGTACTTTCAACTTTTTCATAATAGCTCCAATATATAAATTGAAAAAAATATTTTTTTCCGAAGGATTTTTCTCTTGAGAAATATATCCCCCGCATCAATATATTCATAATAAATTAATTTATACAACTACTTTTTTAAGAAAAAACACCCGCAATTAAAATGCCGCACGAAGGACATTTATTACCCGTTATCTTATAACTCTTAACAGAATGCCAGTCTCTAACAATAAGTTTATGACTGCAATGAGGGCAATAAGTATTTTGCCCAATTGAATCGTGAATATTACCCACATAACAAAACTTAATTCCAGATTGAAGCGCAATCTTCCGCGCCTTAATTAATGTTGATGCCGGAGTTGGCCCTTTATTTATCAACTTAAAATCGGGATGAAATGCTGTAAAATGTAGCGGCACCTCATCTCCAAGATTTTCTAAAATCCACCCGCACATTTTTTTTGTCTCATCTTCGGAATCATTCTCACTGGGTATTAGAAGTGTAGTTATTTCAAACCAAATAGCAGTTTCTTTTTTTAACCATATAAGAGTATCAAGAACATAATTAATATGTGAGTAAGTTAATTTGTGATAGAAATTTTCAGAGAAAGCTTTTAGATCAACATTGGCAGCATCAATATATTTGAAAACATCTTTACGTGCATTTTTATCAATATATCCAGCAGTAACCATTACGGATTTAATATTTTCTTCCTGGGCAATCTTAGAAATATCTATAACATATTCACCAAAGATAACAGGATCATTATATGTAAAAGCTATAGATGGAACATTATGTTTCTTAGCAAGAGCAACAACATCCTCCGGTGAATAAGAAAGGGAATGAACGCTGTCTAATTTAGCTTTGCTGATTGACCAGTTCTGGCAGAATTTGCATCCAAGATTACATCCCGCTGTCCCAAAACTTAAAATTTCAGTTCCTGGGAGAAAATGATTAAGTGGTTTTTTTTCTATCGGATCAATTGCGAAGCCGGTTGGTTTTCCATATCCGGTTGAATAAAGTTTTCCTTCGATGTTTTGGCGGATGTAACAAAATCCCGCTTGTCCTTCACCGATTGTACAATAGCGTGGGCAAAGCGTGCAGAGTAGCTTACCAGTTTCAGTTTTTTCCCACCAGTTTGCAAGATGTAGAGTTTCTGTTTTCATATAATTGAAAATTACTCATTTAGAATTGCAAGTGTTTTTCAAATTCTCAATTCGCCATTCTCCATTCTCAATTATTTTTTTCTCTTTAATGTTTTTCCCTCATGATTGCCGTTCGGTTTTGAATTATTCTTCTTTGATGACGGCGGGCGTATTCTCTTTCTCATTGCAGTAAGTTCTTTTTCTACTTCTCCGAAGATAGTATCTGATTGATATCTTCCATTGGTTAACTTTTTACCGGCGCGTAAACCTGTAAGAATCTCAATAGCTTCTTCAACTTTAGAAACTGCATAAACATGAAATTGATTTTTCTTCACAGCATTCAAAACTTCATCTTTCAGCATCAAATCTTTTACATTTTGTTGCGGAATAATTACTCCATGCTTTCCTGTCAGACCTTTCATTTTGCAGACATCAAAAAATCCTTCTATCTTCTCGTTAACTCCGCCGATTGGTTGTATCTCGCCTTTTTGATTTACAGATCCGGTAATTGCAAAAGATTGTTTTATTGGAATGTTCGAAAGTGCAGAAAGCAGTGCGCAAATTTCTGTTATAGAAGCGCTGTCGCCGTCTATCATTCCGTATCCTTGTTCAAAAACCAAGCTTGCTTGAAATGAAAGCGGAATTCGATTTCCAAAATTTTCTCTAAAGTATCCCGAGATGATGAGCACACCTTTATTGTGAGTATTCCCGCTTAGACCTGCTTCGCGTTCAACATTAATTATAATCCCATTGCCTAAAGAAACTGAAGCTGTAATACGCGTAGGTTTCCCAAATGAATGCTGACCGCTTTCATAAACAGCGAGACCGTTGATTGTTCCAACCCGCGCTCCGTCCGTATCAATTAAAATTGTTCCGTCATTTATCATTTCAGAAAGTTTTGATTCATAGAGTCCGTGCCGTTCTTTTGATGCATTGAATGCCTCATCAACATTTTTTTTAGTAACCATTTTATGCCCGGCACTATGCGCCCAAAAATTTGATTCCCGCACGAGATCGGCTATATAAGCGAAACGAGTTGTTAATTTATTTTTTTCTCCTGCATAACGGGCACCGTATTCAATAATTTTTGCTATTGCCGATTTATCAAATTCCAAAAGTTTCTCACTCTCAATTAATTTTTTAATGATCATTGCATATTCGGTCATTGCAGTATCAGTGCGTTTCATTTCATAATCAAAATCAGCTTTCACTTTAAAAATCTTATTGAAGTCGTCTTCATAAGAAGAAAGTATTGAGTAGATGTTAGCGTTACCGATCAAAATTACTTTTGTGTCAATATTGATTGGTTCTGGTTTTATTATGCTGGGAGAAAACTGATAGATATTTGCAAGATCTTGAATCTCTAACTGTCCGAATAGTAAAACACGTTTTAAGGTTTTCCAAACGCCGGGTTCACCAAAAGCATCCATTGCATTAATAATTAAGTAGCCGCCGTTAGCACGCAGCAGCGACCCGGCTTTTATTTTTGTGAAGTCTGCGTACCATCCGCCTTTGCCGTCGCTGTATTTTTCTATTGTGCCAAAAAGGTTATTATATGTTGGTGATGTCTCAACTATTACCGGACATTTCTTTATGGAAGAATTATCGAGTATGATATTTACTTCATATTCTTTTAAGTAATCAATTACAATTCCACCGCCGGTTTCTTCGCGTACAGGTTTTTGTCCCTTAAACACATCAAGGTTTTGCAGAATACTTTCATGTACTTGATCCAGAAAAGCTTTTACAGATTGCGTCTTATATTTCTTTTTGAGATCATCAATAGTGACCATAATGAATCCATTTACAAAATCTGCTTCGAGTTGTGTAACTTTTTCTTGGAACTCTTGTGTCAGTTTTAAACTTTGTTTGAAAAGAATCTGAAGTTCATCTTGATAAGACGCATATTTAGTAATTATTTCTTGCGCTTTTTCTTTAGTTAATTTTTCTGATTGGATCAGTTCATCCAATTGCTGGACAAAAACCGGTTTATCTTCTACCACTGCCAAAATTTCCGGACGAACCATTTCACCAACTTTCACCTGTCCGAGTGTAAAATTATCTTTTCGTAATTTATCTTCGAAGTCGCTCATCATTTTCTGCTGAGTTTGTCCGAACTCATGCAGCATTTGTTTCTTTTTTGATGTGAAGGGATCTGTAGCAAGTAATTGCGGAATTTTTTCTTGTAAGAATTTAATTACCCATGAAAGATCTTTTCTAAATTTTGTTGCCTGTCCCGAAGGAAATTGCAGAAGCGTTGGTCTGTCCTCATCTTGAAAATTATTTACATACGCATAATCATTCAGATGAGAATAATTTGGTGTTATTGATTCCAGCATTTGTTTTATTGCTGTAAACTTTCCAGTGCCGGATAAACCTGTAATAAAAATATTATAACCCGGACTTTTTAACTCAACACCTAACGCTAATGCTTTTAATGCTCGTTCTTGCCCGACGATTCCTTCGATCGGTTTCACTTTTTCTGTGCTTTCAAAATCAAATACTTTTGTGTCGCAAGTCCATTTCAAATCTTCTGGTTTTAATTCTTTTGGTTGATGCGCTTTTAGAAGTACCATTATAAATTTCCTGCGATTAGTGAGTGGAAATCTGTATCTAAAATAATATAAAAATGATGTTATTGAAATATCATTATTACAGCTATAAAATTTGAAGTAATTAACTTACTTTTACCAAGGTAATTTTGAAAAATTCCTCTTCGCTTCTGCGAGGAAGGGTATTCTGTATTTTAAAGAAAGGGAAAATGAAATCAACCTCCGATGTTCTTCTAGACTCACTTCAATCTTTGCGCGAGTTAAAAGAAAAGATCTTTATTTCAACTTCGCATGAAAAAATTTTTGTCTCTCCGTTTGCCGGTTCGTCTAAATCTCTCTTCATCAAAACTATAGTAGAGAGAGAAAAACAAATTCTTCTTCTTTGTCCGACGATTCAATCCGTAAATGAAACTAAAGTTGAGCTGAATATTTTGGAATTGGAGGATTTAATTGTATCTGCCGATGAATTAAATGCCGAAACTCTTCAAGAAAGATTGACCGATCTTAACAAGAGAAATAAATTTATTCTTATTTCAACTTATGAAATACTCAAACTGAAATTACCTTCAAAGAATACGATTGATAAGAATACAACCAAAGTAGAAATCGGCGGCAACTTAACATACAATGATCTGATCGAATATTTTAATTCGATTGATTACAACCGCGATAAGTATGTTGATAGTCCCGGCGATTTCGCAGTACGCGGTTCAATAATTGATTTCTGGTCTTACAGCGAGAAACAGCCGGTGCGGTTGGAATTTGACGGAGATTTTATAGAATCAATCCGTCACTTTGATCATGATAACCAGCGCTCGCTTGATAAATTATCTTCGGCAACAATTGCCGCATCAATCAACGCAGAAGAATTAAGCGCAGATATTTTTGATTACTTAAACGATCCACTTGTTTTTGCCGATGAATTTGAATTGCTAAATTTGTTCAACAAAAAAACAAATACAACTCCGCAAAAGTATGAAGAAGAAATTGATGATGATTTGAAAGAAGAACTTTATGAAACGAGCGAAGCAGCAGAAAGGAAAGAAGAAAAGACGGAAAGAAAAAATGATAATTTTGATTCGGTAGAAAAACTATTTGAGACAAACGCACGATGGATAATTGAAGATGCGATTGGTCAGCATGAAGAAAGAATTAATCTTCAACTCAATCAAGCCCCGGCAATAAATTCCAATTTCGAACTGCTGTTTACATTCTTAAAAGATTATGCAAATAAAAATTTTCAAATAATTATTGCAGTAGAAAATGAATTGCAGAAACAGCGTCTCTTTGAATTGCTGACAGATTATAAAAAAGAATTGGCAGAATTATTCGATGCTGGAAAGATCAAAATAATTGTATTCGGAATTAAGAGCGGATTTATTGTAAAACGTGATAATCTAATTCTTCTCACCGATTACGAAATTTTTAACAAACCTTACCGGACTAAACTTTCGACAAAACTTAAGTACAAAAAATCCCGCGTTAAAGATTTTGCTTCGATCAAAAAAGGAGATTTTGTTGTTCATGAGAATTTTGGAATTGGGCAATTCGTTGGATTAGAAACGATTAAGATCGGAACAACCGAGCAAGAATCAATAAAAATATTGTACGCAGAAAGCGGAGTAGTTTATGTTAATCTGAATTATCTGTCGCTTGTTAAAAAATTTTCTTCTAAAGATAATATTGCACCCAGACTTTCAGTGCTTGGCGGCGGTGAGTGGAAATCAACAAAGAAAAAAGCTAAAGCAAAGATTAAAGAAGCCGCGCGGGAACTCATTACTCTTTATGCAAGAAGGAAATCCGCACAAGGATTTTCTTTCAGCGCAGATTCCATCTGGCAAAAGGAATTAGAGGCATCATTCTTTTATGAGGATACACCCGATCAGACAAAAGTTACTGAAGAAGTTAAACGTGATATGGAAAGCGAGAATCCTATGGACCGCCTTGTGTGCGGTGATGTAGGATTCGGCAAAACTGAAATTGCAGTACGAGCAGCGTTCAAAGCAATCAATGATGGTAAACAAGTTGCCCTACTTGTACCAACAACAATTCTTGCCGAGCAGCATTACAACACATTTAAAGATCGGTTAACTCAATTTCCCGTTAAAGTAGAAGCGCTTTCTAGATTTAAAAACAAATCCGAACAAACAGCGATTACTAAAAAACTAGAAAAGGGTGAAGTTGATTTAGTGATTGGAACTCATCGCTTGCTTTCGAAAGATATTTCTTTTAAGGAACTCGGTTTGCTTATCATTGACGAAGAGCACCGCTTTGGAGTTATGGCTAAAGAAAAACTGCGTTCATTAAAAGCTAATGTTGATACACTAACTTTAACTGCAACACCGATACCCAGAACTCTTAATCTATCTCTTCTTGGCGCCCGGGATCTTTCTATCATAGCAACTCCGCCGCCGAACCGGCAATCAATCTATACAAAAGTTGATACGTTCGATATTCATAAAGTGCGGGAATGGATTTTAACAGAAGTGAAAAGGAACGGACAAATATATTTTGTTCACGACCGTGTTCAGTCAATCGATAAAATTGCAGCGTATGTTCAAAAATATGTACCGGAAATAAAAATTGGTGTTGCACACGGACAAATGAAACCGTCACAACTTGAAGACGTGATTCATAAATTCTTAAGCAAACAATATCACATGCTAATCTCCACTAAAATAATTGAGAGCGGACTTGATATTCCAAATGTTAATACAATTATAATTAACCGCGCCGATCGTTTTGGATTAGCAGAACTTCATCAGCTAAGAGGGAGAGTTGGCAGAAGTGATAGACAGGCTTACGCATATTTTCTTGTTCCGTCATTAGACACAATTACAAAAAAAGCAGTTAAGAGATTGCAGGCAATAGAAGAATATACAAATCTAGGTGAAGGATTTAATCTATCTATGCGTGATCTTGAAATCCGCGGTGCGGGAAATTTACTTGGTACCGAACAGAGCGGATTCATTGATACGATCGGCTTTGATATGTATATAAAACTTCTTGATGAAGCTGTGGATGAATTAAAACAAGACGAGTTCAAAGAAGTCTTCAAAGATCTGCCGAAGCAGCAAGAGCGTTCTTCGCCAACGATAGATACATTTTTCGAGATCGGTATTCCTCACTCATATATGCCGGATCAAGCAGATAGATTAAGTTTTTATACCGCACTTTTTTCAATGTTAAAAATTGAAGAGCTTGAAGAAATTAAAGAAGAAATGATTGACCGGTTTGGAAAAATTCCGCCAAATGTAGGGAGATTAATTCTTGCAGCAGTTCTAAGATTTTATTCTTCGTTCGCACTCTTTGAAAGAGTTATAATTCAGTTTAATAAGATTACTATTGTTTTACCTAAAGGGGATAAAGAGAAATTCTATCAGAGCAAATTTATTCCACTTTTGACTTTTATCACCGAGAATTATTCAAAAGATATTAAATTTGTACAGGTAAATGAAACAATGAAATTTGAAATGAATAATAAATTCGGCTCCGCTGAGGCAGCAATGGATTTCCTAATCAAATTTTGCAAAGAAATTATTGAAGTAATTTCAAAAATCAGTTAATAATTCTTGTCTTTATCTTTTAAAAAGATAAAGGTAAGATCACGATAAAAAATGGAGTTTATATGAAGAGGATAAGGAGAGTATTTTTTGTTTTATTGATTCTCGCTTTCATTGGGATACAATACGTAGAGGTAGAACGAACAAATCCCCCGGTAACGGCAGATGTAAATGCGCCTACTGAAGTAAAGAATATTTTTAAAAGCTCATGTTATGATTGTCATTCAAACGAAACGGTATGGCCCTGGTACAGTAAAATTGCACCAATCTCATGGTTGATCGTGAATGATGTAATGGACGGAAGAAAGAAGTTAAATTTTTCTGAGTGGGAAAAATTTTATTCCGACAAACGAACTAAGCTTAAAAAGAAAATATGGGATGAAATAAATCAAGATGAAATGCCGAAGGATATCTATACAATCATGCATACAAATGCAAAATTAGATATAATTCAAAAAAACACTATTAAGAAATGGGTTTCTGAGTAAATTAATATTATACAATGGCTGAATTAAGAATCGGAACTTGCGGCTGGAAGCATGAATCTTGGAAAGGGTTATTATATTCGGATAATTCTGATATAAATTATTTAAAAGAGTATTCGGCATATTTTAATTCAGTTGAAATTCCACAATGGTTTTCTTCTCTTTACGGAATAAATAATATTATTATGCCTCATAGTTATGTAGTAAAAAACTATAAAGAATCCGTCACACCGCAATTTAAATTTTCAATTAAACTTACAAACACGATAACGCTTACGCATCTGAACAAATCAGATATAGACCAACAACCTGTTATCAATCCTCATTTTCTCTCAATAGATTTGCTTAAAGAGTTTATAAATTCGATAAAATCACTGCATAAAAATCTTGGTCCGCTCATGTTTCAGTTTGAATACCTAAATAAAGAAAAGATGAAATCTCAGTTTGAATTCCAAGGACTCTTTAGAGAATTTGTTAGTAATCTGCCGGATAAATTTTTATTTGCAATAGAAACGCGTAATTCGAATTATCTTAATGAAACTTACTTCCAATTTCTTAGAGATAACAAATTGGGACAAGTATTTATGCAAGGATATGATATGCCGCCGATTTATGAAACTTATAACCGCTACAAGGATTACATAAAAGATTTTACAGTAATAAGATTACACGGACCGGATAAGCAGGGAATTGAAACAAGAACAGGCGGTGAGTGGAATAAAATTGTAGATCCTAAAGATGATGAACTTGAAAAAATTTGTTTTATGATTGTACAATTGCTTGAGAGAGATGTTGATGTTTACTTAAATGTGAACAATCACTATGAAGGTTCTGCACCGCTGACGATTCACAAAATTAAAAATCTATTAAAACATAATTAAGGGAGTTAATATGGATCACGCACTCATTACAACTACATTTACAATTGACGGCTACAAGGTTGCAAAAAATCTTGGCGTGGTAAAAGGAATCGTAGTTCGTTCTCGTTCGGTTATCGGAACCATCGGAGCCGGATTACAAACAATCTTTGGCGGAAACATTACACTCTTTACAGAACTTTGCGAGAGAACTCGCTCGGATGCATTTGAATTAATGGTTCAGCACGGACAAGCGATTGGTGCTAATGCATTACTCGGTGTTCGTTATGATGCAACAGAAGTTATGAGCGGTGTTACAGAAGTTTTATGTTACGGTACTGCAGTAGTTGTTGAAAAGGTAAATTAGTTTAATTGAGAAGTATTAAGTTTACTTACATCAAAAAACAATTTTACTTCTTAAATGAGTAATTCTAGTTTAGCAACAAAAGAGAAAAAATCAATTGCTTTAACTTCGGTTGTAGCTGCAATCTTTTTAACCGGCTTTAAGCTTGTGATTGGATTATTAACCGGAAGCTTAGGAATTCTTTCCGAAGCGCTTCACTCTGCGTTAGATCTTGTTGCTGCCATCATTACTTTTTTTGCAGTTAAGTTCGCCGATGTTCCCCCCGACGAAGGACACAATTACGGTCATGGTAAAATTGAAAATTACTCTGCGCTTATCGAAACATTGCTGCTTGTTATAACTTGTATATGGATTATCTACGAAGGGATAAGAAGATTAGTTACGCATGAGGTCCAAATCGAAGTAACTGTTTGGAGTTTTATAGTTATTGTAAGCTCAATAGTAATTGATTTTTCCCGTTCCCGCGCACTTTATAGAGTTGCTAAAAAACATGATAGTCAAGCTCTGGAAGCGGATGCGTTACATTTCTCTACTGATATTTGGAGTTCTTCCGTTGTCTTGATTGGGTTGATCGGAGTTACTTTTAATTTTGATTACGCAGATCCGATCGCAGCTTTA
>QYQI01000017.1 GCA_007280825.1 Ignavibacteriales bacterium | reverse complement strand
TTGGGGTCTATAATTTTTTCATCGTTACTAAGTAAATATTCTTTCAACAAATTTTCTTCGCCGGAAGCCATCAATCTTTTTGATTCTTGAATTGCTTCCATCTCAATGGCGCCTCCGCCAACTGTGCCGTAAGTTTTTCCTTCGTGATCAACTACCATCTTAAATCCAGCTTTACCGGGAGTTGAACCGGTTGATTTTACAACGCTGATAGTTACAAAACTTCTATTCTCTTTTTTTAATTCAATTATCTTGCTGTAGATTTCCATAATGTTTGATCTATTAAAAAATTATGATTTACATTTTTTCGGGAGCGCTAACTCCAAGAATAGATAATCCATTTCTAATTACAGTTTGAACAGCGATGCAAAGTGCAATGCGCGCTTCGGCAAGTTTCTTTTCACTGCCGATTATTCTGCACTCGGTATAAAACCTGTGGAAGAGGGCGGCTAATTCTTCAAGGTATGAAGTGATTCGATTCGTTTCAAAATTTTCTGCACTATAGATTACATCATCCGGAAATTCATAAAGTTTTTTGAGAAGGTTTTGTTCCTCTTTTGTAATTAACAGTACAAGATTTTCCAAAGAAGAATTTAATCCTTCATCTTTTGTCATACGCAGAATGGAAGAAATTCTTGCGTGGGCGTATTGCAAATAGAAAACCGGGTTTTCATCGGATTGTTTCTTGGCAAGATCAAGATCAAAATTCAAATGACTTGTAATGCTTCTCATGTTAAAAAAGTAACGTACAACGTCACTCCCTACTTCATCAATCAACTCATCAAGCGTTATATAATTTGCTTTGCGAGTTGACATTTTAACCACTTCGCCTTTTTCCATTATCGTAACAAATTGATGGATCAGCACTCTCACTTTGCTTGTATCATAACCGAGTGCGCGCAACCCGGCAAGAACATCGGGATAAGTTGCGCTATGGTCTGAGCCGAAAAGATCAATCATCAAATCATAATTGCGTTCGTATTTTGTAATGTGATAAGCAATATCCGGTAAACGGTATGTCGGTTCTCCGCTCGCTTTTACAATCACTTTATCCTGATCGTTGCCGAGTTCGGTCAGCTTTAACCAAACAGCATCATCTTTTTCATACGATAGATTTTTTTTCTTAAACTCTTCGAGCAAAGCTTTGATCTTCCCATCTTCATACAAAGTATTTTCATTGAAAAAGTTTTTCATGCGGATATGAATACGTTCCATCGTTTTGATAATCTCAGAAAATATTTCTTT
This sequence comes from Ignavibacteriales bacterium, assembly GCA_007280825.1. Taxonomy (GTDB): domain Bacteria; phylum Bacteroidota; class Ignavibacteria; order Ignavibacteriales; family Melioribacteraceae; genus Fen-1258. Next base: position 4,741 of record QYQI01000017.1, on the reverse strand, counting down.
CTCAGCAGTTTGCTTAAATTTTCCTTCAGCATCTTCTTTTACAAGTTTATCGCCGTATTCATTCTTCAACTTAGCGGCAATTTCTTTGATGTATTCGCCTTGATAATAATCTTCCGGGAATTGTCCGCCTTCGGCGGATTTCTGTCCAAGTAATTCCAAATAACGCAGACGAACAGAATCACCAAGAACACGCATCTGTCTTCCCGCATTATTGAAGTAATACTCGCGGTCAACAGAATACCCTATCCATTCAAGCATACTCGCAACTGTATCACCAACGACAGCTCCGCGGCCATGTCCGACAGTTAATGGTCCGGTAGGATTTGCAGAGATAAACTCAACCATCGCTTTCTTACCGGCATATTTTTTCGATTTGCCGAAATTTTCATTTTCGAAGAGAACATATCTGACAATTTGAGAATTGTATGAAGCAGTAAAATAAAAATTGATAAATCCCGGTCCGGCAATTTCGACTTTCTCAATAATTCTTTTATCATAATCTAAGTTTGTAATAATTTCATTTGCTATATTTTTTGGATTTCTTTTTAATTTTTTAGAAAGGATCATTGCGGCGTTTGTTGCGTAATCGCCGTGATTCTGTTGGCTCGGGACAGAGAATGTCGGATCAATTTCAAAGAGGTAAGGCAGTTTTTCTTGTGTGGTCTTAAAAAGTTTAATTAAATAATTTTTCAAAAATTTCTCCGGACTGATTTCAACGATTATTTCTCATCGGCAATTTTAATTACGGGTGCATCACCCCAAAGTTTTTCAAGATTGTAGTAGCTTCTTGCTTCTGCGCGGAAGACATGAACTACAACATCGAAATAATCAAGCAATGCCCAATTCAATGTTTCAAATCCTTCTTTGTGAAAACACCTGATCCCTTTATTATGAAGTTCATCATCAACCGCGTCGGCTATTGCTTTTACCTGTCTATCTGCATCGGCCGAACAGATAACAAAACAATCGGCTATACCTCCGGAAAGTTTCCGAAGATCAAGTATTCTAATATCAAAACCTTTTTTAGTTTTGATGATCTCTGTGATCATTTTTGCAAATTTTAATGAATCCAATTCTACCTCTTATTTAAATGGAGCTAAATTAAAATAATCTCTTCCAATGACGATCGAGACATCAAGGAAATAATCTTTGTTCAGTTGTTGAATTACGTTTTCGTTTTTTATGCGAAGTGCTTTAGCAACTTTGTATGCATTAGCCATGTTTCCGGTTCTATCAATCACAAGACACTCATCAACATCAAACGAAACGTAATTGCCCATATTTACAACATCAAAATTATTTGAGCGAAGAAAATCCGTGAACCTATCACCTACTCCGCCAATACCGCAGCCGTTCAAAACTTCAACTTGAATTATGTCCGATGCAACTTGTCCGTTTGCCTGTGTATCGCCTTCTCCCGGATTATTTGCAAGTTTAACGTAGATCGAATAAAGCATGTAAAGAATTATTACGGCTAAAATAAAAATGGATACATTAAGGATCAGATTAACAGCGGAAGATTTTCGGTGTGCCGGATTTGATGATTTTTTCGGGTTAATGTTTTCCAATTCGAAGTTGCGCTCAATTTTTCTTTGTTATCCTAAGCGCAATTTAATAAAAAACTATCTCTCTTTCTTAGAAGCCCCAATTATTGAAATAGTTGTCTCTGTTGAAAAGCGATGAACCACCATAAGAATATGGGGAATAAAGTCCGCCAGGCACTTGTCTGTATTGAAGAATTATGTTCATGTTATCGGTAGGTTTGTATGTCATTTGTACACGGCTTAAGTACACTCCGTTGATCTGTTTAGAAAAATCTTGACCGAAAGAATTGTATGGTGAATTTACTATGCTAATATCTGTCTCTAAATTTAATCTGTCGCTGAACTTGTAAGCCATGCTGTTTGTATAAACACCCAGCGCCATTCCACCTATTCCGCCGAAATCTGAGTAAGATAAACCAAATGAATGGTGCATAGAAAAATTATCGGGATTGATGAATCCAAGGATTGAACCAAAAGAATTATTTTTTACAATTCCACTTCGTATATCTGTTTGTTTATTCAGATCATCGCGGTATTGGGCTTGCGATAATGAAGCAGCAAGAACAAAAATTATTAGAATATATTTTTTCATTTTTTATATCCTTTCAATTCACCTTATTTAACAATAGATACTGGAACATTGTTTCTATTATTCGGACAATTTCTATGTCAATTTTATTGGAAAGATACCATATATTCAAGCCAATTAAGCAAATTAATTACTAACACGGACAATCATTTCAATTTCAACCGGTGCGTTAATAGGTAATTCACTAACGCCGACAGCACTGCGGGCGTGTTTTCCTTTTTCACCAAAAACCTGAACTAAAAATTCCGATGCACCGTTTGCAATTTTTGGCTGTGCGGTAAAACCGATTTTAGAATTTACGAACACAACTAATTTTACAACTTGTTCTATTTTATCTAAATCACCAATTACCATTTTAATTGCAGCTAAACAATTAATTGCGGAAACGCGTGCACATTCAATTCCTTTTTCTTCGGATACTTCATAACCTACTTTCCCTTCTGCTATAAGTTTTCCTTCCTTTGTAGGTAGCTGTCCTGAAGTAAAAATTAAATTACCGGATTGCTGTGCTGGGATATAAGCTGCAAGCGGTTTCGCCGGAGTGGGAAGATCGTAACCAAGGATTTCTTTTATCTTCTGCTCTATCATTTCTCCTCGTAAAATTTTCTGTTCAAATATATCGAAAAATAAATCATAAAATCTTCCGGAAATATTTTTCGATTCGCACTTGTCTGATTATCTTTGCTGTCAAAATTGGAGAAAAGAATGACCGGCGAGAAATTTGAAAATCTCTGGGCAATTATGAAACGATTACGCCAAGAATGTCCGTGGGATAAAGAACAGACTCATGATTCGATTAAAGCGGCTACGCTTGAAGAAACCTATGAAATGATTGAGGCAATTGATCTTAAAGATTTCAATGAGTTAAAAGCCGAACTTGGCGACCTGCTTCTTCATATTGTTTTTCATGCTGCAATAGCAGAAGAGAATAATAATTTTTCTATTGATGATGTAATAGGTTCGATCACAGATAAATTGATACGACGTCACCCGCATATTTTCAGCGATACAAAAGTTAAAAACACAAAAGAAATTTTGAAGAACTGGGAAGAGATAAAACTTTCCGAAGGAAGAAGTTCTGTTTTAGAAGGCGTACCAAAAAATCTACCTAGTTTAGCTCGGGCTTACCGTCTGCAGGAGAAAGCCTCTAAAGTCGGTTTTGATTGGGAGAAGAAAGAAGATGTTTGGAAAAAGGTTATTGAAGAAATAGAAGAGATGCATGAAATGGAAAAAGCCGGTAACCAGGCTGAGTTCGAAAAAGAGATGGGAGATGTTTTCTTTGCTCTAACTAATTATGCACGTTTTCTCGGCGTTAATCCGGAAAATGCTTTAAGACTTACAAACGAAAAATTTATTGCGCGGTTTAGCTATGTTGAAAAAAAAATAAAAGAATCGGAAAAATCTTTATCTGGATCCACTTTAACAGAGATGGATAAATTCTGGGATGAAAGTAAAAAATTTATTTAAGCGCTTTTCCCATTATCACTGTAATGTTTCTCGTAAGCATTGATTATATCTTTAACCAATTTGTGTCTTACTACATCGCCTTTATCAAAATAGACAAAGCTAACTCCATCTACACTTTTTAATATTTCTTTTACTTGCACTAATCCGCTTTGAGAAAAACTAGGTAAATCTATTTGCGTAATATCCCCGGTTATAATTGATTTGGAATTTGGTCCTAAACGTGTTAGAAACATTTTCATCTGCATGCCGGTAGCATTCTGTGCTTCATCCAATATTACATAGGCATTATTTAATGTTCTTCCCCTCATAAATGCCAACGGAACAATTTCTACAACACCTTTCTCAAAATAATTTCTCAATTGTTCGGAAGGAATCATTTCCTCAAGAGCATCATATAATGGGCGTAAATACGGATCTATCTTCTCTCTGAAATCGCCGGGTAAGAATCCTAAGCTTTCCCCAGCTTCAACTGCCGGGCGGGCTAAAATTATTTTTTTTACAATTCCTTTTTTTAACGCTGCTATGGCAAATGCAACGGCTAAATAAGTTTTTCCCGTTCCTGCCGGACCAATTGCAAAACAAATATCATTTTCACGAACGCTTTTAGCATAAACAATTTGATTCGGCGTCTTAGCTTTAATTACATCCTTCTTAGAGTAGAGAACAATATTATCATAATCATTACCGTTAATAATTTCTTTGCCTTGAAGTGTCAGATCAATAATAGTATATACATCACCCGGTTGAAGTTTACCCGTTGTGTTAAGAACAAAAATCATCTCCTTGATAACTTTTTCAATAGCGTCCACTTCTTCCTGTATTCCTTGGACATAAACTACATCGCCGCGTACAGTAATGTTCGTATTAAATCTTTCTTCTAACAGTTTAATGTTCCCGTCATTAATACCGATGAAGGAAAGAAGATCAACATTATCTAATTTTAATATTTTTTCTACTTGCGTAAGAACTCCGTAAATAAATAAAGCCCTCTTCAACAAAGATGAAAAGGGCTTTATCTTAAAAATTAATAATCACATTAAAAGAATAAGATTCCTTACTTAGCCGGAGTAGCCGGTTTTTGTGCAGGAGCAGGTGTAACCGGTTTTTGTGTTTGAGTTGGAGGTGCCGGTTTATAATTTCT
>QYQI01000030.1 GCA_007280825.1 Ignavibacteriales bacterium | reverse complement strand
TTTCAAAAAGCGGTTGAAGAATCATACTCGGAACTTCAAGCTCCTTACATTCTTGTTTGATCTCTTCAACAAATTCAAACTTATCAGCAAAACGAACCTTCTCAATATCAAGATACAGTTTTGCGTTATTTATTTCCTCGCTTAATTTATTCTTTTGTTTTTCATTTTTCGAAAGAGTACTTCTAAGAAACGCTGAAAGTTTAATGGTCATCTCTTGAGCCTGAGTAGGATTCGATAATGTAAGTGAACTTATCGAATTCAAACTGTTGAAAATGAAATGAGGATTGATTTGATACTTCAGCGTTTTTAATTCTGCCTCTTTTACAAGAGCATTCAATTCAACTTCTCTTAAGAGCTTCTCCTGGAAATTATTGTAATATATAATCACGTAATCAACAGCAATAATTACTGTGTAGTATAGTATTCCGATTAAAAATCTCCAGACTAAAGATTTCAATAGGAATTCAGGATAAATACTTTTTCCGGTAATAATATTGCTCATAATATAATATCCGGCAAGTATCCATAAGCCGGATGTAATTACAGCCGCAGCAATATGATTTAGAAAAATCTTAACCGCATTATAATTTTCCAGCGAATTAAAACTAACAGTATACCAAAGACTAATTCCCAACAACTGATAGATCAGGTTGAAAACAGCACTGTCAATAACAGCTGACAGGATCGGAATATTTAAAAATAAATTCAGAACGCTTACATGAACCAGAAAAATGAAAAACCAAACAACAAAATATGTAGCAAGTACTTTCTTATTGTTAATAAACGGATTTATCATTCTATGCTCATCAATTAATTAATAAAGAAGTTCGCCGCCGCCAAATATTGTAACACCCTTGATAACTAAAATTCCTTCAGAGCTTTGTGTTGAATCAAAAGGTGCAAAGCGTTTATCATCAAATCCACCAAAGATAGATGTAACATTCGGCAATACTTTCCAACTTTGAGGAACGCGCAAATTGCATCCCCCAAATATTGTTGTTATTTCTAAAGTATTTTCTCCGGATGCCATTTTTACATTTGTAAGATCTAATTTAGTCTCGCCGAAAATAGTTGTAATTCTACCGCCCATAAAATTTTCTGAATGAATTACTTTTTTGCATGAATTAAATACACAAACTTCATCTAATATATCATTTGAGTACGCGGCTCCCTGAGTTTGTGTTGATCCAACATTGAATCGAGTGCTGTGCACACGTAACGGTACTCTTCTTTTTAATATCAGCCAGAGACCAATAACTAATAGTATAAGCGGCCATAGGTCGCCGAAATCAAAATCGAAAAAGAATGGAATATAATGCCGTGCAGTTCCGAACAAACCGATTATTAAAAAGATGTATCCCGCTAAACTGTTTTTGTGATTAATTAGAATTACTATACCGATAATAAGAAAGATAGTATGCCATGAGAAAATTGCATGACGCATATCGAACCAGAAAAAATTCAAATTATCTAGGAAGAATAAACTTCCCAAAGCTATTAAAATTATACCAAGCCAGATTCTTCTATTTGATGTTTGCATTGTAAACTCCTTAAAAAATTGTTTTGATTTCGCCGCCGCCAAAAAGAACGATTCCTTTTATCAACAATTTTCTTCCTTCTTGAATTTTTTTGTTGGGGTCTTTCATTCTTTTATCTCCGAATCCACCAAAGATTGGAAGTACATCAAGTTCAACATTCCAATCGGATGGAACAATTAACGTGGTTCCTCCGAACACTGCAGTTATTTCAATATTGTTTTCACCTTCTGCAAGTTTAGAATTGGTCAGATTGATTTCGGAACCGCCAAAGATTGAAACAATATTTCCGCCTTTGAAATTATCTGAGTTAACAATTTTTGAACTTCCGCCGAAGATGCTAATGCTCTCAAAATAATCATTACTGTTTTGGGGTTGTCCTTTCTCAACAGGTTCTTCCGAGCGTCTACAATGTCCTCTTCGGCCGAAGATTATATAAAGACCGATCAAAACTAAAAGTAACGGCCAGAGTTCAGGAACAAGATTAAATAAACCGATTGCCATTAATACTACACCTGCTGTTTTATTTCTGGAAAGAAAGAAGAAAAGCAATCCGATCAGAATGAAAAAATATTCCCATGTAAAATATTCGTAAGGGAAATCCAGTATATCATAATTACGCAAGACGAATAATGCGCCAAGTATAATCAGCAGAATTCCGATTATTACACGTCCGTGAAGTTTTGGTGTTTCCATTTTATCCTCCAATAATTTTTTATTTCTACTTATTCTGACGGCAAAGATAAACGGTAGTTACGATTTTTTAGATAGGAAATCGGCGAACGGCGGAAATTTATCGGCGAGTATAACTTTTTAGTATGATAGAATTTTCCAAATTCATTCTTTACGCTGCTTAATATTTTACATCCATCCAAATTGGATTAGGGTTTTATTTACTCTATAAGAAAATAAACCTGCTGCTGAGATAAGTACAATTGTAAGAATGGGACTAAACGTACTATAAACTTGTAAACCCAAAATAATAATGGTCATAACGATAAAGAGGCAAAACGTAGCCATTTTTTTCCGCAGCACTCGATATGGTTTTAGTGATGCAATAAGATTTTCGGGAATTGCGGAATCTGGAGTTAAGCCGGCTAGAAGACTTTCAATTTTTGGTTGTACTTTTAAGTGTATGTACGAAAGCATTCCCGAAAGCGTAATCAATAGGATTGTTTTTAAAAGAAGAATCCAATTAGTCCATACAGCGTCAATCCCAAGAGGACCTACGATTAATAACGAAATACCGCTCAGGAGAACTGTTAATTGAAATACAAAACATCTGGATGCGCCATGTTTAATAATATTTTCCATGTAGCGGTCTGCATAATAATGAAACGATGATCCAAGCAAAGCACGTTCGTTCACTACAATTAAATTGAATAAAGGTACCGACATAAATACAAAACTCATTACATGTATATATTTCAAAAGGTCATAAAACCAATTCATTATTGCCTTCTTTTCTTATTGAAGTTGAAAAGTGGTGATTATTTATTTTGTGTTTCTTTTGGATTTAACTTACAGAGATAATCTTGTTTAGTCAATTGAGACGGTTGCTAACAATGATAAGGATTTTATCCGTTATGAAAAACAAGCCACTGACAAGAATTTCCCGTTAGGAAATTAATTTAGTTCATCGGATTCTGGCAATTCCTCAACTTTATTCAATTGCTTCTCAATTTTTCTGGTAGCTTTTGATGCGTCATCAATCGTGTTGCTTGCTTCTTGTAATTTCTTTTGTGTTTTGTCTAACAGGTCGCCGAATTTTCCAAATTCATTTTTTACGCTGCTTAAAATCTTCCAAACTTCACTTGATCTTTTTTCGATTGCCAAGGTTCTGAATCCCATTTGTAAACTATTTAATAATGCAGCTAAAGTTGTAGGTCCGGAAACAACAACACGGTATTCCCGCTGTAAAAATTCTGCTAAGCCAGGTCTTCTTAAAACCTCGGCATATAATCCTTCAACCGGCAGAAACATTATTGCAAAATCTGTTGTGTGCGGCGGATCGAGATATTTTTCGGTAATTTTTTTTGCTTCACCTTTGATGCGAGTTTCAATTGCTTTATTCGCTTCATTAATTGCAACGATATTTGCCAAATCTTGCGCATCAAGTAACCGCTGATAATCTTCGATTGGGAATTTAGCATCAATCGGCAGCCAAACTATTTCACTTTTTGATAAATCTCGTCCGGGAAGTTTAATCGCGATTTCAACTTTATCGTTACTCCCTTTTTTTGTGGAAACATTTTTTTCATATTGTTCTTGTGTTAATATTTGGTCAATAAGATTTTCAAGTTGAATCTCGCCCCAGCTGCCACGGGTCTTTACATTAGTCAATACATTTTTTAGATCGCCAACACCTCGTGCTAATTCTTGCATATCTCCAAGACCTTTATAAACTTGTTCAAGCCGGTCACTAACAAGTTTAAAAGATTCGCCAAGTCGCTTCTCTAATGTTTCGTGAAGTTTTTCATCAACAGTCTGCCGCATTTCTTCTAATTTTTTTTCGTTCTTGTCTTGAATCTCTTTAAGCTGTGTTCCAACTTTTTCTTGAAGTTTATCAAACTTAATTTCATTTGTTTGGATCAATTGTGTCAATTGGTTGTTTAGTTGTTCGCCGAATAATTTAATAGCATTGCTTAATTCTAAGCGATCGGATTTAGCATTATCGGATGTTTCTTTTCGGTTACGTGAAATCTCATCCCGGAATGAACGATCTAGCTTTTCAAATTCATTAATCAAAGCAGAATTATCACCAGCTGACAATTTCTTATTAATAAAAAAGAACAAAATAATTAAAGCTATTAAGATTAATACCGAAAGAGTTATCAAAATTTCATTCATATTACACCATCGAGTTAGGAGTGTTAGAATTGTGGTTCTTATTTATCAAATATTTTGTTATTCAGCAAATCAATTATTTCATAATTTTAGGGTGTCTTTCTAGGATAAACCAAAATGAATAAATGGAAAAAAATATTAATCGGTGTTTCCGCAACTCTTTTAGTACTTATAATTGTTTTTTCTATCATAGCATACCTTATGCTTAGGAAATCTTTACCGCAATACAATGGTGAAATAAATATAACCGGTTTGAACAATCAAGTTGAAGTTCTCAGAGATAATTTTGCTATCCCGTTAATAAAAGCAGAAAGCGATGAAGATGCCGCATTCGCACTCGGGTTTGTTCATGCACAGGAAAGATTATTTCAAATGGATGTTGCACGGAGAGCCGGTGAAGGACGGCTAAGCGAAGTTTTTGGTGCGAAGACTATTCCGATAGATCAAATGTTTAGAACAGTTGGTATCTATAAAAATGTAAAAGCGAATTATGAAAAACTAAATCCACTTTCAAAAAAAATCTTAGTGGCTTATTCAAAGGGAGTAAATGCATTTATAAAAACTGCCAAGGGAAATTATCCAGTCGAGTTTGATTTATTAGGTTATGATCCTTATCCGTGGAAACCGGAACATAGTTTAGTAATTGCAAAACTAATGGGCTGGGAACTGAACTTTAGCTGGTGGTCGGATATAACATTTTCTCAATTAGTTCAGAAGTTTGGAACAGAGAAAGCAAAAGAATTATTGCCGGACTTCCCGGAAAACTCCCCGACAATTATTCCATCGGGTCTAGAAGGAGTTGCAGCAATATCTTCTGATTTAATAAAAGTAGATCAACAGTTTAGAAATTTTACAGGATTTGTCGGAACACATATCGGCTCAAACAATTGGATCGTTAACGGTAAAATGTCATCTTCCGGGAAACCGATAATTGCAAACGATCCGCATCTTGCTTACACAGCACCGGGGCGTTGGTATTTTGCAATAATTAGAAGCCACGATTGGAACGCTGAAGGATTTACAATACCCGGTTTACCTGCAATTGTAATTGGAAAGAATAAAAATATCTCTTGGGCTTTAACAAATGTTATGGCAGATGATACAGATTTTTATGTAGAGAAAATTGATTCCTCCGGGAAGAATTATTTTTTCAACAAATCGTGGCATCAGCTATCAATTGGAAAAGATACGATTCATGTTAAAGATATTGCGAATGTAGTTTATGAAATTAAGCGTACACACCGCGGACCTATCATTACAGACATTCATCCATTTCAACAGATGTATCCAAACACCGGAATTAAAACTGCACAGCTTAGTATGAGATGGACCGGATTAGAACCAAGCGATGAATTATTTGCCGCGATCTCAATTAACAAAGCCAAGAACTGGGATGATTTTAAGAATGCTGTTAGATATTTCACCGTGCCTGGTCAAAATTTTGTTTACGGAGATGATAAAGGAAATATCGGCTATATCTGTGCCGCACGTTTACCAATTAGAAATACAAACAGTCCGACATTTATTAACGATGGTACGACAGATGTAAACGATTGGAAAGGATTTGTTCCTTATGAAGAAATGCCGAAACTATTTAATCCACCGCAAAATTTTATTGCATCGGCAAATAATAAAACCCTGCTGAACTTTAAATATCACATTTCAAATATTTGGGAACCGTCATCCCGTATAGAAAAAATTACGGAACTTCTTAATTCCAAACCGACTCATTCTAAAGAAGATTATAAAAAATATCAGCTTGATTTTACATCGCCTTATGCAAAAAAACTAACACGATATATAACCGCGGCATTTGACAGCGTTAAGGTTAAGGATAAAAATCTCAAACTTGCTTTAGAACTTTTTAATAATTGGAATTATGAAATGAACTCGGGCAGTCAAGTTCCAACAATCTACTCGCGGTTCTTTCAATACCTGATAAAAAATATTTTTGAAGATGAAATGGGAGTTGATCTGCTAAAGGAATATATTTTTGTTGCTAATGTCCCTTATAGGATTATTTCCAAACTATTGGAAGAAAATAAATCATCATTTTTTGATGATGTCCGTACACCGCAACGAGAAACACGGGATGATATAATCAGAAAAAGTTTAGTTGATGCACTTACCGATCTAGAAAAAAATTACGGAACCGATATTGCAAATTGGCAATGGGGCGATATTCATAAAGTTACATTCAAACATATGTTTCATGATAAATCGGGACTGTTGGACAAAATAATAAACATCGGACCGTTCAACATCGGCGGAGATGGAACTACGATATTTAATACGGAATATTCATTCCCAGAATTATTTGAAAATTCACGCGACCTAACAAAACTGCACCGTTCCGAACAATATGAAAATATTCTTGGTCCTTCAATGCGTTACATTTTTGATTTTGCTGATCCGGATCATTTAGAATTTATCCTTCCAACGGGTGAATCAGGACATTTTATGAGCGATCATTACAAAGACATGAGCGATATGTGGTTAAAAGGGAAGTATATAACGGTATCGTTAAGAGAGGATGAGTTTAAGAAGAGCACAATAAATGTTTTAAAGTTAATTCCGTAATAAAATAATTGTAATACTAATAAGTTTAGAAAATATTAAATTGCGCCGAGACAAAACGGAAAGCTATGAAAGTAATAGAACATCTTAATAAAGCGAAAAATACTTTAATCAGTTTTGAAATTATCCCGCCAAAACGGGGCGGCAACATAAAGCAGCTTCTTACCGTATTGGAAGATATCACAAAATATAATCCGCGTTTTATTGATATAACCAGCCATGCGGCAGAAGTAATTTATGAAGAGACTGTTTCGGGCAATATGCAGATGAAGATAAAACGTAAACGTCCCGGAACTTTAGGGATTTGCGCTCTCATTCAAAATAAATATAATATAGACGCAGTACCCCATGTTTTATGTACCGGATTTACACGTGAGGAAACCGAAGACTTTTTAATTGAACTTCACTATTTGGGGATTGATAATGTTCTTGCAATCCGCGGAGATGATAGTGATTATAAAAAACCGGTAAAATTCGGGCGAAGCATAAACGAATACGCGGTTGATCTAATTAGTCAAATCAATTCAATCAATAAGGGAAGATATTTGGAAGAAGGTTTGCTTGATGCACAGCCGATGAATTTTTGTATCGGTACAAGCGGATATCCGGAAAAACATTTTGAATCGCCAAACCTGAAAACAGATATTCGATATACAAAAGCAAAAGTTGATGCTGGTGCTTCATATATTGTAACGCAAATGTTTTACAGCAACAAAAGTTATTTTGAGTATGTTGATATATGCCATAAGGAAAATATAACAGTTCCTATAATCCCGGGTTTGAAGATTATTACGAGTAAATCGCACGTTAAAACTCTTCCCAAGAATTTTTATATAGATATTCCTCAAGAGTTAGCGGAAGAAATTGAAAAATCAAAACCAGAACATACACTTGAAGTCGGAGTTAACTGGACAGTAAAGCAAGTAGAGGAATTATTAAATAAAAATGTTCCGGCACTTCATTTTTATATCATGCAGGATTCTAAACCGATTAAAATGCTGATGGACAAATTAAAATTTTGAGTTAATAAAATGATAAGATCATCAACACGTTTAAAATTTTCTTCCGCAATGCCGCGTAAACTAAAATGGGGTGTAGCCGGCTGCGGAAATTTTGCTGAAAACTCTTTTCTGCCGGCATTGCTTCTAGCACAAAGAAGTAAACTTGTTTCTATTTATAGCCATGATTTGAAGAGAGCTAAGAATTTTGCATTAAAGTTTGGTGCTCATAACTCATTTGATGATTTCGATACTTTTCTAACCAGTGATATAGATGTAGTTTATATCTCAAGTGTAAACTCCGATCATTATTGGCAAGTACTTAAAACCGCAAGAGCAGGAAAGAATATTTTATGTGAAAGACCGATTGCTTTGAACTCAGTTCAAATTGAAGAAATGATAAAAGTTTGTAAAGAACAAAATGTAATTTTCATGATAAATCATTTGCACAGATTTCACCCGCTTGTTCAAAAGGCAAAAGAGTTAATTAATAATCAAATGCTGGGCAAAATTGTTTCTATTTCAGCAACATACAACATTGATGTTTCGCCCGTTGATAATTTCAGATTTAAGAAAGAACTAAGCGGCGGTGGAGTACTGCGTGATCTTGGTGGACAGATGATAGATCTATTACGATTTTTCGGCGGTAATATTATTGATGTTAAAGCTTATATGGATAATGTTGTTTACAAAAGCGATGTAGAAGATTTCGCTTCAGCAATTGTAAAATTTGAAAAGAATGGGTACGGTTACTTCAATATTTCATACAACACAAAGAAAGCACACAATAGAATAGAAATTTTGGGTTACAATGGTTCGCTTGCTATTGAGAATTTTTTAGGCAAAAAAAATCTTGCAACAAAACTAATAATAGATCTTCAAGGTGAAGGTAAAAAAATGTTTCGCAAGAGAACAAATAAATTATTGTTTATGATCCGTTCTGTTCAAAAAACGTTTTTGAAAAATGAACCGCCGTTAGTTACGGGCGAAGATGGTTTAAAAAATATGTTGATCATAGAAAAAATAGAAAAACAATGCCTTTACGAAAAGAATTAATTCAAGCATGTCATAAAACTTATGCTAACAGTTTTGTAGCCGCATACGATGGAAATCTGTCGGCACGAATTGACGACAAGAAATTATTAATTACTCCTTCCGGTAAATGCAAGGGAGAATTAGAAGAAAAAGATCTTCTTGAAATTGATTATGAGGGGAAAGTATTAAGCGGAGAAGGTTTAGTTTCAGCTGAAGTGAAAATGCATCTTCTAGCATATCAAAACAGAGAAGACGTTAACGCAGTTGTCCATAGTCATCCAATTCATGCTTCTGCATTTTCTGTTGTAGATAAAGAATTAAGCCAGCCAATTTTTCCTGAATCTATTCTTTCTCTCGGAAAAATTCCTCTTTGTAAATATTCAACGATATCAACCGAAGAGGTTGAAGAATCAATTTTACCTTATGTAGGATACGTTTGGGTCCTGCTATTGCAAAATCATGGTGTCTTAGCTTTTGGCAAGTCGATTAAGGATGCTTATTTCAAAGTAGAGAAGCTTGAGCATTTTGCTAAAATTATGACGGTAGCAGAAATACTTGGCGGGGCAAATAAACTTTCAGTTGATCAACTGAAAAAACTTTACATGATCTCCGAAGAAATTTACGGAGTTAAAGTTGATGACAAGATGAAATTTCTTTAAGTAATTTTTTATGTTGGAAAATTCAGAGATAAAAATGCCAAACAGTAAAATTAATGTTGCACTTCTTGTTGGAGGAACTTCTCCCGAACGGGAGGTTTCAAAAAATACAGGCAGATCAGTATTACAAGCATTATATGATCTTGGGTACAAAGTAAAAGTAATTGATCCGGCTTTCGGATTAAATCAACCTAAAGAAGAAGAAAATTTTTTTGCTGAGAAAGATTACACAGACAGATCCAATAGAAATATTGTTGAAGCAATCAACTCAACAATGTTTAATGATGTTGATATTGCATTTCTTGCACTTCACGGAAAATGGGGAGAAGATGGGAAAATTCAATCTCTGCTGGAACTTCGTGATATAAAATATACCGGCTCAAAAGTTTTGGCAAGCGCTATTGCAATGGATAAATGCATGACGAAAATTATGTTTCAGCATTTTGATGTGAATACTCCTCGATGGTTTGTCGTTAATAAAAATGAAAACGATCTGGATTTGATTCGTTCTAAAATCAAAAAATTCTTTGGTTACCCTTGTGTTATAAAACCTAATGATGAAGGATCTACAATTGGTCTAACAATTTGCCGGGGTGATATTGAAGTTCATCAAGCATTAATGATTGCACACCAATATTCAGACAAAGCTTTAGTTGAAGAATATATTGCCGGACACGAATTGACTGTTGCCATAATTGATCAGCAAGCTTTGCCAGTTTTAGAGATCAAACCTAAAAGCGGTTTTTATGATTATGAAAATAAATATACAAGCGGTCGAACAGATTATATCGTCCCTGCTGAAATCCCCCAAAAAATTTCCGAACATCTTCAACACCAAGCACTTCTCGCATTTAATTCAGTTGGATGTGAAAGCTATGCACGGATTGATTTTAGAATGACAAATGATTTTAAATCTTATTGCTTGGAAGTAAATACTTTACCCGGAATGACAAGTACATCACTTGTCCCCAAAATGGCAAAAGCAGCCGGTATAACATTCGAACAATTGATTGATAGAATAATCAAGAATTCGCTTTAATGATATCGCTTAATAATAAACTGCTCAAAAAGCTCATTATAATTTTGATCTTGCTTGGTTCCATGGCTTTTTTATTTTTTAATGAAAACGGTATTCTGAAATACTTGAAGACTAAAAGCGAGTTGAAGCATCTTGATCAAGAATTAAGAAAAGCTGTTGAGCAAGTAAAAGTACTTGAACGAGAAATTGATTCCTTGAAAACAAGCAAAGAGAAAATTGAGAAAGTAGCCCGCGAAAAATTTCATATGATGAAAAAGAATGAAAAGATTTTTAAGATCGAAGAGAAATAAGAATTGAAAAACAAAATAAATATTCCGCAAACGCCACTTGCTGATAGATGCCGTCCTAAAATTTTAAATGATTTTCAAGGTCAGGAAAAATTAGTCGGAGCGGGAAAACCTCTCCGTACAATGATCGAGTCCGATACAATGAGCTCAATTATTTTATGGGGTCCGCCTGGAACGGGCAAAACAACTTTAGCTAAAATTATTTCTGAATCAACACAATCTGAGTTCCATCAAATAAATGCTGTTTCATCAGGTGTGAAAGAAATTCGTCAGATAATTGAACTTGCAAAAAAGAATTTAGAACATTTCAAAAAAACAATTTTGTTCATTGATGAAATTCATCGTTTCAATAAAGCTCAACAGGATGCGCTGCTTTCTTCTGTAGAGAATGGTGAGATAATTTTGATTGGTGCAACTACAGAGAATCCGTCATTTGAAGTAATACCGGCGTTAAGATCACGGGTGAGAATTTTTGTACTGGAGGAATTATCAAAAATTAATCTTCAGAATATTTTAAATCTTGCGTTAACAAAAGATGAGTTTATTAAAAAACTTAGTATCAAATCAATTGATAGCGATTTTCTTTTTTATGTTTCCGGCGGAGATGCGCGTATATTATTAAATATTCTGGAAGCTTCATGCATTCAGGAATATGAGAAAGAAGAAATTATTATTAGCAAGGAAGTTATTGAGAATATTATTCAGCGGAAAAATATATTATATGATAAAGCCGGTGAAGAGCACTACAATATTATCTCTGCATTCATAAAAAGTTTACGCGGCTCGGATCCCGATGCAGCAGTTTATTGGATGGCAAGAATGCTGGAAGGAGGAGAAGATCCACTGTTTATTGCAAGACGGATGGTAGTTCTTGCATCGGAAGATATTGGTAATGCTTCACCAAATGCTTTGCTGATTGCGGAAGCTACCTTTAGTGCGGTTGATAAAATTGGAATGCCTGAGGGGAGAATTATTCTTTCACAATGTGCAACGTATCTCGCTTCTTCACCCAAAAGTAATGCATCATATTTTGCAATAGATAACGCACTTACAGCCGCAAAAAATTTACCTCAGTATCAAGTCCCCATTCATTTACGTAACGCACCGACAAAATTGATGAAAGAATTAGGTTATGGTAAGGAGTACAAATACCCGCACTCATTCGAAAATAATTTTATACAGGAAAATTATTTACCCGAAGAATTGAAGAACAAACAATATTATATACCGTCAGAAAATGGTAATGAAAAGACAATAAAAGAAAGATTAACGAATTTGTGGAAAGGCAAGAAGAAATATTAATAGCGAATAAACATTTTTCCCGGCAATTGTTTTACTAATCCTTTGAATTCCAATGTTAATAAGTATACTAGACAATCAGATGTAGCCATTGATGTTAATGCGGCGATCTCATCAATTTGTTTTGATTCATTTGTCAAAACATTAAAAACTTTCTCTTCGAATAAGGTTAGTTCAACACTAGGTCTCGGAATATTTATTCCAACTTCAGGCTTCAACTTTAAATTAAGTTCAAGTAAAATATCTTCAACACAAGTTACCAATTTAGCTTCACCTCTTTGAATTAATGCATTTGGTCCTTCGCTTTGTTGGATATTCAAGTTACCGGGCACTGCAAATATTTCCCTATTCTGGTCAAGTGCGTAAGCGGCAGTTTGCATAGCTCCGCCGTTAAATTTAGTTTCAATTATTAATGTACCTAATGAAACGCCGGAAATAATTCTGTTTCTTCTAGGAAAATTTTGTGCATCAGGCTTTGTCCCTAATTCAAACTCTGAAATTATTACTCCATTCTCTCTAATCTGAGAAAAAAGTTTTTTGTTTTCCGGTGGATAAATTACATCAAGACCAGATCCAATTACTGCAATAGTTCTACCGTTGGATTTCAAAGCTGATTCATGCGCTATGGAATCAATACCGCGAGCGAGACCACTTACGACAGTTATTTTCTTTTCGCTTAATTCAGATGAGAATTTTTCAGTTACAATCTTACCGTATGGAGAAGGTTGTCTTGTACCAACAATTGCAAGAGAATATTTATCCTGTTCTATGAAATTGCCAAGCGTATATATTATTAAAGGGGGAAAATAAATTTTTTTAAGAAGTTCAGGATAATCATCATCCCAAAAAGTAATTAATCGCCCACCTAGAAAATTCAATTTCTCTAATTCGGAAATTAAATTAGATTTAATTTCATTATACCTATCTGAAGAAAATTTAATTTTTGTTGCTAACGTTTTACTAATACCTTCAACTAGCAATAAACTATTAAAGTCCGCATGTAGAATTCTATCTAAAGAATTGAATTTGGAAAGAAGAGAAAATATTTTTAGTGGACCTATCCCCCCAATGTTGAGTAATAAACGAAGATAAACTAAATTTTCTAAGTTAGTTTGAGACAAGTTATAGTCTGAAAATTATTATTCGTTGATTTCAATGTCGTCTACAATTGCAATTACCATAGTGTTAACAGGGGCGTTAGTGTGTCCCAATATTTGTTCAACAGCATCACCCTCTTGAACAACTAGTACAGAATCCCCAATTCCAGCATCGATTTGATCTAAAGCTATAAAATCTTTTTGGCCTACTAAATTTCCATTATAATCAATCGGGTGAACTATTAATAACTTATGCCCAATTAAAAATTTATTTTTTGGGGTGGATACTATATTACCTTTAATCTTTGCTAGAAACATTTGTCTTTTTCTTAATAAAAACCGAAGATTTCAATAAGATTGCTAATGGAATAATAATAATGTAAGCAATTAAAAGTGTAACAGGCGAAATAGTCAGTGAAAAAAAACTATCCCAGTTCCCCTGAGCCATAAATATATATCCTAAAGTTAAAACACCTAACCCTGAAGCAATTAAAATATAATTACTTTTATCCCAATAGTCCCTAAATGGTGACTGTACAGGTTTTCTAACTTCTCTTAAATTCTTTTTTTCTTTTGACACGTGAACTCCGATCTGTAAAAATTTATTATTTGTAAATATAAGAACATTATTTAATTAATCATTATTAAAGATAAACTGAATAAAATATAGAGGATGAGTACACTTTTGTCAAGATGATTGATTTATTTGAATCGTATTTTATTTGCCTAACATTGTTCAAGAATAACTAATAAAATCTTTTATTTAGTAACAGTAAACATCATGTAAATTTAAGAATTTATTAAATTTTCTTTACCGAAGTACTTGACAAAAAAAGAAATAAAGCATAAATTTGAAATCCGCAATAAATAAAGTTCTTTGACAGAGTGAGTGACTAAAGAAATTCTTTAGATAGTTCAGCTTTGTTGATTCAAAAAAATTACAAACTCTACAACGGAGAGTTTGATCCTGGCTCAGGACGAACGCTGGCGGCGTGCCTAACACATGCAAGTCTGGGAGAACAAGGTAGCAATAT
>QYQI01000171.1 GCA_007280825.1 Ignavibacteriales bacterium | reverse complement strand
TTAGTCCGCCCTTTTTTAAATCTTCTAAAACTGATACTGCGACCTCTGGTGTTCCGAAAAAAACTATCTGAGAATTATTATTCACTTCGTTTGTTTTCATGGTGGTTTTTATCAAGATGCTTGGGTATTATCTCTTCTACATATTTAGCCTTATCAATAAATAAGATACCGTTTAGATGGTCGATTTCATGCTGGAATATTTGAGCCAATAGTCTCGTGCCTCCTCTTTCAAACTTTTTACCTTTTTCGTTCAAAGGTTCATCGTAAATTCCTAAAATTTTATTTGATGCTTCCACAAGAATTATTTTTGTTTTCGCTGGATCGATTTTTCTGAAATCATTCATCATAGTATTTCTTGCTATCTCTGCAATCGCACCTGATAATTCAACTCCGGTTGGTCCGCCTCCAACTATTACAAAAGTTAAATGCTTTTGAACTTCTATCGGGTCATTCGATCTTTCGGCTTTTTCAAACGACAATAACATTTTTTCACGCAACGTAAGTGCATCGCTCATAGTTTTCAAACCCGGTGCAAATTTTTCCCAATCATCTTTACCGAAATAAGAATGACGAGAACCGATTGCTGCAATTAAATAATCATAATCGAACTCGTCATCGTGCAAGAATACTTTTCGCTTCTGTATATCTATATTAATTACTTTCCCCATTATCACTCTAACATTTTCTTGCTTGCGGAGTATTGCGCGGATAGGCGCAGCAATATCAGCCGGAGAAAGTGCCGCAGAAGCAACTTGGTAAAGCAATGGCTGGAAGAGATGATGATTAGTTTTATCTATGAGAGTAATTTCTACATCGGCGCTTCTTAGTTTTTTTGCAGCGGTCAATCCGCCAAATCCCCCGCCGATTATTACAACTTTCTTTTTCATTTTTTTGTCATTCTGAATCCCGATCCATCGGGATGAAGAATCTCTAACTAAATTTAAGAATAAAAATAATCGTTAGAATAAATTAATTCAAATAATTACCTTCTACCCGAATACAAACCGCCCGACTTGTTAATTTTAATATCCTGAAGTTCAGGTGCTTTCAGACGAATCTCAAAACGGAAACCGCTGTAAGCCCCAAGCGGGTTCCAATTAAAATTCATTTCCCAGCAGTGAAGATCTCTGTAAATTGTTATTTGAGGTGCCGAGACTTGCTTAGTTTCAAAATCGTAACTACCGCGTATTGTAAATTTCCAATTCTTTGTTAAGCTAAATCCAAGATCGGCACTTAGATTTGAAAATGACTGCGACTGATTGGGAGTTGGTTTAGAAAAATTATAATTGTAACTCAAACTTAAATTCCACGGAATAGTTAAGTCCGGCGATTGTTCTTCATCGTACAAACCGACGTAATCTTTTTTTGCAAATGCGTTGAATCCTTCTGCCTTTTGTTCTTTTTGGTCTTTCTGCTGTTTGTTAGTTTCAACAGGTTTTGATTTTTCACCGCTTAGTGAAGTTGATACGGAAAAATTAAAATTCGTTAAGCGCAGCAAACCCTTTCCGTTTGACGCTAAGTATTGATTAATTCTTTGATAAATATCATTCCCGTTTCCATCTTTGCCTTTAACTGCATAATCATAAAATGTATATGAAGATGAACCGGAGAAACTTAATAGATCGCCGATCTGAGTTCTATAACCTAAACTCAAATCAGAGAGCTTCATGCTATCGGCGGCAAAGTTATAACCGATACTTGCATTCAAGTTTAACAGTTGAATTTTCTTTTGTCCTTGTGTTGTATCAGTCGCACTCTTTGCCATTTTCATTTCGAAAATATTTCCTAAAGAAAAACTTAAATTTTGTGATTGACCGGATGACACACCGCCAAAAACTTCTCCGTTATATTTATCATAACGCACAACTTGACCGTTAGATTTTGTGTATGAATCATAATAGCCCCAAGCATCATTAGAAAAATCCGGCTGATAATTATATGAAACGGATGGAAGAATCGTTTGTCTGAAAGATTCAATTCCCAGAATATTGGGATTGAAAACTCCGTACAATTTTGTTGATGCGGAAACATTCATATTAAAAGTACGAACAAAATTTAATTCATTAATTGTTGATTGTATTGTTGAATCTCTTGTAGTTTTTATTCCGGTTAAAGGATTGATTGTTTCAATGATTCTATTCTCGATCTTTGTACGTTTGTTGTACCACCTTTCTGTGTAACTAAAACTTGGCGAGACATTGAAGTAGCCAAGTTTTGGAGATGCACTAACTGAAATGTTATGTTGAACTCCCGCACGAACATCTAAATTACCTTCAGTTGTTCTTCTATTGTTTGTGAACTGACCAGAATAGCTATAACCGATTAGTTCATACCACTTCTGATCATTTAATGATTCAACATTATCACGCTTGAACGGGTAAGTCATTGACTTGCTATAATTAATATTGGGAAGCGACTCATTAATATTTCCACTGGTAAGATTTTGAGTTCTATTATAATTGATTGATAAACTTGAGCCGGATTCATCCCATATCTTACTAAACGTTGCATTGGAAGTAATATCTTGAGAAAGAATATCGTTGTAGTTAATGCTGTTATTTCTCAAAAAGTTTGATGATAAGAATTGCAGATTAACATCGAACCGAGTTGTTGGATTGATCTGCTGATTATGAAACCATGAAAGATTCCAATCAGTTCTTACTTCTCTGCCCGGATCGGTTGCTTCACCTAAAATTATTTTGGAATAACCGGCATTCACTGATCCGGAAAAATTATAACGTTCCGCATAACGAAATCTCGATCGTGCGCCCCATCCGCCTTTCGAATAATAATCTCCTGTGAGAGCCAGATCCATATAATCATTCATCGATAAGAAGTAACCGAAATTTCTGAAATATTGCCCGCGATTATTTTCTTGTCCGTAAGCAGGAATAATTATTCCCGATCGTCTTCCGGTTTCATTTGGGAAGACAGCAAAAGGTAAAGGAATTGGAAATGGTACGCCGCCTATATACATAAATATCCAGCTCGCAATAATTTTATCTTTTTGAATTACTTTCATTTCGCTTGCTGCAAAATAAGTATGTGGTGTATCGGAATCGCAAGTAGTAAATGTTCCGTTCTTAATAAAGTATGTGTCCTTATCAACTTTATTTACTTCTTCTCCGGCGTAAGTTTGTCCTTTATCTTTATTCTTTGCAAGAGAGATATACCCGCGCTGATTTTTAAAATTATATTTTATTCTTTCACCTTCATAAGTTTCAACGCCTTCGGTTAAATGCGGGGATTGTTTCAGTTTTACTTTTGCTGTGTCGGATGTGTCCACAGCACCAAATGCTTCAAGCTCATTAGTGTTGTAGTCAACAAATATTTTTGCACTCTTAAGATCGGTCGTTTTGTATTTCAGTTCTCCCGATCCATGCAAAAACATTTTTTTCTTTTGGACATCGAAGATCAGTGAATCGGAAGCATTAGCATAAACAATTGCATCTACATCGTATTTCTTTTTTGATTTTGTGGAATCGGAATGCGAAAATGAATCAACTGCATTTTTTTTTAATAATGTTGAATCTTTCTGCTGTGCGAAGAGAGATGAGCAGAACAAAATTATTAATATTGATATTAAATACTTCATTAAAAGGATAATTTAGTTAAATGATCTATCAACAATAGTAATTTCATCCGGGTATTCTAATTTACCAAACGGAGTGCCCAATACCGGTTTGGCAATCAACTTTAAGTTTGATGTTGATCCGTGAACTCCGCCGACTTGCAACAGCAGAAGAAGAATATCATCCATACTTTTTTCCTTAAATGATTTTGCTACATCAAATTCAATTTTGATTGGGATTAAAACCGATTCTCCTTTACCAGGAACGAAAACCGGTTCGGCGATATTTCCCTGAACAATTTCTTTTTCATTTAAGTATAATCTCCACGGGAATGATGCAATGTTTAGATCTGTTTTTGCAAAACCACCGTTGCCGTCATTTGGATTTTTCGCTTCAATATTCAATAAAAATGTCAACGGCAGATTTCCTCTAACAAGTCCGGCTGTAATTTTTAATAATTCAATCGAATTAAAATCTTTCAAGGATTTTTTGTCAGCGATTGTGATTCCGATAATTTTGTAATCGGTTGCGGAATAAATTTTAAATTTCAACCGTGAGATGTTTGAAATAGTTTGATATACGCTGCAGCTCGAAAAAATTGAGAACAATACCAAAAATAAAATTAACCGTCGAAACGGTTTTAATATTACTGTACTTTTTTTATTTGACATCGTTCAACTAACTGGGAAAATTTTTGCATTCTTAATGGACTCTTCAATTTTAGAAATGATCATCTCGGCAACTCTTAAAGCTTTTAATCCGTCTTTACCGCTTACTATCGGAGTTCCGCTTTTTACAATCGCATCAATGAATAGATCTAACTCTAATTTTAGTGCGTTCACTTCCTTAAATTTTGGTTGTTCGTATGCAACGATCTTCTTTTTATCTCCAATCCCAATCTCGCCAAATGATTTAAAAAGTCCTTTTGGTTTTTGATCCGGCGGTAATAATCTAAATACTTCCGAAACGCCAGTAATGAAGTCTAGTGAAATGTAAGCATCGCGCTGAAACATTCTCATCTTTCTCATTTTCTTTTGAGAGATTCTGCTTGCAGTTACATTTGCAATTGCACCATTCTCAAATTCTATACGGGCATTTGCAATATCGAGAGTATCAGAAACTACAGGAACTCCACTTGCACTAACTGATTTTACATCACTCTTTATGAGACTGAGAATTATATCAATATCGTGTATCATCAAATCTAAAACAACAGCAACATCTGTTCCGCGTGGATTAAACTGTGCAAGGCGATCTGTCTGAACAAATAAAGGGTCAAGATGATATTTCTCAAGAGATATTAGCGCGGGATTGAACCGCTCAATGTGTCCGACTTGCAAAATTAATTTTTTCTCGTCAGCAATTTTGATAAGTTCTTCCGCTTCCCAGATGTGTGCAGTTATCGGCTTTTCTACAAAAACATGTTTGTTCTTTTCAAATGCAAGTTTTACTAATTCATAATGGGCGCTTGTTGTTGCAACAATATCAACTGCATCAACTTCATTCAATAATTTATCTAAATCCTCAAATGATTTTACTTTGAATTCACCGGCAACTTGTTTAGCGCGTTCCAAATCTCTGTCATAAATTCCTATCAAACCACAATTAGCAACTTCCTTAAAAAGTTTTGTGTGAATTTTACCGAGATGACCTGTTCCTATCACACCTACTTTAATTTTGCTCATAACGCTCCGCTCATTATTTTTTTGTAACCTATAATTTTATCATAACCGCCTTTCTCTTCAGTTCTATAAAAGAGAAAGATAGAATAATCATTCTGCGTCTCCCAAAAATTTCCTTCAAGAATTTCCCATTCGATATTTTCAATTTTGTTATTAATAACATCGCCCGTAACAAATTGATAATCATAAATGCCGCGCTTCAGCCGTACCGGAAGATTCATTAAACCGTTATTGTCAAACATTTCATATTCAGGGGAAACAGTCCAATCATTGAATGCGCCGACTAAATAAATTGGTGACTTAATATTTTCCGGTGGACGTAATTTGAAAACAACGTTCATGTAATCTGCATTTTCATTTTTATAAGTTAAGAGTAGTGATCCGCCGTTAAAATCTCTTCTGCCTTTTGTAAAAAAGTTTGAAGTCTCAATGTCGCCGAATTTTGCGTTGACAGTTGGGGAATTGTATTTCCCGATATCGCGTGTGTCTGTTTGTCGGTATTCATTTCCGGGTCGGATGTTCCGTGCAGTGAATGAAAATTTATTGGATGCGTTCCATTCATAAAATCTATCTATTGTATATGAACTACGATCAATTATTATCGGATAATTAAATTTTCTGTTTGTAATTATTTCAACATGCATAACATTTGCCGGAAAAAGTGAATCAGGCAAAGTAAAACCGGCGCTGATTGCGAACGTCCTACTTAATGCGGCAAGATCCGGTAGATCACCTTCACTACCTTCTTTAGAAAGTTGTACGTTTAATTTCACTACTGGATTAACAACATAGAATTTACCGGTTCCGTAAATCAAATCTCTGTTTTGGGTATCAACTAAATAAAACTTCCACTTACCTGAAAAAGGGAAAGTAACATTATTGTTCGGGAACGTTCCCGAATAATGAAATATTGCGCCTCGTACTGTTGAAGGTAAATGATCGAACAGTAAATTATGTTCGGTGTTATACATTGGATTAGTTAAGAAGGCGTTGTCGTACGGATTCCATTGTGAATCGCATAACCTAAACTCAACATTAATATTTGGTATGAATCGCGACTGGACATCAAACTCGATTGTAATTCCTTTATGCACATGATCGGATAAATCAATAATTCGAAATTCTCTTTGATCTTCGGATGAGTAAATACGCAGACTTTTTATTTCTAAGTTCTGAGCAGAAATAAATTGCTCAGAAAACAAAAAAATAAAAATGAGAAACAAAATTTTGGCTTTTAAGAAAATTAGAATATTTCTACACATTTTATCGAGCTATAAGGAACAAATACTTTAAATGATTTCTCATCACGGTTTGAATCAAGCAAAAGTCCGTCATCAAAAGCTTGAGCTAAAGTGCCGGTCTTGAAGACGATTTCGTAAAATGTCGGATGTTCCCCTTTTTCTTTGCCGTAAACAACTCCGTAATTCTCCATCATTGTAATGTTCATTGATTTACCAATGAATTGATTCCAATCCAATTTCATATTTGTCTTCCTTTTAGTTGATTGGATTAATTGCGTTTTCAAATACAACCAAAAAGTAGTCAAAAACGAATTCTTTTACAATTGAGTAAAGTTGGGTTATTAAAGTTAGATGGAAGGAATGGAAATAAAAGAAAAAGTAAGACTAAGAAATTTCATCATTAAACTCTTCATCTTACTCTTTCTCTTACTCTTATTTATTTCTGATCAACAACAACATCACCGCCGGTAGTTTCAAGTTTTAGCATTTCGCCGCCGCCGTTAAACTCGGCATCCATTTCACTTCTGGCTACACGCATAGTCTTTACATTTTTAAAATTATTTGTAATCTCTCCGCCGGTTGTATCAAGATGTACCTTAGCTTTAAAATCTGAAGGCAATTTTACGCGAACACTACCGCCGGATGTTGAGGCTTCGATACCTTTATTGATACCGGTATAATCTATAATTATATCGCCACCGGAAGTCTCTGCATTTATTTTCCCATCCGAAGAATAAAGTTCAATATCTCCACCGGATGTTTCAGCACTTAAGTCACCATTCGTTCCTTTGCAAACAATATCGCCGCCTGATGTAGATAAAAACATTTCACCTTTATGAGTAGAGAGATTAATATCACCGCCGGAAGTTTCCGCTTTTAATTTCCCGCTAGTATTATTCAGAGTGATGTCACCGCCTGAAGTATCAAGCTTAAAAACTCCGGAAACATTTTCTACATTTATATCTCCACCAGAAGTTTCTATATGAGCATTCTGATTTTTCGGAACTTTTATTTCGATTCTTACACTAATGTTACTGCCAAACCAATTAAAGAAAGAACCTTTCTTTTTTGCAATTACTCTTACTGTGTTTTCATTCTGTTCAATACGGATCTCTAATTTTTCTTCTGCACGCCTGTTACCGAATATTTTTACATAGGTTTCTTGTTTATCCCAGCTTTCAACTTTTACATCAGCTCCGCTTGCCTTTACATAAACATTATCCCAATCTTTAGCAGAAAAAGATTTCTCATGTATAAGCTTTAATTCTTCTGCTGATGATAATGAAACGCCCAAAATCATTAATACAAAAATCAACAAGAATCTTTTGAATAATAGTTGTTCTATTGACTGGTACATAATACCTCCTAGTTTTTAAATTCAACTAATAATTTAGACTCGCATCCGATCTAAATAGTTACATCAAAAAGAATTTTTTATATTTGTACCGAATCATAGAGATAAATGTGAATTATTTAGTGGTTTTCATTGGCGCAGGTCTTGGCGGAGTTTTTAGATATATACTATCGTATTTTATCCAAAAGCAATTCCCGCCTTATTTCCCTTATGGTACGCTCGCAGTTAATCTTCTTGGCAGTTTTATACTAGGTTTAATGATCTTCGGTTTAGATGAAAAAGACTTGATCAATCCTACATTAAAATTGTTTATCGGAATCGGGTTCTGCGGCGGCTTTACTACATTTTCTTCATTCTCTTTGGAAACATTTAATTTATTAAAGGATGCAGAATTTTTTTTTGCCGGTTTGAATATTTTTGCAAGTGTATTATTAACGGTTTTTGGTATTTATCTCGCTTATATTATTATGAGGTGATCAATGAAAATTGAAGGCGAAGCAAAATTATTAAGAATATTTATTGGTGAAGCTGATAAAATTTCTCATTCACCCGTTTATGAAAAAATTGTTACCGAAGCCAGAAAAAATAATCTTGCCGGGGCTACCGTCTATAAAGGAATTATGGGATACGGCGGTAACAGCAGGATTCACACTGCAAAAATTTTAAGACTTTCGGAAGATCTGCCGCTTGTTGTTGAAATTGTAGATGAAGAAAAAAAGATCGAAGAATTTATCCCAATAGTTAACAAGATTTTTGAAGATGCAAATTGCGGCGGACTCATTACAATTGAGAGAGCAGAAATAATTAAGTACACTTCAACTAAAAAATGATTTGTAAGAGTCATGCTGTTCGCCGCGGCGAATCGTTTCAGCATCTATGATTATTCAAAAGTAAATTTGTCATCGCGAGAGAATCGAAGCGATCTCAAAATCAGTTAAAAAGATTAGGGATTGCTTCGTCTTCGGCTACCGCCGAATCCTCGCAATGACAATTTCATGGTTTTTGATATAACTTTAATTCAAAAAAAATTATTCTTTATGATAAAAAAATTTTTCTACCCGCTTCTCGTTTTGATTTTATTATCCTCACAATCTTTTGCACAAAACAAATACGATATTTCTCAGTTCTACAATGAATCTATTCATTTTGTAAAGCAGCCGTTAAATTGGGAAGGAAGTGATTGGCTTAAACTTGGTTTGGTAAGTGCCGGAACAATTTTAGCAATGCAGGCAGATCAACCAATACGCGATGCTGTTCTGAGGGATCAAAGTTTTAACGGAACCGTTCCGGAACTGATTGGAAGATATTGGGGCAGAGGTTACGCCACAATATTCTTTGCCGGTGCATTCGGTTTGCATGGTTTAATTACTGATGATCAGACAACAAAAAAAATCGGATTTGAAATTGTACAGGCTACAATTTATGCGGGTGCTATTACACAATTTTTGAAAATGACTTTGGGGCGTGCACGCCCTTATACAAACGAAGGTACCAGAAACTATCATCCATTTTCTCTTTGGAACGATGATTACCACGCACTCCCTTCCGGAGAAGTTACGCTTGCATTTTCACTTTCAACCGTGCTCTCTAAAAATTCCAAGTCGGATCTTCTAAAAATAATTTGCTATCTCCCTGCAGTTTTAACAATGGCATCCAGGGTTAATAGAGACATGCATTGGTCATCGGATACTTTTCTTGCAGCAGCTATCGGTTACTTTGTTGGAGATTGGGTAACTAATCTTCATGAACGACAAGAATCGGCTGTGGAAATTTCCGCTGTTTATCCGCTAACTATTAGAATTAAATTGTGAGTAAATACCTCTGACGGAGACGCAGACATTCTTTCCGGCAGAATAAATACACTTTCCAGATGATCGAATATCTTTTACGACGATCCAAATATGATTTCCAACTATACAAAAATAGTTTTCAGAGACCCCAATATGATCTTCAACAACATAAATATGATTGCCAGCGATATGAATATGGTCTTCAATGACCCAAACATTGTTTCCGGTGGAGTAAACATAGTTTCCGAAGCAATAAATATTGTTTCTTATTGTACTTCCGCAGTTTTAGAATCCTATTTTGGAGTTAGAAACAAAACTTTATGTGGATACAACCCTTTTTTTAAGCAGTAAAGTTATCCGGCAGTCATTCCGGACATGCGAGTACCGAGCGAAACCGAGGTGTGCGCTCGATCCGGAATCTATATAATTTTTCCTTTATTGATAAAGTAAGTTTTAAAGTTTATGTTGAATTCAAAATTGGGGACGGACTTTGGAAATTGCAGTAAAAAAACCGAAGCTGTTAGATCAAATCCGAATTACATTTCGCACGAACCACTATAGCCGGAAAACCGAAGAGAGTTACACAAGCTGGATAAAACGATTCATCATTTTCAATAATAAAATTCACCCGGATAATTTAGGCGCTGAAGAGATCAAAAATTATTTAAATCATTTAGCTATTAACAGGCATGTTTCCTCATCTACCCAAAAC
>QYQI01000148.1 GCA_007280825.1 Ignavibacteriales bacterium | reverse complement strand
TCTCAGTTCTTTTTTTAATTACACTCCGTCTAACAGCTCAAAACTACAATTGGGTTAGGCATGATTCACTCGTTAAATCCGGAGTGAATCAAATTTACGGTATCGAATTCGATAAAGCAGAAAAGACTTTCGATGTTGTAACAAAAGATTATTCAACACATCCTTCAGGAAAATTTTTTAAGGCAATGATAACCTGGTGGAGAATTCTTCTTGATCTTGATAACGAAAGTTTAGATGAAAAATTTTACAATCAACTTGAAGAGTGTATTGAGATATGCGACAACATTCTTGATAAAAACGATAAGAGTGTTGATGCAATGTTTTTTAAAGGTGGTGCACTTGGATTTAGAGGACGCATGCGTGCAATACGCGAAAATTGGTTCAAAGCTGCGCTTGATGGAAAAGACGGACTTGCTCTTGTGTTCAAATCCTACGCGGAGAATTCGAAAAATGTTGATGTGCAATTGGGATTTGGAATCTATCATTATTATGCGGATGTAATTCCGCAAAAATATTCAGCAGTAAAACCATTCATGGTCTTTTTCCCGAAAGGTGATAAAGCAAGAGGACTGAAAGAGCTTGAGAACGTTGCAATCAACGGACGATATGCCCGTCTTGAATCGCGTTACTTTTTAATGACTCTCAATTTTCAGTTTGAAGATAATATGAATGAATCGCGTAAATGGGCGCGGATTTTATTAGCTGATTTCCCAAACAATCCCAACTTTCAAAAATATTTTGGTCTTTCTTTTGTAAAAGAAAATAATTATTCCGAAGCGGTTAAAACTTTTAGGGATATTTATAACAAATGTAGAATTGGTATGCCCGGTTATAATAAACGCTTTGAACGCGAAGCAACTTATTATCTCGGAATGGATTTTAAATTAAAAGAGAAAGTTGATTCTGCTGCGGTTTATTTTGAAAAATCAGAAAAACTTTCCCGAGAATTAGATAAAGAAAATGAATCCGGTTTTTTAATTAATACTGTCTTTTATCTCGGGACGTTGTATGATCAAATGGGAAAGCGCGATAAAGCAATCAAATATTATAACGAGACTTTGCAATTACGTGATCGGAATGATTCTCACAAGTTAGCGGAACAATATTTAAAAATACCATATAAGAAATAAATCTTAATTGTGTTATAGATTTGTTGAAATACCAAATCTGTGTAGTGCACCGATTGACCCCATAGACGAGAATGAATAATCAACATTGTATTTGCTGACGATAAATCCAAGTCCTAAACTGAACCCAGCTAATCCTGCAGAAGTTCCAATTTTCATCTCGCGTCTTTTCTCATTATCATAACCGAATCTCAAACGCATGCTTTGACCTAAACGGAATTCTCCGCCAAGTGTAATTTGACCGAAGCGGTCAAAAAAATTGTTTTGTCTTTCGTTGAGTTTGTTGAATGACCAATAAAATTTAAATGGAAGTTTTTCAAGTCCCTTTGAAAATCCCAAACGCATATCAAGAGGTAAATCTTCTTTAGTGCTGAAGTAACTTGAAAGTTGTTTGCCAAGATTTAAAATAGAAAAACCAAAATTCCATCTTGAATCCGGAATAGCATAATGCAGACCGAGATCAATAGCTAACCCTGTTGAAGATTGACCTGCAATACTTGAATAAATAAATTTTAGATTAGCACCGTAATAAAAATTGTTATCAAGTTGATTTCCATAGCCGATAAGTAAAGCCATCTCTCCAGCGCTAAACTCGCCAAGTTTAGTTCCGCTTGCGTCTGCTTGAATAAACGAACCATAATTTATGTATTGAATTCCTGCTGCAAATCTTCCAATACCTTCAAACTCTTTTGAATATGCTAAACTTGCTGAATTGATATCTAACAGATGCTTTAAAAATGAAAATGAAACCGGTGTACCTGTAAGTAAATTAATTCCAGCAGGATTATAGAAAATAACATTGGGGTCATCATTGTTAGCTACAAAACTTCCGGCAACGGCGGCGGCGCGCGGACTTGTATCTAATTTTAAAAATTCAAATGTGCTTTGCGCAAAAAGTGTAGACGAAATTAACAATGTTGTTAAGGCAATTGAAATCTTTTTCATATTCCCAGCAAATTTTGATGCGATTTTACAGATAAATGCCAATAAAGGCAAGCCAAACTTCAGTCGCTTTTTATTTTGGAACAAAGTAATTTCAATATCTGTTAGAATAACAACTCAAACAAACTTGATAGAACTAAACTTTCAACCTAAATTTGATTCAAAAAAAAGGAATAATTGATGAACGGCTTTAAGACAGTTATACTAATGACTGTGATGATGGTGTTATTTATACTCGTCGGAAATTTGATCGGCGGTCAGTCCGGTATGATGGTGGCATTTTTAATTTCGCTTGTAATGAATTTCGGTTCATACTGGTTCTCTGATAAAATAGTTTTAAAGATGTATCGTGCACAGGAAGTTACGCGTGAGCAGTATCCTCAACTTTATGATTCTATTGAGAACTTAGCAATGAAAGCTGAGCTGCCGATGCCAAAAGTTTATGTAATGGAAAATCCAACACCAAACGCTTTTGCTACAGGAAGAGATCCACAGCATAGTGCGGTAGCAGTAACAACAGGAATATTAAGTCTATTAAAGCGGGAAGAACTTGAAGGTGTAATTTCTCATGAATTAACTCATGTTAAGAACAGAGATATTTTGGTTGGTACTATCGCTGCAACTTTAGTTGGAACCATTACTTTTATTGCACGAATGGCAGGATGGGCGGCAATGTTCAGCGGCGGAAGGAATGAACGTGATAGAGGAAATGTCTTTTCTGATTTGGCTTTAATAATCATTGCACCGATCGCAGCATTATTAATTCAAATGGCAATTTCACGATCCCGTGAGTATATGGCAGATGAAGGCGGAGCGCAAATTTCAGGCAACCCGCTTGCATTAGCTTCTGCATTAAATAAACTTCAGCAAGGCAATAAATTAATTCCTATGACAAATGCCGGAACATCTTCTTCGCATATGTTCATTGTAAATCCATTGAGCGGAAAATCTCTTATGAAATTATTTTCAACACATCCGCCAATTGAAGAGAGAATTGCACGTCTTCAGGAAATTGCTGCTGGAAGAAGATAGATTTTATGTATGTCATTGCGAATCACTACTGAAGTAGTGATGAAGCAATCTCTAAGCAAGAGATTGCTTCACTTCTCCCGATAGATCGGGATCAGTTCGCAATGACAGAGCTGAAGGATTCAAATAAATTATTGTTTGGATTTACTTTCGTGAATTTCTAATTTGAAATCAATCCTCAACAAAATTTGTAATTAATTGAAAACAAAACCGTTTATAATTCCAATTTTATTTTTATTAATATCCGTTTCGTCTATTGCTCAGATAAAAACGAATCTTGATGTTATTTATAAATTAATTGACAGATCTGTTTCAAGAGCAGATTCTATTCTTGGTACAAAGCAAACGATTAATCTTTCATTTACATCGTCTCCAATTCTCGAAGTTCTTAAACCGAAAATATTTCAAACATTCAATGAACACGGATATTTATTAACATCTTCCACAATTGAATCAAACCAGGCAGTAAATTATACAGTTACTTCTCTAAAAGTAGAATACAGAAATCCTTTTTCCGATGGTTTGTTTGGCGGTCTTTTGCTGTATAGGGAAATATCGTTCAACTATTCTTTAACTATTACAAGAGCAGATAAAACTATTAAGTCATTAAGTTATATCGAAAGCCAAATTGATACCGTAAAGTTTGATGAAATATCCCGATTGGAAAATCAAATGCTGCCGTTTACACAATCATCCATCCCATCTACGCCTCTTTTATCAAATTTGTGGGAACCGATTATTGTTATCGGGACTCTAATCGTAACGATTGTTTTACTGTTCAGCATTCGCGGTAAATAACGTTGGATTAGTATTTCACAGCTATCCTAAATTGTTTATTTTTACAACGTTTAAAAGAGAGGAAATACTTGTTAAACAAAATGAAATTATTAGCGGTCATTCTATCTTTATCATTTATAATCGGATGTTCAAGCGCTGCAGATACAAGTAAATTTAACGCCGATCAATATTATAATTATGTTTATCAACTTTATAATGATGAAGATTATGAACTGGCAATTCGGGAATTCCAGAGTTTTCTATTACAATATTCCGGCAGTGCATTTAATGATGATGCACAATATTATTTAGGGATGACCTACTTCAAACGCGGGCAATATTTATTATCGGCGTATGAATTCAGTAAACTGATTCGGAATATTCCGGCAAGTCCGTTTGTACCGGATGCGCAACTCATGCTTGCGGAATCGTATTTCCAATTATCTCCGCCATATCAGCTTGATCAAGCATATACTAAAAAGGCAATTGAGGAAATGCAGGCGTTTATAGATTTTTTCCCTGCTAATAAAAAAGTTGAAGAAGCAGAACAAAAAATAAAAATACTCACAGAAAAATTAGCTGAGAAAGATTATCAAAGCGCATTGATTTATGAAAAAATGAAATATGAAAGTGCAGCTATAAAATGTTACGGCGCTGTTGCAGAAACATATCATGATACTAAGTATGCACCATTGTCTCTTTACAATAGAATAAAGTTAGAGATGAAAAAAGGATTGAATAATGATGCGCTTGCTGACATAAGTTTATTTGTCAATCGTTACCCGGACAACTCAAACGCAAAAGAACTTAAAGAAAATGAAACGCAGTTAATGAGCAAAAAATGATCGAACCAAGAAGAAAAAAGAAAGTAAGCGAATCAGTTATTACAATGACCGAACTCGTTCTACCAAATTATACGAATCAGCTCGGAAATTTATTGGGCGGTCAACTAATGCACTGGATAGATATTTGTGCAGCGCTTTCTTCCGCCAAACATTCTCAACGCGTTTGTGTTACAGCTTCTGTTGACCGGATTGATTTTCATCATCCCATTAAACTTGGTAATGTTGTAACTTTAATTGCATCAGTGAACCGTGCATTTAGAACTTCTATGGAAGTTGGAGTAACGGTATTTGCAGAATCACTCATTGATGGAATACGCATTCACACTAATACAGCATACTTAACTTTTGTTAGTGTAGATGATAATGGAAATCCGGTTGATACATTCGAAATTGCACCTGAAACAGATGACGAAAAAAGAAGATTTGATGAAGCACTTCAAAGAAGAAAAAATCGTCTCGGCGGTTAAACAAATTATATTATATTCATTTCTTGTCACTCTCTTTTTTTTCTCCGACATCATCGCTCAAATTCCAATAAACGGTTTTTGCAGATACAGGGAATTTTCTGTAAAGAAGAATTTCACTAATATATTTCCCATAGATTACAACTCAGATGGTTATAGAGATTTATTGATCTATAATTCATTGAACAATAAATATGTTTCGGCTCTATCAGATAAAAAATCAGACCTAATAAATCTATCAGAAAAATATTCTCCGATTGCCATTTCTAATATTCATTCCTTTAGTAATAATTCATCCGAGAAAAAATTTATTTTTCTCTCGCGCAAAACAAGACAAATCGGAGTTGCTTCATTCTCCAAAACCGGTACGATCTCTTCACAAAGTAAAATTAAATTGAATGGTTATCCTTCAAACATTGATGTTGGTGATATAGATGGTGACGGAAAACCGGAAGTATTAGTTTCCGGGACTTCGCTCAACGGACTTTCTATCATAAAAGAAAAAAATAGAAGTCTTCAGGCAACAAGGATTGAACCCGGGAAAATATTCTTGGCTTCAACATTTATCGACTTGGATTACGATTCATTCCCGGATATTGCTGCTGTTGATCTCTATTCAAATTCTATTTTGTTATTCTATAATAACGGATCTGGAAATTTTACAGAATCCCGTTCTATCGGATTGAACGGAGATATAAGCGAATTCAAAACAGCCGATTTTAATTCCGACGGATTTAATGATTTGGTTTATATCAAGGATAATCATTTTGAAGTTCTGCTTGGTGATTCGGTTTCCTCATTTCAAAAAAAG
>QYQI01000122.1 GCA_007280825.1 Ignavibacteriales bacterium | reverse complement strand
GAATTCCGGCTTTTAGCTGAATCCATCCTGCCTTGTCGGTAGACAGGGCAGGCAGGTTTTCGCCGCCATCAATTGTGAAAAAAACTCCCCACTCGGTTCCTACAAATAATAATTTAGGATTAACAGGATCTTCTACAATTGCATTAACTGCACCATTTACAGGAAGATTATTTGAAATTGATTCCCACGTCTTACCTTTATCATCACTCTTAATAACATAAGGTTTAAAATCATCCCGCTCATGATTGTTGAATGAAGCGTAAACTACACTCTCATCAAAACGGGACGGAAAAATATCGCTGACAAGTGTGTATTTCGGAACACCCGGAAATTCTTCGATCTTACGCCAAGTTTTTTGATCTTCAGTTACTTGAATCAATCCGTCATCAGTCCCTGCATATAAAAGATTTTCTTTTTTATTTGATTCAACAAGTGAAACTATCAATCCGAATTGTGAAGTACTCACGTCTTTTGCGTCCGCATCAATACTCCAATATTTTCCCATCACTTGAAAAGTATTACGGTCCGTTTTAGTTGTAAGATCATCACTAATTTCAGTCCAGGAGTCTCCTCTGTCGTCACTTCTAAAAACTTTTTCTGCCGCTGTGTATAAACGTGTTGATGAATGCGGACTTAATATTAATGGAGTATCCCAATACCACTTAAAAGTTTTTTCTCCTTTTACAGGTTCAGGACGAATATCAATAGCTTCACCGCTCTTACGATCGAAACGAACCATCCCTCCGTATTGCGATTCCGCATAAACTATATCCGGATTTGTCGGATCAATAGCTGTCCAAAAACCATCGCCGCCGTTTGTTACAACCCAGTCATCACTAATAACACCGATGCCTCTTATAGAACGAGATGGTCCGCCGAAGCTATTGTTATCTTGTGTTCCTCCGTATATTTTATAGAATGGAAGATCGTTATCGGTATTAACTCGGTAGAATTGTGTAACAGGTAAGTTGCTCTTAAAAAGAAAAGTCTTTCCGGAATCGAATGTTTCATAAACACCGCCGTCACCGCCGATCATAATATGTTTTGTATCTGTAGGATCAATCCACAATGCATGGTCATCAACATGCCGGTCACTGTTGCCGAATGGTTTCCAGGTTTTGCCCGCATCTTCGGTAAATTGAGTTACAGTTTCTGTAGAATAAACTTTGTCAACATCTTTTGGGTCGCAATAAATTTCATTGTAGTATTGACCTTGCTCAGTGTGATCGCCCATTTTTTCCCACGATGCACCTCGATTAGCTGAACGGAAGAATCCACCTTTTTTTTCCGCAGCTTCGACAATTAAATAAATTATGTCTGGGTTAACAGGAGAAATTGCAATTCCCATTCCGCCAAGATCAACTTTTGGTAAACCGGACATAATCTTATCCCACGTTGCGCCTGCATCAGTTGATTTATAAACTGCCGATTCAGGACCACCGCCGATTTTGGTAAATATATGTCTGCGTCTTTGTTCTGATGTTGCATATAAAACATTTGGGTCTCTCGGATCCATCACAATATTATTCACGCCGGTATTCTCACTGATATTTAAAACTTTATTCCAAGTTTTTCCGCCGTCTGTTGTTTTGTAAAGACCGCGGTCTCCGCCCGGTCCCCAAACGGATCCTTCTGCTGCCACATAAACCGTGTTTGGATTTTTCGGATCAACAACAATTCCACCGACCTGTCGTGAATCTTTCAATCCCATAAATTTCCAATTTTGTCCACCGTCAATAGATTTATAAACACCTGTTCCGTAACCAAGTGCGCGCTGATGATTATTTTCTCCTGTTCCAAGCCAAACAACATTTGAGTTTGTCGGATCAAGAACAACACAACCCATTGCGTATGCTTGAACTGTATCGGCAAGTGCTTGCCATGTAGTTCCATTGTTCATTGTTTTCCATAATCCACCGCTTGCTGATGCAACGTAATATTCGCTGTGATTGTTAGGATTGACTGCAAAGTCTGCAATTCGTCCGGAAGTAAATGCGGGACCGATACTTCGGAATTTTAATCCGCTGAAAGTACCGCTTGTGAGTTTGTCTTTTTCTTTCTTAACATCTTTATCATCATCTTTTTCCTGCGCTACAACTAATGATTGTGCAATTAAAAGAATTAAAAAGAGACGCATTAATTTCATAACAACTCCATGTTTTTATTGTGAAAATTAATATGTGCAAATAAATCAGAAGTGGGAAATAAAGGAGGATGATTTATTTTGTTGCTCATCAATAAAGATTATCTTCTTTGTTTGAATTGTGGCTAAACCTAAAAAAAATAATTGTCTAATTCTATTAATAATTTGTCCGCTAACATTTTTTAACTTTAAACTGCTTAAATAAAAAAACGCCCCGAAGGGCGTCTTTTCAACATAAATTATCGTTTCTCGTACGCGGGGTGTTTCGGATTCGCAGGAGGATTCTTTTCTAATAGTTTCATCACTTCTTGAATTCCTCTTTCAAGCTGAGGATCAACACCTTTTGCAAGCTGTGCAGGATCGTCTATCACTTCAATATCAGGATCCACACCGTGTCCTTCTTTAAACCATTTTCCGTCGGGGTCATACATTCTAAATGTTGGAACAGTAACTGAACCGCCGTCAATTAAACCGGGTGCACCACTGATACCGATCAATCCTCCCCAAGTTCTTGTTCCAACAAGCGGACCTAATTTTGCTTTTCTAAAATAATCCGGGAAAGCATCACCGCCGGAACCGCTCCATCCGTTTATCAACATAACCTTCGGACCGAAGTTTGCAAACGGAGGCCATTGCCATGTCATTCCATCTCGAACCGCCCAGAATGCTAATGGTTTTCTATCCAACAGTTCGATAAAGCGGTCGGGAATTTGTCCGCCGTTGTTGAATCGTTCATCAATTATCAAACCGTCTTTTTTATACTGAGCAGCAAACTGGCGGACTAATTCGTTTTGTCCGTCAATACCTGTACTTGGAACGTAGATGTAACCGATCTTTCCGTTCGTGGCATCTTCAACACGTTTTCTGTTTGATTCTATCCATTCTAAATTTCTTAATCTTGTTTCATCATTGATTGTGCTTACGGTTATTTTTCTCGCGCCATCGAAAGTTGGTTTGCTGTTAATTGTAAGTTCAACAGTTTTGTCTGCCAATCCTTCAAATCCTGTCCATGGATCTTTGGTAACATCGAGCGCTTCACCATTAACTGCAAGTATATAATCTCCTGCTTTTACTTTTAATCCCGGCATCAAAAGAGAAGAGCGGACTTCAGAATCCCACGGAGCGCCGTTAATTATTTTTTTAATTCTAAAAGCATCGCCGGCAATTTCCCAATTGATTCCGAGATAACCGACATTTTTTGTGGGCGCTTCATCCGTATCGCCGCCGCCCCGGTATGTGTGCGAAGAATTTAACTCTGCAATTAATTCTCCAAGAACAAAATTTACATCCCACCTGGTAACACAATTATCAATTAGTTTTCCGTATTGTTCACGCATTTCTTTCCAATCAACGCCGTGCATGTTCGGATCGTAGAAAAAATCACGCTCAAATCTCCAGACATCATTAAATATTTGTTTCCATTCTTCTTTTGGATTGATTGTCATTTCGAGCTGTGCAGTCGGCATCATCTTTTCCATCTTTTGGGTTGGAGCGATATCTACAACAGAATAATTATTTCCTTTCCCGAGTAGGATTTTCTTTCCATCGGCACTGACCTGAAAATAGTCGGCATCGTCTATAATTGTTTTTTCTTCACGTGCTTCAAGATCGAAATAAACAACAGATTTATTTTTGTTAGCCGCACCTGCATTCGGTGTTCTAAGATAAATTACTTTTCCTGAAACTGCGGCAATACTTCCGTAATTACCGGGAGCTGCTGGCAGAACAACCAAACGGTTCTCAAAATTTTCTAATGTGATTTTTACTTCTTTCGGCTTATCCTTAACTTCATCTTTCTTGGTGTCTTTATCATCTTTCTTTTCATCTTTTTTCTCATCCTTCTTCGCATCGTCTTTCTTGGGCTCTTCCTTCTTAACTGAAGTTGTATCGTTCTTTGGTGCAAGCGGTGAAAGGACTTCATCATTTAATGTAACCGCAACGATGTTTGTTGTGTTGGGATAAATGAAAGTGTTGTCTATATCACTGTAAACCGGATTAATATTTCTGTTCGTTGTGAAGTAAAGATATTTTCCGTCAGGATCAAATACAGGATTTGCATCGCCATAATAACCGGAAGTTACCTGGTGTGTTTTGTTGTCCGCTACATTATATAAAAAGATAGCGCCTTTCTGTGTTTCAAGATCACGTGAATATGCAAGCCATTTGCTATCGGAAGACCAGCTTACTGTAAATCCTTGCAAATTACCTTGATAGAAGTAGAGCGCTTTATCAACATCATAAGTTTTATCTTTTTCCATATCGTAAATTTTTATTTCCATAGCTTTATCAATGAATGCAAGCATT
Source organism: Ignavibacteriales bacterium (assembly GCA_007280825.1). GTDB lineage: Bacteria > Bacteroidota > Ignavibacteria > Ignavibacteriales > Melioribacteraceae > Fen-1258. Next base: position 17,260 of record QYQI01000122.1, on the reverse strand, counting down.
TTACTGTTTGGCGACCAAAACAATTGATATCTGTATCCCGGACCATAAGAAGTGAGTTGTTTCTCTTCGCTTGGTTTTTCCATATTACGAACCGTTAATTCATATTCGCCTGATCTGTCGCTCCAATAAGCAACATACTTTCCATCGGGAGACCATGCGGGATATCTTTCTGCAACTCCTGAACTTTTTGTTAGATTATAAATCGGTCCGTTTACTGCCGGGACGGAAAAAATTTCTCCTCGTGCTTCAACAACAGCACGTTTACCATCGGGAGAAAGCCATGCGCCCTGCATCAGGTTGGCAACTTTTTCAACTTTTGGCATCAATGTTAATTCATCGGTTACTAATTTGATATTTACTTTGCGGTATTTTTCGTCCGTAAGATTTAGCAAATAAATTTTTCCTCCATTTTCAAAAACAATGTCGGATGGTCCGAGAGAAGGAAAGTGAATATCAAAGTCTGTGAATGTTGTGATTTGTTTATTTTCTTTTGTGTTCAGATCGTAAGACCAAATATTTGCACGAAAATCTTTTCCGCGGTCTGATAAATAATAAATTTTATTTCCGGACCACATTGGGAATTCATCGTTTGTTGTACTGTTGGAAATATTCTCTGCTGTATTTTTTTCTAGATCGAAAATCCAAATATTGGCATGCCATCCGCCGCGGTAACGTTTCCAAGTTCTGAATGCTTGACTGATAGGCGTGTATGCAATTTTTTTCCCGTCGGGTGATAGTGATGCCATTTCACCGTAAGGTACAGGCAGTTTTTCCGGAAGTCCGCCGTTCATACTAACTTTATAGAATTGATTGAATCTCTGTTTGCCGCTGTTCATCGAAGAAACATACAACAAATTTTTTCCGTCGGGATACCAATCAATTATTCTGTCTGACATTCCGTGATGAGTAACGCGTGTTGGTAAACCACCCATAGTTGGAATTACATAAACATCAAAGTTGCCGTTGTAAATTCCATTGTATGCAATTTGTGAACCGTCGGGAGAAAATTTTGCAAACAATTCCTGCCCTGCAGGTGAACTAAGTTTTAATGCAGTTCCACCTTCTTTCGGAACAATCCAAATATCACCGCCGTATGTAAATACGATATGTGTTTTGGAAACATCGGGATTCTGCATCATGCGGGCATCAACTTGAGCAAAAAGAGTTAATGAAGTTAATGCAAATAAAAAGATGCAAAGTAATGCGAAGATTTTTTTCATAAGTCCTCTTGTAATGATTAAAAAACTTTAGTGTGTAATTAGACGTGAGAAATTCAAAACCGCCTTTCATTTGGGAAAAATTTACAAAGAAATTTATCTAGATACAGTGAATAAACGGAGACGGCAGCGTCCATCTAAGTCCGCCGCCTTGGTCTGTTAAACCTAGTCTCCGGTTACAACATAATAATTTCATTTACTAATTAGAAACGTTAAATATTGTTAAATGAATGTATAAGAAAAAATAATTGCTTAATTTCAACTCAATTTTTATTAACCAACAAGCGAATAATAATTTCTAACAGAGGATAAAATGAGAACACGGTTTCCTTTCACGATCTTTTTTTCATCGTTATTGTTACTCTCAACGCAATTTCTGTTTGCTCAGATTAAAGTAAATGATAGATCAAGCATCACACATTTGAAAGCAAATCTTCAAGTGCTGGCATCGGATGAATTTGAAGGAAGAGAAGCAACTACACATGGAGAGAAGTTAGCTTCACTGTTCATTGCTTCTGAATTAGAAAAGTACGAAGTAAGACCATACGGAGATAACGGCACATATTTTCAAAATTTTGATCTTCTTTCGTCCGGTTATGCAATTGAATCGAAACTCGCTCTGCTTGATAATTCAAGCTCACCAATTTTCGATTTTGTTCTGGGCGATGATTTTATAAGATCAGGTCGAGGATATGCCGATTCATCTTTTGCAAAACAAACAACCGGAATTGTATTTGCCGGGTATGGTCTAACTCAGAAGGAATACAATTATGATGACTACGCAAATATTGATGTAAAAGGGAAGACCGTTTTGATATTGAGCGGAGAACCTCAAAGAGATAAAGTTAATGCACCGGACGTAATGATGATGAACTTGTTTAACCCTGATGCAAAAGTAAAACTTGCAAAAGAGAAAGGAGCTGTTGGAGTTTTTATAATTGTTGACGAGCGGTTGAAATCCTTCTGGAACCGTTTTAAGGAGTTTGGCACTCAACCATCAATTTCTTTTATTTCGAAAGAGCCGCAAGAAGTAGTTAAAAATATTCCAGTTTTTACTGTTGGTGAAAAATTTGTAGAAAAAATATTAACCAGTGAAAAATATTCATACGAAAAATTAAATGAATTATTGAAAGCGAAAGAACCACTGCAATCTTTTGAAATAAATAAAAAACTTAAGTATGACGTAAGGCCATTTTCGAAAATAGCGAGTGCAAGAAATGTTATCGGTTTAATCGAAGGTACGGACCCAAAATTAAAAAACGAATTTATTGTTATCAGTGCACACTACGATCATTTAGGTATGCGAGGCGGGGTTGTAAGCAATGGCGCAGATGATGACGGTTCCGGTACTGTAGCTGTTTTGGAATCAATGCGTATGCTTTCAGCCGAAAGAAAAAACAAAAGATCAATTCTTGCCATTTTTAATACCGGTGAAGAAAAGGGTTTGCTTGGTTCAAGATATGCAACAGAGAACGGAAGTTTTATGAAAGACGTAATTGTTGATATTAATATGGATATGGTAGGACGGGAAAGCATTGATTCACTTCACTGTATCGGTTCGAATAAATTAAGCACAGAATTTGGAAATATTGTAAAAGAAGTAAATTCTGAAACAGTTAAGTATAATCTAAATTACAAATATGATGATCCGAATGACCCGAACCGTTTTTACTCACGGAGCGATCATTATAATTTTGCTAGAAAAGGAATTCCGGTAGTTTTTTTCTTCGATGACATGAGAATTGATTATCACAAACCGACTGACGATGTTGATAAAATTAATTTTGAAAAAATATTAAAAACAGCAATACTATCTTCAAGCGTAGCGCTGCAGGTTGCAAATCTTGATCATAAATTGGTAGTTGATAAAAAACCGGAAGAAGAACAGCCACGCCAGAGACGCCGGCAGTAAAATACTATTTCCGTTAATATTTTAAGCCCTCAATTCGAGGGTTTTTTTATTTATTAAAAATAAAATGAAACTTTTCTCTTGCCTCGTCGTCTTATCTATCGTATATTTACGATGAACGATAAAGGAATCATAATGGCAACCGCCAAAATCAATGAATTCGAAAAAGAAGCTATCTATCTCGCAGATATTGCAAAAGCTTTATCTCATCCGGCAAGAATTCAAATATTAAAAATCCTAACAGAAATGGATGTTTGTATGTGCGGAGATATTGTTGAATTATTGCCGCTTGCACAATCAACTGTTTCTCAGCATTTGAAAGAATTACAACGTGTTGGGTTAATCAAAGGCGATATAGACGGACCAAAAGTATGTTACTGTGTGAACCCAGATAATTTGAATAAAGCAAAAAAAGAGTTTGAAATTATTTTTAATCTTTATACATGCAAAGGAGCAAAATCATGCAGAACGAAAAAGAAATAAAAGAAATGGTAAAAGAGAAATACGGACAGATTGCGAAACAATCTGGTTCATGCTGTGGACCATCTTCCTGCTGCGGAACGACGGACAATAAAATTGTGGGCTACTCAGTAATGCAGGATGAATACAATCATCTTGACGGATACGTTGCCGATGCTGATCTCGGTTTGGGATGCGGACTGCCGACCGAATTTGCCGGAATAAAAAAAGGCGATGTTGTTGTTGATCTTGGCAGCGGTGCGGGTAACGATGTTTTTGTTGCACGTGCATTAGTCGGCGATGAAGGGAAAGTAATTGGGATTGATATGACGCAAGAGATGATTGATAAAGCAAACCGTAATAATCAAAAGCTCGGTTATAAAAATGTTGAATTCTATCTTGGTGAAATTGAAGCTATGCCGCTCGAAAATTCTATTGCCGATGTTGTTGTTAGCAATTGTGTTTTGAATCTTGTACCGAGTAAACAAAAAGCGTTTGCAGAAATTTATAGAATACTAAAAGACAACGGACATTTTTGCGTTTCTGATATAGTGATCAAAGGAGAATTACCGGCTAACTTGAAAAAATCAGCAATGATGTACGCCGGATGTGTCGCCGGTGCAATTCAGCAGGATGAATATTTAAGAATAATTAAAGAAACCGGTTTCAAGAATGTAGAAATTAAAAAAACAAAAGTTATTGACCTGCCGGATGAAATCTTAAAAGATTATTTACCCGAAGCAGAACTGAAACAATACCGCGAAAGTAAAGTTGGTATTTTCAGCATAACCGTAATAGCAGAAAAAAATTAAATTGAATAGCATGCAGATCTAATAGATTGAATAAATTTTAACAGATTAGTTCTTATCTATTTGATCCGTTCAATCTGTGTGCTATTAAGAAATCAGAAAGGGAAACGATGAAAATTTTAATTCTGTGTACAGGCAACTCATGCCGCAGTCAAATGGCGGAAGGATTTTTGAAATCACTCGATTCTTCTCACGAAGTTTTTTCTGCCGGGACAAATCCCGCACAACGCGTAAATCCGAATGCGATCAAAGTGATGGACGAAATCGGGATAGATATCAGCAAAGGAAATTCTAAAAATGTTGATCAATTTATTAATCAATCTTTCGATTATGTGATCACTGTTTGTGACAACGCAAAAGAAACTTGTCCGGTGTTTACAGGAAATGTAAAACACAAACTTCACATTGGTTTTGATGATCCTGCAGACGCAACCGGAACCGAAGAAGACGTTATTCCCGTTTACAGGCGGGTGCGGGATGAAATAGTTGAGGAATTTACGGCATTCTATCAGAAAATTATTAGAGAATTGAAATGACAACTCTTACAAAAAGACTTTCATTCCTTGATCGTTATTTAACTCTTTGGATATTTCTCGCAATGTTTATCGGAGTTTTTTCCGGCTATCTCTTTCCGGGAATTGTAAATTTCTGGAATTCATTTCAATCCGGTACGACGAACATTCCCATTGCGATTGGATTGATATTAATGATGTATCCTCCACTTGCAAAAGTTAAGTATGAAGAACTCGGCGATGTTTTTAAAAATGTTAAACTATTATCACTTTCACTTGTACAGAATTGGATCATCGGACCAATACTGATGTTTTTTCTTGCCGTAATATTTTTACAAGACTACCCGCATTATATGGCTGGATTAATAATGATTGGGCTGGCGAGGTGTATTGCAATGGTAATTGTATGGAACGAACTTGCAAAAGGAGACACAGAATATGCTGCCGGTTTGGTTGCGTTTAACTCAATTTTTCAAGTGCTCTTCTTTTCGGTTTATGCTTATGTGTTCTTAACAGTTTTACCTAACTGGTTCGGTTTACAATCTTTCAAAGTTGATATAACAATCGGACAAATTGCGGAGAGTGTTTTTATTTATCTCGGAATTCCTTTCATAGCCGGAATAATTACACGCTTTACATTGATTAAACTGAAAAACAAGGAATGGTATCAGACAAAGTTTATTCCGAAGATTAGTCCTATAACTTTGATTGCTCTACTCTTTACAATCATTGTTATGTTCTCGTTGAAGGGAGAATACATAGTTAAGATTCCGCTGGATGTAATTCGGATTGCAATTCCTCTTGTAATTTATTTTGTAATAATGTTTTTTGTTTCATTCTATCTTGGCAAAAAAATCGGCGCGGATTATTCCAAAACAGCAACGCTTTCATTCACGGCGGCAAGCAACAATTTTGAATTAGCTATTGCTGTTGCAATAGCAGTTTTCGGAATCAACAGCGGTGAAGCATTCGCTGCAGTGATCGGACCGCTTGTAGAAGTACCAGTTCTTATCAGCTTGGTGAATGTTGCATTGTGGTTACAGAAAAATTTTTTTTAGAAAACAGCGTGCAGATTTAATTCTTTAGAACAGTTAAACTTGCCCGAGGTAAGCAGATCTGTGTTTCATTCCTTCGCATCTTTCCTTTTATTAATTTAAATTTGCATCACAGTTCAATAAACATAAGTTTAAAATGTTAAAGCCAAAAATCTTCACAATCTATAAAACCATCACACGTGAACGATTCATTAAAGATTTTACCGCCGGAATAATTGTAGGTATTGTTGCACTTCCACTTGCAATTGCTTTTGGAATTGCTTTCGGGTGTTCACACACAGCCGCTGTTTGCTTTTACTCATGCAGGGTTACTTGATTTGTACGGAGAAGAAAATATTTTTGGAAATCTTGATGATGCTCTCGACCACGCACGGGAAATTCTTGGATTGCCAAAACTTGGAAGACCGATAGATTTTGTGCCGACGGTGAAAAGGGAAGAGAATTAAACAAATTTTTATGATAAATTATGGTAGAGTTAATAGAGAATATACTATGGGATATAAAATTATAAATGATAATTGTCTTGAGGTTTTTAGAAAGAAGAAAACCAAAGATGTAATAGATCTAACATTTTTAGATCCACCGTTTAATCAAGGAAAAGATTATTCCTACCATGAAGATTTGATGGAGAATGAGGATTATTGGGCAATGATGAAAGAAGTTTGCCAAAACACATATGAACTTACTTCACAAGGCGGGGCAATTTATTTTATGCAACGCGAAAAAAACACAGAGTTTGTTCTGAAATGTTTACGTGAGACGAATTGGTCTTTTCAAAACTTGATTGTGTGGAAGAAAAAAACATCTGCGGTTCCCAGTAGCAATCGTTATGGTAAACAATTTCAGATTATTGCCTTTGCGACAAAAGGAGAGAGACCGAGAGTTTTTAATAAACTTAGAATTTCACCACCCCTACCTTCAAATTATAAATATGAAAGAGAAACAGGAATTTTTGTTACGGACGTTTGGGACGATATTCGTGAACTTACGTCAGGTTACTTCGCCGGGAATGAAGCTCTACGAGATAAGAGTGGAGATAGAATTCATAAACAACAATCACCTATAGCCTTATTGCTTAGAATAATATTGAGTTCTTCTAAAATAGGCGATACAATTTTTGACCCATTCGCGGGAACTGGTACTACACTTGCGGTTGCTCTACAACTTCAAAGGAATTCTATTGGTGTTGAAATAGACCCGAAGAATGCTGAACACATCAAAAAAAGATTGCAGACAATTAGCGAAAGCGACCTAATTGATAAATTTTATACTGAATATATTAATACAGAGAATTTGTCGAAAATATGGGGAGACTCTTTCAATCATTTTGAAAAGCAAAATGCTAAACTAACTCTATTTGGTAATTAATGAATTCAATCTATCATTTCTTTAAGGAAATATACCTAAAGAAAAAATATTTCTTAAGCACAAAGAGCTTGGAACAATTTCCTTTTCCGCAATATCTTCTTTCGTGTGTTAACAAAGGGAAATTTCCAGACTTAGCAATTAAACTTAATAAAGACCGAAAAACATTTACAGGCGGTGAACTGATAGAATTGAAAGACAGCGAAAGTTATTCAGTATCATCTTTTAATTCGACAATCCCCAGCGGGGAAAAAGAAATCTCCAAGATAATAGGAACTGGAAATAGTAAAATAAAAAAGCAAATGGAAGAAGCCGGGGATTCGATCTTATCATTACCTAAAAGAGATGTTTATTATTTAGTCCGTGGTCGAAAAACAGATTCAATGAAAGTCGTTTTAGTTCACGGAAGTTTCTTTGAAACAGTGAATACACATGATTTAATAAGTAAATCTTTTTCTCAAGTGTTGAACGAAAGGATCAAACAAAGTGGAATAACTGTTGCTACAGAAATAAAAGAATTGCTTTCTGACGTTTTTTCTGAACAAGAAAATTTTAGCCGTGTTAGAGAAGTTGAAAAAGCATCTGTGAAGTTAAGATTTAGAATAATGACAGAAGTAAAAGCAGAGGGTAATATTTTGAATAACGAACAATATCCTCAAGTATTAGATAACACTCTAAGTTTTATACTTCCGAAACATGTAGAAGCCGATGCGATTGTAATAAAAGAAAAAATGAAGAAAGTATTATCCAATAAAGAGCTTATTAATTTTGAAGTCTTTGACATCAAACATCATTTCAACGGATACTTCAGAGTTTATCAAACCAAATTGAAATAACTGATAAATAATAAGTATAAAAAAAATCCAACAGCATCTATCCAAACATCCAAGCAACCAAACATGTTTTGTTTTTCCCCTCAGCAAATTTCAAAATATAGCTTTAACTTATAGATGCAAATTCAATAATTAGTCAAACTACAACTAAACCCGGGCTGCAAATGGCTGAAACTGCAGAAGTAAAAAAATCAATGTTCCGCTCCTTCCCCAAAAATTTCTGGACAGTTATTACAATGGAATTTTTTGAGAGGGGTTCATATTACGGAGTTATGTCGGTACTCTCGGTTTATTTAGTTTTGAGTTCTACAGAAGGCGGACTTGGATTTTCCAAACAAAGTGTTGGTGTAATCAAGAGCACGATTACACCTCTTCTATATATTCTACCAATTCTTTCCGGTGCAGTTGCAGATAGATTTGGCTACCGTAAAACACTCATGTTCGCTTTCGTAGTGATGAGTTTTGGTTACTTTCTTACAAGCATGGCTACAACTTACTCTCTAGTCTTCGCAAGTTTGATCTTTATGGTTGTTGGTGCAGGTACATTTAAACCAATTATCTCCGGAACGATTGCTCGTGTTACGGATAAAACTAATTCCACTTTAGCATTCGGAATTTATTATTGGTCTATTAATCTCGGCGCATTCATTTTTCCGTTAATACTCGTGCCGATGTTAAAACAAATTTCTTACTCGTATGTATTTGTTATGGCTGCTGTGGGAACAGGCTCGCTTCTTCTTTTAAATCTTCTTGTTTATAAAGAACCAAGCAGACCGGCAAATTCCAAACCGCTTTCACAAGTATTAACTGAAGCAGCGCTTGTTCTGAAAGATTTCAGATTCATTTTGATGATCGTAATCTATTCCGGCTTCTGGATTTTATATTTCCAGCAGTTCGATTCTGTCCTCTGGTATTTCAAAGATTATGTAGATAAAACTCCGATCAACAATTTTGTTAATTCTATTCTGGGTTTATTCGTTTCAAATCCAAATTGGAAATTTGATGTTGAACATGTAACTGTTATTAATGCTGGTACGATAATTCTTCTTCAACTTCTCATTTCAAAAATTGTGAAGAACACAAAAGCGCTGCCTACAATGATCACCGGAATCGTTTTAGGAACTATAGGCATTGCAATACTTGCAATATCAACTCATCCGTTCGTTTTTATTGCCGGTATTTTTATTTTTTCTATCGGTGAAATGACCGCTCATCCAAAGTTTATTAGTTATGTCGGATTGATTGCACCGGAAGATAAGAAAGCACTTTATCTCGGCTATTCATTTTTATATGGAGTGATAGGAAGCGGAATCGGCGGAATACTCGGCGCAAAGTTGTATGTTCATTTTGTAGATAATTTGCATAATCCAACTATACTATGGTTAGTTTTTGCTTCGATTGGTGTTGCTACAATTATTGGATTACTTTTGTTTAATAAATTTCTTGCACCTAAAACAGTTGATGCTTAATCATGAAAATAAATAATGTTAAAATATTTCTCGCCTTTTTACTTACTTCTTACTTCTTACTACTTACTACTTACACTTTTCCCCAGCAAGAAAATGTTCCGCTTGATCATCAAGTTTATACTTTTCTAAAAGAGATGAAGGTTAAAAACTTGCCTGTAAATATTCACGATGACAGCCCGAACATGTCGCGTGCAGAAATAAGAAAAAATCTAGAATGCATTGATTCCTTATCAAATGGTTTAAGCGTTACCGAGAAAAAAATACTCAAGAAATTTCAAAATGAATTTTATGATGACTTAGCTGACAGCACAAATACATATCAGCTTTTTGGAGAACAAGCCGGATTTTCAAAAAACGGAACTGATTTTATTTCAGATAAAATGAGATACGTTTATGCGTTCCGTAATGACGATGTAAATTTTTATTTGAATGTTCTCGGTAGAGCAATGTACGGACAAAGTTTCAAACCGAAAATTACAAATGCAGAGTTGTACGATATCGGTTTCCGTTTCAGAGGAACTTTGTTCGATAAACTCGGTTACAGTTTAACTGTTCAAAAGGGCGGGGTAAGCGGATCGCCAGATTTTGCACCAATACTTGATCCGCGTCTTAAATATAATTTCAAATATATTGAGAATATTGAAAATATCAGCAACTATGATTTTACGGAAGGTTACTTGCGTTATTATTCCGAACCCGTAAAAGATATGTCGCTTGCATTCCAAATTGGACGGGAGAAAATCAAATTAGGTTATGGTTACGAAAGTAAATTTGTTTTATCGGGAGATCATCCCCTGCTCGATTTTTTTAGAATTAATTTTAATTATGGAATTTTTAGTTTTACTTCTCTTCATGCTTCAACTGTAGGCGAGTTCAATGCAGACCGTTCTAAAGATTTTACAAAGTTAATTGCGTTGAACCGCTTCAAACTTCACTTCAAAAATCTTTTAGATTTTGGACTCGGCGAAGGTGTGATCTACTCCGGAAGAGGATTAGACTTAGCTTACTTAAATCCTCTTGCATTCTACAAATTTGAAGAGATGTCTCTGCAGGACAGAGATAACGGAGTTCTCTGGCTGGATTTGCAGACAAATTGTTTCAAGAATTTGGAATTTCAGTTTACATTTTTCTTGGACGACGATCCGTTAGGCAATTTACAAGACCTTTCTAATTATATAAATAAAACCGGATATCAGATTGGTGCGTTTTGGTATTCACCTTTCTCTATAGACGATCTCTCTCTTGTTTTTGAGTATACTAGAATTCGACCGTATGTTTATTCCCACGATAATCCCAAAGACACTTATACTGCATTCGGTCAATTACTCGGTCACAATATCGGTCCGAACTCGGATCAAATTTTTATGCGTATTGCATATAATTTTAATGAAAAGATCAGGTTTAATTTTGATTACCAATACATTCGTCACGGACAAAACATTTACGATTCGCAAGGGAATTTGGTTTTTAATGCGGGCGGAGATGCCTTTGTTGCCCATCGGGATATTGATGACCCTATACACATTGAATTTTTGGACGGTGAAAGGATCAATCAAAATATTTTTATTTTTAATGTTAGATATGAACCGTTCCGCAATTTTATTTTTGATCTTTTCTACCGCGAGATCATGAATAAAAATATTTCACGGGAGATATCAACTAATTCCAGTTATGGTTATTTGAAACTGACCTTTGAATTGTAGTTTTGTAGGAATTTTTGTTTGCCTGACCTTTGCGTAAGAATTCTTTAATTAAAATTCTAATTTCGCAAGACTTGTAGCGATGATAGGATGTAATTTGTTATTAAAACTAATTTGAGAATGTAATAGTAAAAGTTGTTCCTTTCATATTTACTTTCCTTTCTCAGCAGCTGAAAATACTAGGTGTATTTAAAACAAGAAATGTTTTTACGATAAACTACTTTCAAATTCAAAAAAGGTTTGAAAGTAGAATATTTTATATAGAAGTATTTAATCTGCCGGTAATGAAAATATAAATTTGCTGCCTTTGCCTAATTCGCTTTCAACACTAATAGTACCACCGTTCTTTTCGATAAATTCTTTGCAGAGAATTAAACCTAAACCGGTTCCGGCTTCATTTTCTGTTCCCGAAGTAGAATGAGTGGCATCAAGCTTAAATAAATTTTTTCTAACGGATTCACTCATTCCAACGCCAGTATCTGAAACAATAATTTCAATAAAACCATTTTTTCTGACTGCAATAATTTCAACTTTGCCGCCCTTTTCGGTAAACTTAAAAGCATTCGTTAGCAAATTCCGGAGAATGCTGTTGAGCATATCTTCATCTGCAAAAAGAATTATATCATCAGGAATATTGTGAGTGATCTGAATCTGTTTTCTTTCCGCAGTTGCATTAAGAAGGTCAATATTATCATGAACAATATTATGAAAATTAAGTTTTTGAGGGTTGAACTCAATATGTCCGGTTTGTGAGCGTGACCATAGCAATAAGTTCTGAAGGAGACTATGCGAAATTTCTGCGGATTTTTTCATTTCGTCTATATAGAAAAGACGTTCTTCATCACTAAGTTCTGCATAATCTGTATGAAGTAACTCTGAGAAACCAAGAATTGTAATAAACGGGTTCTTAAGATCATGTGCTATGATCGAGAAAAATTTATCTTTAGTCGAATTGAGTTGCTTTAATTCCTCTGTATATTTTTTAACTGCATCAGAATTTCTTTTTCTTTCAATTACTTGAGCAATCTGTTCTGCAACGAATGTTAACAATTGCATTTCGTCTTCACCGTATGCTTTTTCATTTTCATAATCTTGAACAACCAAAACACCTATGGTTTTTCCGCTAAGCTTTAGAGGTACACCTAACCAAATTGCAGAAGGCGCACCGATCAATTCAGTCTCGCCGGTTTTTCTAAGTTCTAAATCTCTCTGTGGAGTAATGAGACAAGCTTCGCCTTTCCGTAAGATATATTCGGTTAAACCTTTACCAGGTTTTTTGGGCGGTTGCGGCGGATCGAATTCATCAACAAAATATGGAAATGAAATCATATCTGCTTTCTCATCGTATAGAGCGATATAAATATTTTTCACAGACATCAATTTGCCAATCTCTTCGTGAATTCTTTTATAGAGAGTGTACATATCGGAAGCAGTGTAAGCGGCTTCAGAAATTTCGAAGAGAGCATTCCTAATTTTATCTGCGCGCATTTTCTCCGTAAGATCTCGCATAGTTGCTTGAATAAGCTCTTTACCGCCGATAATAATTACTTTTAGTGAAATCTCACAGTCAATCAGAGTCCCGTTTGGTCTTTTGTGCTGCCAATTGAAACGCTGAGGATCTCCATTGAAAGCCTTGCTAATTTTATCAACGGCAGATTCATAAGAATTACGTCCGTCGGGTTGAACTTCCGGGGAAAAATCGGATGGCGGATGACCGACAATAAAACTTCGATCACATTTAAAAATATCCAATACAGCTTGATTACAATCAAGTATAATATTTTCGGAAGTGAAAAACATTCCTTCATCTGAACTTTCAAAGAGTGAGCGGTATAACAGTTCGCTTTCTTTTACTGAATCTTGACCCTCTTTTATTTGAGTTATATCCCGCGAAATTCCAAACGTTCCAATAATTTTCCCATTCGAATCGTTAAGCGGCATTTTAGTTGTAGATGCCCAAGTTGTTCTTCCATCGGGCCAGTCTTCTCTTTCTTCCTTAGCAATAATTGGTCTACCGGTTTTAATAATTTGTTGTTCATCTGCAAAAGCATTAAAAGTATGTTCAGAACCGAATGAATCAGCGTCTGTTTTCCCAATCAGTAATTCCGGTTTTGATACTCCTTGTTTCATCGCACATGCTTTGTTTATTTTTATAAACCTGCTGTTCAAATCCTTGAAGTATATGCTGTCCGGAATATTATCTAAGAGCGTTACCAACAAATTTTGTTGGGATAAAAGATTCTCTATTGCTTGTTTATGTTCTGAAAGATCTTCAACTAGTGCAATAAAACATTTTACATCGCTTTTGTTATTATCAACTTGAGATACAGTTAATTTTCCGTGTTTGACTTTCCCATCTTTTGTGATGTATCTTTTTTCAATCTTATAGCTCTTTCGTTTCCCAGTAATGATTTCATTGAATAATTTTTGATCGGTTTTATAATCGTGAGGATGAGTTATATCTTTGATTGTTAAATTTAGGAATTCCTTTTCAGAATACCCGAGCATTTTAACGAGTGTTGAATTAACACGTAATAATTTGCCTTGGAAATTTCCTAATACAATTCCAAATTCAGCATTTTTAAAAATCGTTTCAAATAAAGCATTATTCTCATCTATATTTTTTTTGGTTGGAGTTTTAGATAGTAGTTTCCGGCTGGATTTATTTTTTTTCTTGAGTTTACTTTTTTCTTTTTGCACTTCATTTCTTTTGTTTAACATAATAATCCTTAACAATATTCGTTTTGAGGATTCATTACAATAGAAATATAAAGAATTCTCAGCAAATTAGAGAAACCTTTATTTATTAAGAGATTGTGTATTTATAGCGGCAACCGGCTTTGTAGTGGTAGTATTAAGTTAATTGTCTCATTATTATTCTACAATCTTAAAAATCTCTGCACGTGTTCCGGCAATCTTTAACAATAAATCCGGGGCGAGGTTTATTTCTTCACCGCTTCTTACATTAATAATTTTTGATTTTTCGGTAATCAAGTTTGCCATCATTTTCAAACTTACATCGTTTATCTTAGATGAATTATTAATAACAATCATAAATTTTTCTTTTCCAAGTGTTCTAAAATAAACATATGAATCATTAACTGGTGGAAAGTGAATTAATTTACCCTCCGATAGAGCCGGATATTTATTTCTAAGATGAATCAGTTCTCTCAAAAAATTAAAAATATCATTTTCTTCTTTTGTTCTGCCGGCTGAAGTAAATGCATCGCGTTTATCGTTTGGAAATCCTCCGGGGAATGGAGCGCGTAAATTCCCGTCACCTTCCCCGCCGACTATACCAATCTCCGATCCGTAAAATATTTGTGGAATACCCCTTGTTGTTAAAAGAATTGTATAAACAATTTGCGCCTTGGCAATATTTCCTTTTGCATAGAACATGACACGTGTAAGATCATGGTTATCGGCAAATGTAACCAAGTTGTCCGGATATTTATATAAAAAATCTTTTGCTAAAACGTTGAAAATATTATAAAGATTGTTCCGATCTTGTAAGTAACTGATTAGTACATCACGTAAAGCAAAATCTGTTAATGCCGGTAAATATGAATTAAATCCTCTGGGTAGAAAAGTATCTTTCTGGTAACCGGCAAGAAAATCTGTTTCACCTGTCATAACTTCACCAACTATATTAATAGTCGGAAATTCATCGAGCAATATTTTACCCCATCGAGCCATAAATTTTTGATTGTTATATGGATATGTATCTTCCCGGATTCCATCAATACCTGCATATTCAATCCACCAAATTGTGTTTTGAATAATATAATTTGCGATAAACAGATTCTCTTGATTTAAATCCGGCATTGAATCAACAAACCATCCGCGCTCAACTTGTTTTATTGTTGCGCTATCGGCATGAATATCCGTAAAAATCATTTTATTGTGATTTGCATTGAGATGATTTTCTTTAGTTCCATTTGTCCAATTAGGTGTTGGCGGATTTTTCATCCAGACATGATCATCGCTAAAATGATTTGAAACATGGTCAAGAATTATTTTAATATCATGCTGGTGAGCTCCATCCACAAATTTTTTGTAGAGATCGTTAGTTCCAAGCCGCGGATCAATTTTGTAAAAATCAGTTGCGGCATAACCATGGTATGAACGAAAGGTGTTATTCTCTACAAGCGGAGTAGACCAAATTGTTGTAATACCAAGGTCTTTTAAATAATCAAGCTTATCAATCATTCCTTGAATATCTCCACCAGCTCGATTTTGTCCCGGAATTTTATTCATATAATCCGAATATCCCGGAATGGAATCATTTGAGGGATCTCCATTCACGAATCGATCCGGCATAATCAAATAAATTATATCATCGGAAGAAAATCCTTGAAAACGGTTTTTATCTTTTTCTCTTTTGAGAATTGGAAATTTGACGGATGTTTTTTCTTTTCCGCGTGATAGAGTTAGTTCATAATCGTTTGGTATGATATCGTTTTTAATCTCAATATCTATGAAAGCGTAATCGGGATTTGCAATTTTATTCACACGAACAACTTTGATGTTTCTATTATTAAACTCAGCCGAAATATTATTTAAGTTTTTTCCATAGATCATCAATTGGATCTTATTTGTCTTCATTCCCGCCCACCAGTTGGGCGGTTCAATTTTATTAATAACAATTTCTTGAGCGGTGACGTTAGTGGAAATTATTAACGCGGCGATAATTAGAAAATATTTTTTCATTTTTATCCTAAGCAGTTAAAGTAAAGGCGTATTTATTCCAAAAACAAAATTATTTATTCCAAGATAATTTAGTTTCCAAGTAAATTCTAACCGGAAGGGGAAGAGCGCTTGCCCTATTCCAAAACCAATTTCATAAAAAGGAGATTTAAACTCGTTGAAAAGTGAAACAGCTCCAGTTGGAAATATTGATTTACTTCTTGGAGAAATCTCAAGCAACACAGCATTGAAATGCATACTTAAATTAATTTGTAAGTTTATTAAAAATGAAAGATTAAGCATCCTAAAAATTTCGTCGTTAAAATTATGTTCGATCGTAAGAGCTAAAACTCTATCGCCGAAAACTTCTCCAATTCTTAAAGTTCTCATGGTATAAGATTGACTTGCGCTTTCAATGTTTCCCGGTAACGCATACATCATTTGAAATGGAACCGGCCCGTCAGAGTAAATTCCATTCAGCACAAAGTTCATATTTGCTGATTTGAATGTTGGTACAAAACCGCTTAGTGTTAGTTTGTATGATTGGAAATCGAGACCACTATTCAGTGTACCGGTATTACTTAAAAGCATTTCGCCGGAAAGAATAGCCGTAAACCTTCCTTGTGATGTTCTTCTTCTAAAATATCCGTCTTCAATATATTTTCGGAAGTCGAGTTGAAATCCGGCAGTAAAAGCGTTTATCCTTGTTTCATAAATTATTTTATTAGTATTGTATTTTTTCCCTTTATTAAAAATTGAAAAATCGGAATTGTTGTAAGCATTGTTATCTGTCCGATTAAGTAATCCTAAAGACAATCTTAACACTGGAAAAACTTCACTCCATAGTTTTATAGAAAATCCTTTTGTGTAGTAGTAATCTTTGAAATCATATTTACCAAAAAGATTTGAAAGAGTAGAAGTAAGTTTATTATAACGGATTGATTCACCAAAAAGCTCTGTTAATTTTGTGAATGCATTTACGGAAATCGAGTTAGTCCTATATTCACCCATAAAATAAGTTGAAGAAAAATCTGTTTTAAATATTTGATCACTGAATCCGTATGAAAAATCAATTCGGGAATTAAGTCTTTTATCTGCTGCTTGAGAAATACTTGCGCCGTAATTTAAAGTATGTCCTTCAACTGGATTGAAAGAATAAAGCCCAAGCGGTCCGGTAATAGATAAATTATCGTTCACATTAATGCTGGAGGATAAAAACGAAAAATTGTCCCAGAAAGTTCTTGGT
>QYQI01000124.1 GCA_007280825.1 Ignavibacteriales bacterium | reverse complement strand
TCGTATGTTGGTCCGGATTATCTCCGTTTTGATTTCACTCATTTTGAAAAAGTAAAGGAATCAGAACTTGAAGCGATCGAGTCACTGGTTAATGAAAAGATAAGAGAAAATCTGCCGTTAATTCATCATCGCGATACTCCTTTTGAAGAAGCGAAAAAAATGGGCGCACTTATGTTCTTCGGCGATAAGTACGGAGATAAAGTAAACGTCGTTCAGTTTGGTGATTTCACAATGGAATTCTGCGGCGGAACTCATGTGCAAAACAGTTCACAGATCGGTTTGTTTAAGATTGTGAGCGAATCCTCTATTGCAAGCGGTGTTAGAAGAATAGAAGCAGTTACCGGTGCAGGTGTCGAAATATTTATTAAAGAGCAGCAATTGAGAATTGAGAATGGCGAATTGAGAATTAATGAGCTGCATGATGAAAAGAAAAAATTAGAAAAGCAGATTGCTGAGTTTCAACTTCAATCAAAACTTGGCGGACTTGATAAAATAATTTCTTCTCCTATTTATGTGAACGGAATATATTTATTTAAAGGAAAAGTTTCCGCCTCTAATATGGATGAATTAAAATCAATGGGAGATGAACTCCGCGAGAAAATGAAAAGCGGTGTCGGTGTTTTGATTTCAGAGATCGAAGGTAAAGTCGGAATTGTTGCAGTAGTTAGCGATGATCTAATCAAAGAGAAAAAAATTCTTGCCGGAAATATTGTTAAAGAAGTCGCTAAGATAGTAGGCGGAAGCGGCGGCGGGCGTCCTCACCTTGCAACAGCCGGCGGAAAAGATGTAGAGAAAATTGACGAGGCATTGAATTCATTAGAGAAATTATTCTAGCGTAACTAAAGAGCTTGAAGTATCAAGCTCTTTTTTTATTTGAATTTATTATATCGAAAGCAATTCACTGTGTGATCATTTACCATTCCAACAGCCTGCATAAAGGCATGGCAAATTGTAGAACCAACAAACTTGAATCCGCGTTTTTTCAAATCTTTGCTCATCGCATCTGATTCATTTGTCATCGCGGGAATTTCTTTGAGCGATTTCCGGTTATTTATCATAGGCTTACCATTTACAAATTGCCAAATGTATTTATCGAACGAACCGAATTCTTTTTGTATCTCAAAAAAACATTTTGCGTTTTGAATTGTTGCCGCAATTTTTAATCTGTTTCGTACGATCTCTTCGTTTTGCAAAAGTTGTTTAATTTTTTTTGAATCATACTTAGTAATTTTCTTCGCATCAAAATTATTAAACGCTTTACAGTAGTTTTCCCGTTTACGGAGGATTGTAATCCAGCTTAATCCTGCCTGCGCACCTTCAAGAATCAGCATTTCAAAAAGTTTTCTATCATCATGAACCGGCACTCCCCATTCTTCATCATGATATTTTTGATAAAGCAGATCATTACCTGCCCATTGGCAGCGATGTTTCATTCTATTTCCTTTATCTAATAATTAGTCGATAGTTACTTGTTGTAAGTTATCAGTTATCGGTAAAAAATAATTGTTAACAACTGATAACCGATAACTACTTAATCCATACTGTTTTGATATTTACAAATTCTTTTATTCCGTAATGAGAAAGTTCTCTTCCGTAACCGGAATTTTTTGTCCCACCAAATGGTAAACGCGGATCTGATTTTACCATTCCGTTAATAAATACAGAACCGCTTTCTATTTTAACCGCCAACTCTTTTGCTTTAGAAATGTTTGATGTCCATAACGAAGCACCAAGACCAAATTCGGAATCATTAGCAATCTTAATTGCATCATCTTCATCTTTCGCTTTTATCAAACTTGCAACTGGACCAAAAATTTCTTCATCATATGCGGGCATTCCTTTTGAAAGATTTGAAAGAATTGTCGGTTCATAATAAAATCCTTCTCGATTAATTCTTTTTCCCCCGCATAAAACCACCGCACCTTTTTTCACTGATTGCTTTACTTGAGAATCTAATTCATTCAACAAATCTTCACGTGCAATTGGTCCAAGTTCGGTTTCTTTATTCATCGGATCTCCGATCATCACTTTAGACATAGCATCTACAAACTTTTTTTCAAACTCATCATAAATTTTTTCTACAACAATAAATCTTTTTGCGGCAATACAGCTTTGACCGTTATTAATCAACCGTGCGGTTACTGCTGTTTTAACTGCTTCATCAATGTTCGCATCTTCAAGAACAATAAACGGATCACTTCCACCCAATTCTAAAACTGTTTTTTTCAATTTCGATCCGCACAAAGCCGCAACTTCTTTTCCTGCCGGTTCGCTTCCTGTTAAGGTAACTGCTTTTACAAAAGGATGATCAATTACATCTTTAACCAACGAAGAATTGATAAGTAAAGTTTTAAATGTGTTTTTGGGAAAACCGGCTTCCAAGAAGATTTCTTCTATAGCAAGTGCGCTCATAGGAACATTTGATGCGTGCTTTAGAAGCGCAACATTTCCCGCCATTAAAGTGGGTGCAGCAAAACGGAATACTTGCCAGAACGGAAAATTCCACGGCATTATTGCAAGTACAATTCCAATCGGATCGAAACGAACATAACTTTGCGAAGCATCAGTTTGAACAATTTCTTCGCTTAAAATTCTTTCCGCATTATCCGCATAGTATTCACAAACCAAAGCACACTTTTCAACTTCCGCTATCGCCTGCGTAATTGGTTTTCCCATTTCGAGCGTAAGAATTTTTCCATAATGTTCTTTTTGCTCGCGAAGAATTTGAGCGGTGTTCTTCATTAAACTTGCACGGAAAGAAAAATCCGTTTTCCTCCATTCCATGAATGCATCATTAACGGCATCAATCATTATCATAACTTGATTGGAAGAATGCTCTTTGAATGTTTTTTCGATTTTACCGGTTGTTGGGTTGATTGTTTGAATTGCCATTTTCATTTTCTCCAAACTAAAATTCAAATCACAAAATTATTTTCGACAAAGAAATAAAAATTTATTATGTTCCATCTGAAATTACTCAGAAATTCTTTCACAATAAATTATTGTTCTTTATGAAAAAACCCAGTCCTAAAAATTTTGTTCTCGACACAAACGTAATCCTTCACGATCCTACTTGCATAAATCACTTCCAAGAAAACAATATAATCATTCCGCTTGTCGTGATAGAGGAGTTAGACCACTTCAAGCGCGGTAATCAAGTAATTAATTTGAATGCGCGTGAATTTGCCCGCACACTTGATTCAATCACCGGAAATGAAATTTTCAACGGCGGTGTATCTCTTGGAAGAGGAAAAGGCAAAGTTAGAATTGTTATTACCCGCGGACTTGCGCAGGAGATCCATGATGTATTCCGCGAAGATAATGTTGACCACAGAGTTCTTAGTGCTGCGCTCGAAGCTAATAAATTCGGAAAAGAAAAAGAGCGGACAATTCTTGTAACGAAAGATGTAAATCTCCGTATGAAAGCAAAAGCTCTTGGTATTCCCGCAGAAGATTATACAACCGACTGGGTTACAAATGTAGAAGAACTTTACAGCGGCAAAACTATTGTCGAGGATTTTGATGACGATATTTTACAGCGGCTTTATCAACCGCCGTTTGAAGTTCCCGCTAAACAAATTCTCAAGAAAATTAAAAATGAAGCTGTACCGAATAAATATTTTATAATGCGCAACTCAAGCCGTTCCATACTTTCCTGTCTTGATCAAGAGATGGAAAAATTTAAGCGAGTTGATAAACAAGTTGCCTACGGAATTAAACCAAGAAATGCGGAACAAACTTTTGCTGTTGATGCTCTTATTAATTCCGATATCCCTTTAGTCTCAATGACGGGAAAAGCTGGCACCGGAAAAACTTTACTTGCACTTGCATGTGCGCTTCAAGTAAGAAAAAATTATAGGCAGATATATATTGCCCGTCCTGTTGTTCCATTAAGCAATAAAGATATTGGTTATTTACCCGGTGATGTAGAGAGCAAACTAGCGCCATACATGCAGCCGTTGTGGGATAATTTAAAAGTTATACAAGATCAATTTCCGGAAACCGACAAGAGTTATCAGCTTATTAATGCACTTATAAAAGATGAGAAACTTGTAATTGAACCTCTCAGTTACATTAGAGGAAGAAGTTTGCAAAGAATTTATTTTATTGTTGATGAAGCACAAAATCTTACTCCTCACGAAATTAAAACTATTATTACCCGCGCAGGCGAAGGTGCGAAGATCGTTTTAACTGGAGATATTTATCAGATAGATCACCCTTATCTTGATGCGCAATCAAACGGACTTTCTTATTTGATCGAACATTTCAAAGGGCAAAAACTTTACGCACATGTTAATCTTGAGAAAGGAGAACGATCAGAATTGGCTGAACTGGCGAGCAATTTATTATAATTCATCACTCTGCACTCTACGTTCATCACTATTTCTGTTTGCTTCTTATAACACCTCTCGCTAAGTTTTCATAAGCAAACAATATATTTTTGTGTTTATGGTAAACTTTTTCACTTCATTTATTCTCACCACGAAAACAAATTAGATCATGAAAGATTTTCTGTTCAAACCGTTTGAAGAAATGACCGATAAAGATTATGAAACGGTTGGATTCAAATCCGGATTGGAAATTCACCAGCAGCTTTTCACAACGAAAAAACTTTTCTGCCGTTGTCCCGCGGGAAAATACAGCGAACGTTACGATGCCGAGATCCTGCGCCACATGCGTCCAACTTTATCCGAACTTGGTGAATACGACGGTACCGCTTTGATGGAATTTAAAACAAAGAAAGATATTCTCTACCGAATCAATCGTGAAAGTGTTTGTACTTACGAAATGGATGACACTCCTCCGTTTCTTATAAATGATGAAGCATTAGACCTTGCTTTGCAATGCGGTTTGCTTTTTGATTGTTCAATCGTTGATGAATTGCACATCGCAAGAAAACAATATTTAGACGGAAGCATTCCAACCGGATTTCAGCGCACGGCAATTTTTGCTCTCGATGGAAAAATTCCATACAAGAACCGCACGATAGATATTGTTCAAATGTCGATTGAAGAAGATTCATGTCGCGAAATATCAGACACCGGACATTTGCGAGTTTACAGAACAGATCGTCTCGGAATGCCGCTCATCGAAACAGTAACCGGACCAAATATGCGAACGCCATTTGAGGTTGCAGAAGTTGCCGAGATTTGTGCGAACCTTATTCGAAGTACAAACAAAGTCCGCCGCGGTATCGGATCGGCGCGTGAAGATGTTAACGTTAGTGTTGATGGAGGAACAAGAGTTGAGATAAAAGGTGTACCTAAGATCGGAAGAATTCCGCACCTCACATATTACGAAGCAATGCGCCAGTGGAATCTTTTACGTTTGCGTGATGAACTTCATCGAAGAGGAATTACAAAAGAGACTTTTGAAACAAAGTCCGACGACATTACTCGTATTGTAAAAAAAGCTCACTACTTACCAATCCGCACTGCAACAGATCAAGGATTATTGGTGAAATGTGTTGTGCTTCGCGGTTACTTTGGACTTCTTCACTGGCAGACTCAAACAGATACTTATTTTTCAAAAGAAATTTCCGACCGCGTTCGTGTAATTGCATGCTTAACAAATATTCCAAACATCATTCATTCTGATAGTAAAGGCGATACCTTAACTTCCGCTGATTGGCAAAACATTAAGCGTGCGGTTGGTGCACACGACAACGATACCATGGTTCTTGTTTGGGGAAATGAGCAAGACACAGAAATGGCGGTGAAGGAAATTATTATCCGCGCAAAAGAAGCTACTGTTGGAGTTCCATCTGAAACACGGCAAGCGTTACGAGACGGAACGAATGGCTTTGAAAGAATATTGCCAGGCGCAGATAGAATGTACCCGGATACAGATCTTCCGCCAACGAGAATTACAGAAGAACGGTTAAAAATATTACGGGTGAATCTTCCTGAACGATTTTGGAAGAGAGAAAAATGGTATCGTAAACTTGGAATTCCTGAAGACACAATACGTGAGTTATCAATTTCAAAATTCGCTCCGTTGTTTAAGTTTCTTGTTGATGAATGGAGAATTGATCCAATACTTACTGCCGTTGTGTTAATACAGTTTCCCAAGCGGTTAAAGAAAAGAAGTTGTGATATTAGTTTGCTCGATGAAGAAATGATTAGAGAAATTTTCCGATCATACAAAGACGGTTTGCTTTCTCGAGACGGAATATTAACCGCAATGCAAAAATCCCTTAAGAAAGGAAAATTTTATCCCGAGTTATTACCAAAACCGCTAACAACAAAAGAGCTGGAAGATATTATTACTGAAACAAATAACGAATTAAGTAAAGTACGGTTAATAAATAATGAAAATAGTAAGGAAGTTTTAATGGGATTAGTGATGAACAAAGTTAGAATGAGTGTTGAAGGAAAAATTGTAACAGAAAAAATTAATATTTGAATCTCCGCGCTCTTTGCGATCCGGCAGCTGCCGGATTTTGCGTTCTCTGCGTTAAATTTTTAAACCGCAAAGGACGCTGAGAAATTCGCAAAGCACGCAAAGGAAAAATTATGGCAGATGACAATTACAAAGGTTACCGCGGTAAAGCGCTTTCGGTTTTAAAAAATTTCAGCGCTCTTGTGTGGAGCGATGTTGAAATCACGACTACAAAAGGAAAATATAAAGGCATTATCCTTCCACGTTCCGAAACAGCAGATCCTTTTCACATCGTAATCAAAATGCCTATCGGTTATAACATTGGAGTTGCCGCCGATTTGGTAACCGACATTCAAATAAGAGGACGTAAAGAAGCGCATTATAAAATTCCGGAAAAAGATTTTCCGCGCGATCCATCAAAGCCAAATGTAAAACTTCTCGGCACGGGCGGAACGATTGCATCGCGTCTTGATTACAGAACCGGCGCAGTTATTCCCGCATTCTCACCGGGAGAACTTTACGGTTCCGTTCCCGAACTTGCCAACTACTGCAATCTAGAAACGGAAAAACTTTACGGTGTCTTCAGCGAAAATATGGGACCTGATCAATGGATAGGAACAGCGGAAGCAATCGGAAGAGAAATTGAAAAAGGCATTGATGGAATTGTGATTGGTCACGGAACAGATACGATGCATCACACAGCAGCAGTACTTTCTTTCATGGTTCAGAATTCTCCTGTTCCGATTGTAATGGTAGGTTCACAAAGATCGAGCGACCGTCCTTCATCCGATGCGGCATTGAATTTAATGCACAGCGTTAAGACTGCGGCGGAAAGCGATATTGCAGAAGTTATGGTTTGCATGTTCGGTCCGACATCGGATTATTACGGACTACTTCACCGCGGTACGCGCGTGAGAAAAATGCATTCAAGTTACCGCTCAACATTCAGAACTATCGGCGATATTCCTATTGCAAAAGTCAGCCGCGATGAAATCACTCCTCTGCGACAAGATTATAAACGCCGCCGTAAAGACCGCAATGTAAAAATTAACACTGCATTCGAAGAAAAAGTTAGTATTGTTTACTACTATCCGAATATGAAACCTGATATCATCGAATCACTTATTGATAATAACTACAAAGGAATTGTTATTGCCGGCACCGGACTTGGACACGTGAACAAACCGCTTTATCCAGCACTAAAGCGCGCTCATGAAAAAGGAATTTCGATTTATATGACCGTGCAGACTCTTTGGGGTTATGTGCAGATGTATGTTTACGATACCGGTCGTGATATGATGGAGCTTGGTGTAATTCCCGGAGAAAATATGCTGCCCGAAGTTGCATACATGAAACTGTGCTGGGCATTAGGACAAACAACAGATCAGAAAAAAGTGAAAGAGATAATGTTAACATCTATCGCCGGAGAAATTACAGAACGTGAGCCGAGCAACGGTTATTTAATCTATCAAGGCGGATTACCGGAAGTGGAAGAATTTATTTCGAAGTATGTGAAATGACCCGTAGGGTCATCATGGGCGCAGTGAAGGATCTTTTTTGTGATTGGTGATTAGAGCTTTTCATTCACCAACCACCAACAACTGATCTCTCACTAAAACTTCCATCTCGAATCAAATGCAAATGTAATTCTCTTTGCAGTGTTCGGACTTACGACCGATTGAAAATCCGGTGTGCCTAAATTCATTTCAAGAAATCCAAAATCAAAACCGCATCCCATTCCCCAATTAAATTTATCAAATCCGACGAATGAGAATCCTGTTCTCAATGCAAAAAATCCGAACACCCAATCCGCACCGATCGAAAATCTTGGTTTGGTAGAATTACGCGGCTGATCATTAAATCCTTGATTGTAATCGAATGCCAACAACAATTTATTATTAATGTTCATTGATGCACCGAGACGAAGCGCGGTTGCAAGCTGTGTTGAAAATTCGCTGATATATTTACCGCCGGCTTTTCCTGTAAGAGCTTTAACTAAAGAATCGCGTTGGCTCTGGTTTGTAAGATCATCAAGATAGATCGGCATGTTAGAAGAATACTCCGCAACATTTTTATTCCAGGTAATGCTTCCAATATCAGTAATTGCAAATCCGAAAGACCAAACATCATTTAATTTTGCGTTCACACCAAGATCAAATCCGAAACCATTTCCAGCGGGAGTTGGAAATGGAGAAAACTTAAAATCTTTTTTTACTGTTGTGCTTTTATCGAAATCGTACTTAACATTAAAATCCGGCGAGAAGGCGGCGTGCGCAAGAAAATCTCCTTTGCCGGTTATAATATTTCCATCACCCGTAGTTAATTGAGTGTTAACGCGATCGAATCCCGCGTAAGCAAATCCTTGAATTATGTTTAATGAAACGCCAATAGAAATTTTTTGAAATATTGGAAGGATGTTCAAACTGCGTGCATACGAAAAAGAATATTTACGTAACCACCATGATTTCAGTTTTGTATCATTAAAATTATAGACTTGGTTAAGCAAGTTCCCTTCCAAACCAATATCAATTATTCCTTTAGGAAAAGTTACATTCGAAGAAATAACATCGCCCATCGAAAACGCAATCGTTCCAAAATCATTGTTCGGTTTAATGGCAATTGCAAAAAATTGAACCTGAACATCACCTGTTATTGCGCCGCCGTCGGCAAATAAATTTTTTAATCTGCTTTTATCGGAATCAATTAGATATCGGCCGATTGTTTTTCCGTTTGCATCGGTTGTTTTATATCCGAAAAAATAATTGTATTCATCAACCGTCATAAAATTTGTCCCGATGCTGCTGGATATACTTGGGAGCGGTAAAGGAACTAGAAATTCTACATGTTTTAATGAGTCGTTAAATAAATTTGCCGGATTGTTTCCAAGCGCACGAAGACCTAATGATGATGTTACACTTGTCTTTCCCATCGAGGCAGAGCGCGCATCGCTCATTCCAATTGAACCGCCGGATTGTGAATAAGCATTTGCGGAGAAAATGAAAACTAAAACGAAAAATAGTTTGTATAATTTCATTTTCATTTCCCCTTCGGATTAATGTGGTAATTAGTTGAACCCGAAGCAAGGAACTTGATCATGTTATCAGTTTTAAACTTTACCGCTTGATTTCCGGCTCCCGACGTACTAAATCTAATCCTAACACGCATGAAAGTTGCTTTAGAGATTTTATCAATTTCACTTTTTAAGGTCTTCACTGTTACGTTTTGAATTGTGTTTGATGTAACATTTCCGTTTGCATCAACCACCGCTCCGTCTACACTAACAACCGTATCTTGATCTGAATACTTAGGCGGGAAATACATTAAAAAGTTTTTGTTCTGATCGTAAAGTTTAGCTGTAAAACTCAGCGACGCAGGAATACCATTTGTAATTTTTAATGCCGCACCGAGAGAATTAACATCTTTTATTTGATTGCGGTCATCATTTGATAGATCAACTTTAACTGAATCATATAACTCGCCGCCGCTCAAACCAAACTCAAATGGAAATTCCATTTTACTATTTATTGTTACTTGATCATTCTTGTTCAGACTTATTGTTTTATGATTTGGATTAACTGTTCCCCCGGTGAAAACTATTATTGAATCCGGGAATTGTGAAAATTTATTGAAGAAATTACTTACGCTGTCGGCGTTGAATGTTATTATTGAATCAGTCGGTGAGATAAGTGTTTTATTTAAAGTTCGCGAACTAAGAGACATTATGCTTCGCTGTCCTATTGTATTCCTCGCTTCAATACTTCCGTCAATACTAAATTCAACATTTGCAGTTGATCTAAACCGTAGTTCAATTTTCGGATTTTTTAAATTGATCTGCTGAAACTGCAATTTTTTTTGTATGTCTTTTACATCAAGAGAAATGGCGCTTCTGGTTTTTTCCAACACGGTTGGTTTTAATTGTCCCGTATATTCAGAAACCATGAGCTTACGGTATCTTGTTTTTATTCTTAATGATTTGTCCGGCAAAGTAATTTGTTGTCCACTGCTGCCCGTTGAAGAAATTTTAGACTCTAGACTCAACTGATTTTTTACTTTTACTCCCGGTAAAATTGGAATTGAATTTACTTTAACTGTTTGCAATGGCAGAACTTCAATCGGCGTTGATATCTGTGCGATGATTTCCCCAGATCCCGCATTTTTCAAAACTATGTTTCTAAGAGTTATTCTAACCGGTGAAGGAAAATAATTTGTAATCTCAAGATCAATAAGACCGGATTCAATTTTTATGGTTTCGAATTGACCAGCAAGACTAAAATTTCCCGTATCATTGGTCTCTGGAATTGGCGGAAGAACAACCTGCATACCGGGACTAACAGGCGGACTTATCCATGAAAAATCAATATCGGAAGTAACTGAATCGGAATTGATGCTAATCGCTCCATTAACTCCGGGTAAATCTGATTGCAGTTTATTGCCCAATACGATCTTATCCATTTGCTGAATTTTTGAATAATAGAGCAAATTTCCATTTGTAACATCTGAGTAATGTTGGATTGTTGATGATTTGCTTTCAAGAATATCAAACATCGTATAGCTTTTATTGGCGATTGGAACATTCAGAGAAACATCCCAATTCGGTGCTGTTGGATTTGTATTAATATTGCAAGATTGAACCAGCGCGGTGAGGAACATAAAAATGATTGCACAGAAAATTCTCGAATGCTTTTGAAATAAATTCATTTTTAATCCTTTTTTAATTATTCAACTTAACTACTGAAAGAAGTTAGAAATTAATTTGTGTTTCAGCAAGGATGAAGGACACAATTCAACGCCGCTTGTGATGAATTATTAAAAGAGATTAATGCAAAGAAATAACTTTCCTTAATTTCCCTTTCTGCAAATGGGAGAGATTTTTTTATTTTTTTAAAAATCTTATTAAAAATAATTGTAATCGGACAATCGGTCTTCGTCGTAATATTTTTCTCCCTAATATAATTCTGTATTGAAAAGAATTGATTATTTTTAAAAAGCATTATTCAAAAAAAATATTTTTTTATCCGGAGGAAATACTCATGGCAATTATGATTACTGAGGAATGCATTTCTTGCAACGCTTGCGAAGCTGAATGCCCGAATACCGCTATCTACTCACCTGGATTAGCTTACAACGTAGGAGGACAAGAATACGCAGCTTTATCGGAAGAGCTCACTTACATCGTTCCAGAAAAATGTACCGAGTGTGTTGGTTTTTATGATGAACCGCAATGCATTCCAGCTTGCCCAACAGAAGCAATCGCCCCAGATCCAAATCATGTTGAAACGAAAGAACAATTGGCTGCAAAGAAAGAACATTTGGATAAAGTTGGAAGATAACTTTTCTGTTTCTTATTTAGACCCCGACTAAGTCGGGGTTTTTTATTTTAAACGGAACTTAGCTAACTGCTCTCCTTTATAAGAATCAGCATATTTGGTATACAATGAAATTCATAATAATTAGCTCGTTGCTGGTTCTTTCTCCAATTATCTTAATGGTTCAGGAAGATTCAATCTTTTTTAAAAGAAATGAAAAAAATAAATTGGTGATTAAAGATAGTCTGAATAATAAATTATTTGTTGTACCGCAACTTCCGCCAAGAACTCTAATCATTAAAATGAAAGATCTTCAAGAGATTAAAAACCTAAAAGGGAATCCTTTTATTGTAATAGACGACACTTCAAGTTTTTCAGCAGATGAATTAGCAAGCGGCCTATCGGAAGAGGAATTGGCTCGCTATAAAAAAAACAAAGAGGCTGTGAAAAGTTTAATAAAACTACCGCCTTCCGAAGAGGAGACTTATCATGCAATTGCTAAAATTAGAAAGATATTAGGTGCGGCTAAAACAATTGGAGTAATAATCATCTTATTGTTGAGCATTTTATGAAGCTTTTCCTTGAGACATTATTTCTCTTAATAATAATTACAACTCAATTGTTTTCTCAAACAGAACATGATACCAGCAAAACTTTAAGTAATAAAAAGATTACTCCGCGCGATAAGAAGCAATTAAGTATTAAATCTAATAGTTTAGATACGGAAAGACTCCATCGTCTCGAAATTCTGCAAGATAATTTTAAGGTTCCTTTAAATCTGAAAATTTATCAAAAAATATTTGCAGATGAAAAATTTATGATCTACCGCTTTCCGCAAGAATATCTTAACAGCGGACTTAGCAACGACGAACTAATGATTTTCGAGCAGAACAAATCGCTAACCAAAAGAATGCTGTCTGATATTTATGGTGAAGATATAATTGATCTTAAAAAAATATTAGAGACACTGGGGATTACAAAAGATCAGATAGTAATGGTTGCAGCTATTCTAAAATTCTTTTTAAGCAACCCTATACTTTAAGAAGAAATAATGTTTTGATGATATGAACTATACATTTATTTGTCACCGCTTTTCCCGCCATGTCTTAACTACTCTTTTTAATTGGTTGGACCCGTCTCATTATATAATAAAGAATCTTGTGGAGAGATGACTTTTTTAATTATATTTTGACCGATTCTTTCCGTATGAGTCAATTAAATTTATTAATAATTTAAAAATGAAGCAGAAGCTTAGAGCTATATATATACTTTTTTTTATAAGTACAGTTTTTCTTGTTAAGTTATCCGCACAAGAAGATCCGAGTTTATTTTTCTTTCAATTCGAAGATCCACTGCATACTTTTCAGCAAGTGCAGCCAATTTTAAAAACAGAAAACACAAATACATTTAATTGGCATGATCCAATTACAAAACTTCCTAATGATTTTTATTCTCTTGGTAAAAATGCTTTTAGTGCAAATAGTATTAATACTATTGCCGGATTAACAATTTTAACCGGGCTTCTCGTCTCTGTAGATCACGAAACTATTGAACCATTTAGAACAAGCTATAAAACTTCCCCTGCAATACATCAATGGAGTAAAAATATTTCATGGTTCGGCGGAGGTGAATTTCATTTAATTATGGCTTCAGCTTTCGGCGGATTTGGTCTTGCTTTAAATGACAACAGAGCTATGCGAACAGGTCTTCAAATTGTTGAAGCAGAGCTGGCAACAGGAATTACAGTTCAAATTCTAAAACATATTAGCGGCAGAGAAAGTCCACAATCAGCATCTCATTTTCATGGGTTGTTCAGACCGTTTCCAAATTTGAAAGCATATCAACAAGATGAAACTAAATACTATTCATTTCCTTCGGGGCATGTTTCAACATCTGTTGCAGTGCTAACTGTAATTGCAGATAATTATCCTGAAGTTTCTTGGATTAAACCGGTAGGTTACTCTGCCATTGGTTTAATTGGTGTTGGATTAGTTGCAAGAGGATGGCATTGGTTCAGCGATTTTCCATTAGCTGTAGCAATTGGTTATATGTTTGGAAAGGTTATCTCGGGCAGAAATAATTTTTTACAAAATGATGGTGATAATTCTTCGTGGTCAATTTATCCGGATTATTATAATGGTATGGGGTTCGGTTTCGCTTATCATTTTTGATTCGTTCAGTTTTCAAGAAACATTTTATAAAAAGCCACCGCAGTTTTAGACTTTTGTCTATAAAAGCTAACCCTTTCTCACATTTGTGATTTTATAGCTCCGACTCATTTAGAATCACCGCGGTGACTGAGGTAATACTCGCAAATTATAATTGAAAATTAAAGACAATAATTTTTGTATGTAAAAATTCGGTACCTATTTCTCTAGTTGTTAAATTTTATTATGATTTCAAATAATCATCAAAAATAATTTCCTACATAAAACATATAATCCTTATAATTGTACAAAACTTTTTTAATCATAATTGGAATTTGAAATGCGGCTTATTGTTGCAGTTCTAATGTTTCTTGTTCTGATCCCGGCTTGCACAAAAGAGGTTCCGGAAACCGAAAAAAAAATAATTAAAACCACCGATGAAGATAATGCGCGAAAAACTATTCAAAATTTTGCTGATGCATACAACAGCAATGATTTAGAGAAGACACTCTCTTTTTTTGATTTAGACTACAAAGGTGTTGTCGCCGATTCCGACGATCTTGCCGGAGTTGATGCGCTTCGTAATGAAATAGTAAATTCCCAAAAAAAATTTCTTGAAGGAAAATGGGAAATAATAATTGATGAGGGAAATATTTCCGGAGAGTTTGCATATTTTATTTGCAGCGATTCTTTTCTAATGCCGGATGTTATAGAAAAGAAATTGAGTCCGATTTATTCAGAAAAAGGTATAAGAATCTTAAAAAAACAAAAGGACGGCTCTTGGAAGATTTATAGATATGTTTCCACACCAATTTTTACTTACGATCAGAAATAGATTTTAACTGCTCTCTGATTTCTTCCCACCATAAATGCAGCATTTTTTTGTTGGCATTTAAAATATCCATTCTAGTAACATTAGCCGGCGGTGGAAAATGATTAGTGATTGCTTGAAACAAAATTTTTCTTTTTGTTTGAGAAGCACGTGGAATAATCGCCAAAAGTGTTAACATGTCTGACTTCCGTGCCGTAGAAATAATATTATCAATAGAATTATCGCCGCCATTATTGTAATCAAAGTTTTTTATTTCCTTTATCAATGTATCCGGTGCATCTGAACGGTAAGGTGTTCCGGGTTTTTCCCCGTTCATAATATCGCAGACATATTTTTCACTAAGAAAATAGTTTTCACTATTATTATTAATTTCCGTAAAACCAATCTTTGCGGAGACTTTAGCATTCCCATATTCATCAACGGAAACAGTGAGCTCACCACCCCGATCAATTATGGAACTATTTTTTAGATCTATGGCAAAATCCGGTTCTTTAGAAACATTTTTGATCTTCACAGAACCTTTTTCTAACGTAATTCTATTGTCGCCATCCTTGGCTTTTTTCAAAATTATTATTGAATTCTGATTGACTTCAATACTTCCTACATGGGGTATTAGAATTTCCGCTTTTGAATTGTCGCTGCTTAATAAACTTTCATTCTCAGAAATCGTTCCCGTGATATTTTCCTTCCCGTCAATAAGTATTCTGCCCACTGCAGTTTCTATTTTCCATGGTGAGTTATTTTTTTGCAAATCATAAACGATATAAGCTACACCGAGAAGTACAAACGGTAAAAGAATCAAAATAATTTTAGACCAATTTAAGCGTGAACGTATGGGAAGTGATTTGGAAACCCCCGTAGCCATTAAAGTCATTGATAAAATACTTTTTCGCATGGCACCGCTAGATTCCAGAATACTTTTTTCAAGATTAATTTGCTCTTCTTTAATTTTTCCGGGATCCGAAGCAATCTTTTCTTTTAAATCGTCCTTTATACTATTTTCCAGAAGTTTTGATGATAATGCTTGGATTATTCCTGAGGGTGGTTCTACAGTATGAGTAAGATCTTTTAGTTTATCGAAAAGATTTTTTAGCTTCTTGTATTCATTAAAGCATTTATCACAAGTGCGTAAATGAACTTCAATTTCATGTTTCATAATATCATCGGAAAGTTCATCTACAAAATCATGGAGTCCAATTTTTATTTCTTCGCAATTCATACGGATATCTTATTTATCAAATATTCGCGGGTATTAATTAACTTACTTTTTATTTCATCAATCTCTAAATTTTCAAAAAAATTATAAATTTCTTTGTAGCTGTATCCTTCGATATCATGAAGTATAATAATGATTCTATCATCTTTGGGAAGTGACAATATGTGGCTTTCTAAAAATTCCTGCTCGGAAGAACTTTTAATCGGTCTTTTCCTTTCAGTATAATCTGCATCTCTATTATTGAGCACTATAATAGAATATTCTATAGCAGTATTCTTCATCCAAATAGAGAAAGGAATTTTGCTATTATATTCTTTTATTTTTTCCCATGATTTTACAAAAGTATGAAGTGTAACTTTTTGTGCCTCATCCTCATTGGAAAGGAGACGGTAGGCAATAGTGTATACGTTCCTAAGATTAATCTCACATAAATCAATAAACGATCGCTTTCTTCCTTCTTTGGAATGTTCGATCAAATATTCCACATAGTTTGTGTTATCAACTGTCAAAGCATCGTCTTAATATTATTTAAATACCGTGTAAAAGGCGGATTAATTGGAATAAAACAAATTTTTTAATTATTACACAAATATGATATAAATAAAATGACTTTCCATCAAGCGAAAATTGATATCTCCTCTACTATAATCTACGAACCTCTATTTCTATAACTAAATTATAAGATACTACCTCTCCATAGAATTGACTTAGTCACTATAGCTTATTACGTTGAAGAAACGAGTTGTTTGTTTCTTGTATTCTATGAGTGATTCTTATAGTAACAAGAGTTTTATGATAATCTTATTTCACATAAATCATGGATGAAGTTATGGCTTAAATTTTTATTTGATCCTAGTCTTTCACTTTATTCCAGAATGGTTCGGACAAATAAAGAAAGCGTTCCAATAACTCAAGAATAAATAATATTTCGAAAGAATTAATTTGAATAAACCACTTTTACATAAACTTGAACTTCTTAACAACTTACATAAAGATACAAAACAGTTGTGGGGAAAAATGTCTGCTCAACATATGGTAGAGCATTTAATTTTGGCAGTTAGAATGAGTAGCGGTAAATTAAACGTCGGCTGTTTTAATCCACCAGAAAAGATTCCAACACTAAAAAGATTTTTAATGAGCGGAAGACCTTTACCGAAAGGATTTATTAATCCGCTTATCGGTGAAGGTTTGTTGCCTTTAAAACATAATAATCTAGAAGAAGCAAAATTAGTCCTAGAGAAAGAATTAGAGGATTATTACCAATACTTTAAAGAACACCCCGATGCTACTTTAGTTAATCCCACTTTTGGCGAACTCAACAAAAACGAATGGGATGTCTTTCATGAGAAACATTTTACACATCATTTGGGACAGTTTGGAATAAACCAGTAAAAAATATTGTCTTTATAAGATCTTTAAATGAAAGCTTAAAACTTTGTTTAATAAACTTCTTTTCTCTCTCCTAATTTTTATGGATTTTATTATTAAAATATCAGCACTTAATGACAAACTTAGAATATCCTACAATGATTCTGTTTAGAGCGTTAACCTTAGCACGGATTCTATAATGAAAAAAGATTGTTACAATTCTTTTTACTTTGATTCTATTCGTCATACCAAATCATACCTATCAAAAAGCATTTATTACAATTATACCCAAACCGGCAAAAATGGAAATATCCTATAAAATTTTGTACTTTGAAAGTGGGGGCGATCAATTATTGAAGTTGGAATATGAATGTCCGGGCATTAGCTGAAGAATTATACGGACAAGCAATTTTTATTTAAAATAATATTCTTCATTGCTCATGCTTCTTAACTAAATAACAAAGCGGTGATTATTATGTATAAAAAAATCTTTTTGCTGTTATCAATTTTTATTTTTTCTAACATTTTTTCTCAAAACAAAAAACTTATCGAGTATGTTGATCCATTTATTGGAACAGGCGGACACGGTCATACTTATCCCGGTGCGACTCTCCCGTTTGGAATGATTCAGCTTTCTCCGGATACTGGAATCGAAGGTTGGGATTGGTGTTCCGGTTATCATTACTCCGATAATTCAATCATGGGTTTCAGTCATACCCATTTAAGCGGAACAGGTGCAACAGATTTAGCTGATATTTTATTTATGCCGACCGTCGGCGATTTAAATTTTTCCCCTGGAAGTAAATTGAAACCCGGCGAAGGATATCGTTCACGTTTCAAACATGAAAATGAAATAGCTTCTCCAGGTTACTACAGCGTTTATCTTGATGACTA
This sequence comes from Ignavibacteriales bacterium, assembly GCA_007280825.1. GTDB lineage: Bacteria > Bacteroidota > Ignavibacteria > Ignavibacteriales > Melioribacteraceae > Fen-1258. Next base: position 1,806 of record QYQI01000124.1, on the reverse strand, counting down.
CAAAGTAAAAGCCGAACTAACTGTTTCGTTGCGGGCGGGTTTGCATAAGTACACATTCCCTAAAAGCTACGGCTCGAATATTATTATTGATCTCCAACACGGACTTGATTCCGACAGAGAAGCATATATAAAAGTTGTAAGCTACAACAGAATTGAAGGAATGAGAAAATCACACGGCTGGGCTAAGGAACATTCTATTTATTTTGTAGCGGAATTTTCAAAACCGATTACGCAATTCGGAACAGTTACGAATGACGTTCTCAAAGAAGGAAGCCGTGAAGCATCGGGCAGAAATATAAAAGCTTATCTGCGCTTTATAACTAATGAGGGCGAAGCAATACTTATCCGTGTTGGTATTTCCGCTGTGAGTATCAAGGGCGCAAGAAAAAATCTTGAAAAAGAAATTCCAAATTTTGATTTCGAAAAAATCAAAGCACACGCAGAAGAGATTTGGGAGAAAGAACTAAACCGGATTCAAGTTGAAAGTAAAAACGAAGATCTAAAAAAGATTTTTTATACCGCTCTTTATCATACTTTAATAACTCCAAACTTATTTACCGACGTTGATAAGAAATATTACGGTATGGACCGCAAGATTCACACAGCTAGAGATTATGATCATTATACGGTTTTTTCTTTATGGGATACTTTCCGCGCCGAACATCCACTCTTTACAATCATAGATCAAAAACGAGCCGGTGATTTTGTAAAATCAATTTTAGCTAAATATAAAGATGGCGGCTTACTTCCTGTTTGGGAACTCGACGGCAACGAAACTTGGTGCATGATCGGCTATCATTCCGTTCCTGTAATATTTGATGCTTACATGAAAGGTCTCCGCGGCTTCAATGCTAAGGAAGCTCTTGAAGCAATGAAGGTAAGCGCTGAACGCGATCAGAACGGACAAAAACTATATAGAGAGCGCGGATTTGTCCCTGCTGATAAAGAAAATGAATCCGTTTCCAAAACTCTTGAATATTGTTATGATGATTGGTGTATTGCTCAATTAGCAAAAGAGGTTGGTGCTAAAGAAGATTATAAAAAATATAACCAGCGTTCTCTTTTTTATCAAAATCTTTTTGATAGAACAACCGGTTTCATGCGCGGAAAAATGTCCGATGGTTCATGGATTACTCCGTTCGAACCGAAAGCAGTTACACAACAGTACACAGAAGCAAATGCATGGCAGTATAGTTTTTTTGTTCCTCACGATCTGAAAGGTTTGATTGATCTCTACGACGGTAATGAAAATTTTGTTAAAAAGCTTGACGGTTTATTTGCTGAGTCTGATAAACTCGAAGGAAGATTTCAGCCTGATATTTCCGGATTGATTGGACAATACGCACACGGAAATGAACCTTCACACAATTTTGCTTATCTATATAATTATGCCGGTGCATCATGGAAAACTCAATGGCATGTTAGAGAGATTATGAAAAAGTTGTACACATCAAAACCAGATGGACTATGCGGCAACGACGATTGCGGACAAATGTCAGCGTGGTATATTTTCTCAGCAATGGGTTTTTATCCTGTAACACCGGGACAAAATATTTATGCAATTGGTTCACCCATCTTTGATAAAGTTACGATCAATTTGGAAAACGGTAAAAAATTTGTAATTCATACGGTGAATGCTTCCGATGAGAACAAATATATTCAGTTCGCTTCTTCAAACGGTAAAATTTATGAACATCCTTACTTTACACATGAACAAATCATGAATGGCGGGGAAACAATTTTCATAATGGGCGATACTCCAAATAAATCGTGGGGCAATGATAATTCCGAAATGTTTTCAATGCG
>QYQI01000026.1 GCA_007280825.1 Ignavibacteriales bacterium | reverse complement strand
CTTCTTTCCATTTCGACTATACAGCTGATGCTTGCGTTAGATGCCATATGTATAATTTTAATTTGAGAGTTGATGCAAATAAAAATTTAATTCTGAGCGGCGGACATTCATTTAGGATGAGTGATCCAAATGGTGTAGATAATATGGACGTATGTGCAACATGTCATGGATCAACATTGGGTACTTCATTCTCAGATGTAAAGTTCTTCTTTAATGGTAACGGTGATAATGATAATAACGGTGTTGTTCAAGGATTACAAGATGAAGTAAAAGGTATGGTTGCTAAAATTTATGCAGCATTACCTCAAAGTGGTGGAAAGGTCGCAAGTCCAAGCAAAACATGGACACCAACACAAATGAAAGCTTATTGGAATGCTAAAGCAGTTGAATCTGATGCAAGCTTTGGAATCCATAATCCAAAATATATTGTATCTGGATTAAAAGGAGCTATGGTTTCGTTAAGTATTGCAACAGCTGTTGAGCAAGAAGAAGCTATTCCAACACAGTATGTTATGTATCAAAATTATCCGAACCCATTCAACCCAACAACTAATATTAAATTCGCTTTACCAAAGAGTGGGCATGTTAAGTTAACAATCTATGATGCACTTGGCAGAGAAGTTGAAACTTTGGTTAATAACGAATTAGTTGCCGGTACACACAATATAGAATGGACTGCTAGAAATATGGCTTCCGGTGTTTATCTCTATCGTATCGAAGCTAATAATTTTGTTAAAGTTAACAAGATGCTTCTAGTAAAATAATCCATCTTGATATATTTCTTAGAAACCCCGCTCTGTGCGGGGTTTTTTTATTTTAAGTGCAAACTCAGTCTTATAAACTTTCGACTTTTACGTCTTCAATAATCATAATCCTTGCGACTTAACATCCAAGAATTCGTTAAATTAGTTACCTAATTAATTGAAGCGTAATGTAGGGTGATGATTTTTGCTACGAGCGTAACTTTCTTAAAAGATTTTTGAAATCATCCGGCAATTCAGAATCCAGATAAATTTTTTGTTTAGTATTCGGATGAATAAATCCAAGCGTTTTAGCATGAAGAGCTTGACGTTTCATGATCTCCAATAAATTATCAACTCGGGCTTTTATTTTTGGCAAAGCAGATCCGTAAACAATTACTCTTCCTCCGTATGTCGGATCGCCAAAGATTGGATGTTTAATGTGCAACATATGAACACGAATCTGATGAGTTCTGCCGGTTTTCAATTTTAATTTAATCAGTGATGCAAATTCAAATTCTTCAATTACTTCATAAAAAGTATGCGCAGGTTTGCCTTCGGTTTCACTAACAGTAAAAATTTTCCGATCCTTAGCTGAACGGTTAATGTTTCCGATAACTTCACCCTTCTTGTTCTTAAATAAGCCCCAGCATACAGCCCAATATTCGCGGTCAATAGAATGATCATAAAATTGTTTTGCTAGACGAGCGTGTGTCCATTCATCTTTTGCAATTAGTAGGAGTCCGCTTGTATCCTTATCAATCCTGTGAACAATTCCCGGGCGTCCGGGTTCGTTAAGTGCGCTTAGCTTTTTTGTATGATGAAGAAGCGCATTAACAAGTGTGCCTGTATAATTTCCCAAAGAAGGATGTGCAACCATTCCAGCAGCTTTATTGACTACTAAAAGATTTTCATCCTCATAAATTATATCGAGCGGAATATCTTCAGCTTCATTTTTTTCAGGACGTGGCGAAGTGGGAATTGTAACTTCTACTTTGTCTTTTGGGCAAATGAGATAGTTAGCTTTAATAACTTTCCCATTTACTAAAACACAATTTGCTTTAATTAATTTTTGGATTCGCGAGCGGGTTGCATTCTCTATTGAGTTGGCTAGAAAAACATCAATGCGTTCTTTTTTCTTACCATCTGGAACATCAATTTTGAATTTCTTCTCGTTTATAATTTTCGACATTATTCTTATTGTCTTCGCTCAAAGAAGAATTTGTTTTTTCTGAATTGTAAATCTCTTTATTCTTTTCCGAAATGGTCAAATTATTATTCAATGTTGTATCAATTGTCTCTGATTCTACTTCCTTAGCATCAACAGTATGCGTTCGATGAAATATTAAAAGAAGCGCAACGCCAACCGTAACTGAAGAATCTGCAATATTAAATATCGGGAAACGATCGTAAGTTCTTCCAAAAATTGTAAAATCAAAAAAATCCATATTGAAAAAATCAACAACCTTCCCGTAAAATAAAGGTGCATAACCGTAAAATAGTCCGTAAAAAGTTCTATCAATTAAATTACCGATCGCACCACCCAGAATAAAAGCAAGGGCAAGACGGATAATTAATTTTTGTTCTTTCGATTTCCACAAATAATAAAAAACACCGAGGCTTGCCAGTAGGGTAAAAAGTGATAATAATAATTTTGATACTCCGTTAACATCAATCCCAAATGCGATGCCGGGATTTTCTACAAAAGTTAGTTTGAAAAAATCTCCAATTAAGTTAACGCTTCCCCCATAACTCATCCCGTTAACGTGAAGATTAAGCAAAGGGATTGTTCCCCCTTTAACAAAAAATTTTGATAATTGATCGGCTATTACAATGAACAACGAAACGAATAATACTCTCAAGACAATTCCTATTTTCTGAAAAGTGATTTTACATTGATTTCATTTTTTGTTTTACTTGCAAACAGTGCTGAGTATGCGGCACTGCTGCAAGTCTGTCTTTCGGTATAAGCGGACATGTCGGACAAAGATTCTGCGGTTCATCAATACATTCAATGCAGATCCCATATGTTCCGCTATCAATACGTTGAAGTGCGTCATCTAAATAACCAAGAAATTTATTTTCTCTCTGCGCCCACAAATAAAGTTTTTCTCGTTCCATCGCGTCAGTTCCTTGTTCAGCCATATGCAGTGAGTAAGGTGAACTTTCATTTACATATTGACCAGTAGTTGGATCCATCATTTGGTCTTTCAGTGACTGCAGCTGTTCAATGATCTCATTTCTCTTATCAAAAATTATTTTCTTAAACTCTTCTAAATCTTTTTTTGAATAGCCCTGAATCTTTCTAACTTTTTTTGTTGGAGAAATAACTTCCACATGTTTACGAGATTTGGATACTTTCTGAACTTTCAATTTCTTTTTAAGTGCTGTTTTTGGTTTAGCAGATTTCACCTTATTTATTTTCTTTGGTTTTCTCACCGGCTTTTTAACTGATTTCTTTTTAGCGGTGGATTTTTTCGCAGTTTTTTTATTAATCTTTTTAGTAGTCATTAGTGCCTCCGTTTACCTATTTAATTCTTTATCTTCACGATCACAATCGTACAATCATAATCGCCTATTTTAAATTCTTGTTTGAAACCTTCAATATTATTTTTTGATTCGAGAGAATCAGCCAGTACTTCACTTGAAATATAATCAGAAAATTTGGATACATAATCAATCATTTTTTGTTCGCTTTTGAACGACACACTGATACGGTCAATCACATCAAAGCCGGCATCTTTTCTCATGTTCTGAACACGATTAACAAATTCTCTTGCATATCCTTCAGCTATTAATTCTGCATTCACATGAGTATCAACAGCAACCGTGATATTACCTTCACTTACAACTATCCATCCTTCTATACCGCTTGCAAATATTTCAACATCTTCACGACTCAATAATAACCCTTGAACCGGTGTATCTATTTGTTTGTTTTGTTCAAGATCATCAATTTGTTTATTCGAAAGTGTCTTAACATATTCCTGTAATGTTTTAACATGCTCTTTATATTTTTTACCGACTACCTTAAAATTCAACTTAACAATTTTTTGAACAAAGTTGGCATCTTCATCTACAAATTTTAATTTTTTGATGTTTACTTCTTCAAGAATAATATCTTTCATTTCAATAACATGATCCATTTCCTCGGGTTGAACATGAACCATCATCAAACTTAGCGGTTGACGAACCTTTAACTCGTTTTTAGCTCTGATTGATCTTGTTAAAGATACGATCCGCTGAGCAATATCCATCTTCACTTCAAGTTTAGGTTCGGAATAAGTAATCTCCGGATAATCAGTTAAATGTACTGATTCATACTTTTCTTTTTTTGTTGCCTTGTTTAAGTTTTGATACAATTCTTCCGCAATGAAAGGCGCAAACGGTGAAGTTAATTTTGCGATCGTCACCAAACATTCATAAAGAGTTTGATACGCAGAAAATTTATTTTTATTCATTTCAGATTTCCAGAAACGTCTTCTGCTTCTGCGTACATACCAGTTTGAAAGCTGATCAATTGTAAAATTGGAAACTAATCTGGCCGCTTTTGTAACATCGTAATTACTCATTAACTCATCATATTCTTTTACAACAGAGTTAAGTTTAGAAATTATCCAGCGGTCTATTTCCGATCTTTCCTTATATGGAATAACTTTTTCGGAAAAATTAAATTTATCTACATTGGCATAAAGAACAAAGAAATTGTAGGTGTTGATTAAAGTCCCGAAAAATTTTCTCTGGACTTCAGCTATTCCTTCTTCATCAAACAAAGTTGGTTTCCACGGAGGACTGGTAGTAACTAAATACCATCTTGTTGCGTCAGCGCCATATTTTTCAAAAAGAGAAAACGGATCAACTGTATTGCCCCGCGATTTCGACATCTTCAGTCCTGCTTTATCAAGGACTAATTCGTTAACGATCAAATTTTTGTACGAGATGCTGTCGAATAACATTGTTCCGATTGCATGAAGAGTATAAAACCAGCCGCGTGTTTGATCTATGCCCTCGCAAATAAAATCTGCCGGATAGTTTTCCTTAAAATATTCTTGATTCTCGAACGGGTAATGATATTGTGCGAACGGCATCGCACCGCTATCGAACCAAACATCAATTAGCTCGGGAGTCCGCTTAAATGTTTTTCCGTTTTTCTCGAACTTAACATCATCAACAAATGGTTTGTGAAGATCAATTTCTTCCGCTAATAAATCTTTAACCGAAATTCGTTTTCCATCCCGTTCAACAAATCCTTCTTTCAATTCAGAAATTGAACCAACAACAATCATATCACCATCATCATTTAACCAAATCGGAAGTGGTGTTCCCCAATATCTATCACGAGATAAGGACCAATCTTTATTTTCTTCAAGCCAATTACCAAAGCGGCCGGAACCAACTTCGGGCGGACACCAATTAATTGTTTTATTCAATTCTATCATTCGTTTTGCAATGTCGGTAGTACGGATATACCAGCTATCTCTTGCGTAGTAGATTAACGGATTATCACAACGCCAACAGTGCGGATACGAGTGCGTATAATCATTACCCGCTTTATAAATTAATCCGCGTTCTTTCAAATTACGGATGATATCCGGATCAACACCTTTTTCTTCATGGGTTGCAAATTGAATTGTCTTAACAAGTCGTCCCGCAAAATCTTTTACCTCATCAGTAAATCTTCCGCCCTTAGTAACAGGTTGAACAAATGGTAAATTATATTTTTTAGAAATTTCATAATCATCAGCACCAAAAGCCGGAGCGATATGAACGACACCCGTTCCATCTTCAGTGCTTACAAAGTCCCCAGCTATAACATACCAAGCTTTTTGTTCAACTGGAACGTAAGAATAGAGCGGTTCATAATCCTTATCTAAAAGATCTTTTCCCTTTAATTTAGAAATTAATTGGTACTCTTCTTTGATTACAGATAGGCGCGCTTCTGCTAAATACAAAACTCCATGCTTCTCAGTTTTGATTTTTACATAATCAATATCTTTACCAACCGCCAAAGCAACATTTGAAATTAAAGTCCAAGGTGTAGTGGTCCAAACAAGAATTGATCCATCTTCATTTTTTAGTTTAAATTTTACATAAACGTTTGGATCTTGCACATCATCGTAACCAAGAGCAAGTTCATGTGACGATAAAGGAGTTTCGCAATGAGGGCATTGAGGAACAATTTTAAATCCTTTATAGATTAATCCCTTCTTAAAATATTCTGAAAGCGCCCACCAGACCGATTCAATATATTCATTTGTACAAGTGATATAAGGGTCATCAAGGTTAACCCAGTAACCCATCCGTTCGGTTAATGTACGCCAGCCTTCTTTCATTTCAATATGTTGATATACAAGATCTTTTGCTTTTTGATTGAATGCGGCAACGCCATATTTTTCTATATCTGATTTCTGAGTGAAGTTGAGTTCTTTTTCTAGGGCAATTTCAATTGGAAGACCGTGTGTATCCCATCCTGCTTTACGATGAACTTGATATCCTTTCAAAGTTTTATAACGGCAGACTAAATCTTTTAAGGCTCTTGCCATTACGTGATGAATCCCCGGTTTGCCGTTTACAGTTGGAGGTCCTTCATAAAAAGTAAATGGTTTTGATTTAGGACGTGATGAAATACTTTTTTCAAAAATCTGGTTCTCTTGCCAAAACTTAAGTACTTCTTCTTCGATCTTTGGATAGTTTATTTTTTCATCAAACTGTTTGAACATTTATTAACTCTAAAAATGAATTTGAAAATTTATCTATATCCCATTTATAAAATGCCTACTCTTGGAAAAGGTTGGGTTGGGCGTTTATTCTTCTTCTGATTCGTATTTCTTTATTAATTCTTTCTCGGCAGAAAGAAATTCTTTCAGTCTTCTTTCAATTTGAGTTTTTCTCTCAACCATATCATCAACACTTTGTTGAGCGTGATAAAGCAATTTATCTGCTTTCAATTTTGATTCTTCAACTATTATCTGAGCTTCGCGTTGGGCAGCAATTAATATTTTTTTTGCATCATCTTCTTTTGATTTCCCTTTGTTCCCTTCTTTCTGCAGAAGAATAATTTCCGATACAGCCATTCCAAAAAATGCGATTGCACCAAGCATAATGTTACGGAGAACATATAAAATCATATTCTCAACAAGAAGATTACTCATTCCAAAATACTCGCTAAATATTGAAACAAGTAAAATGCTTACAAACACAGAGGCAACTATAACTGCAAATACAACTTTACCGCCATGATTGTAACTAAGTGTTTTATTTATCAACCAGCCGCATGCAAATGAAAAGACAGAAAGAACAAACCAGACGGAAAAATTCTGATAGCCTGCTTTAAACAAATCCGTGCTTAAAAAGTTGGATGCAAAAATAATAACTGCAAGCAATCCCGGTGTGGCATAATAAATTGGTTTTTTCTCTATCACAGTTTTTTTATAACCTCTTTCATTATCAAAGTCATCTTTGGTTCTGCAGCCATAGCCGCGGCTATAATTTCTTCAACCTTTGCCGGTTTTAAAGCATCCGGAAAACATTCATCAGTTATGATACTTAAACCAAGAACTTTCATGCCCATATGATTAGCTACTATATTTTCCGGAACGGTTGACATGCCGACAACATCAGCGCCGATAGCACGTAAAAATCTGTATTCGGCTTTTGTTTCAAGATTAGGTCCGGGTACAGCAACATAAACACCTTTTTGAACTTTAATTTTATTTTCAAGAGCAACTTGTTCGGCCAATTTTATCAACTCTAAATTATACGGTTCGCTCATATCGGGAAACCTTGGTCCGAACTCATCTTCATTCTTTCCAATAAGCGGATTATCACCCAATAAATTTATATGATCAACCATCAGCATAATATCTCCGCGTTGGTAGATCGGGTTCATACCGCCGCAAGCATTTGAGACTAATAAATTTTTAACGCCCAGAAATTTCATAACACGAACAGGATAAGTAATTTGCTGCATCGTGTATCCTTCGTAGAAATGAAATCTACCTTGCATCGCAACAACATTTTTCCCGCCGATCTTTCCAAAAATTAATTTACCTTGATGTGATTCGACAGTAGAGAGAGGAAAATGCGGTAAATCGGAATAATCAATTTCATGTTCAACAGAAATATCTTTAACTAATCCGCCGAGTCCGGTACCAAGTATAATTCCAACTTCATAATTTTTATCTGTCTTCTTTCTGATTACTTCTAAAGTTTGATTAATCATTTCAATAAGAGTACTCATAAAAGTTTCTCCAAAATATCATCAACATTTATATCGCTTTGTTCTTCTTGATTAGTCTGTTCTTTTGCAATTTCTTTTTTCTTAGGACGTGTATCAATGTTTTGGACATTCATCTCGAGTAAACTTGATTGAGAATCAATCAATGCTTTGATACGTGCAATTAATAATTTTCTTTCTTCACGGAGTTTCAAAACAGAATCGCGCACAGAATTAGCACTCTCTTTTGCTTTTTCAATTATTTGTGCGGATTTGAGTTCCGCTTCTTTTACCATCAGAGCAGTTTGTTTCTTCGCAGAATCTACCGTTTTAGAAGTTGATTCTGTTTGATTCAACATTGCTTGCTGAAGATTTTTTTCAATTCGTTTGAACTCTTTTAATTGTTCTTCCTGACGGTCGAGTTCATTCTTCAGCTTTTCATTTTCATTTTGCAGTTGTTCAAATTCATCCGATAACCGTTCAAGGAAATTATTTACCTCGTCACGGTCGTAACCTCGGACGCTTTTGTTGAACTCTTGATTTTTTATTCCGAACGGGGTGAATTTCATTTTGTTCCCGCGTTATTTATAAATTCTGCCTGCCTGCCGGTAGGCCGGTCACCAAAAATTGCAGTTCCAATTCTTAACATCGTAGCTCCTTCTTCAATTGCAATTGTGTAATCGTTTGTCATTCCCATAGAAAGTTCAGAAATAGCAAATCCATTCTTATTTAGTTTCTCTTTTAGTTCGCGTAATTCTATAAAACAATTTCTGATCACACTCTCATCATCGGTAAACGGCGCCATAGTCATCAAACCAACTAAATTCAAATTAGAACTGTTCTTACAAAACTGAGCTACTTCAAAAATTTCTTTTTCGTTTGCAAGTCCAAATTTTGTTGCTTCATCAGAAGTTTTAATTTCAAGAAGAACTTTCTGATTTTTATTCATCTCTTTTGATTTTCTATTTATTTCTTCGGCTAACTTTATCGAATCTACAGCATGAATAAATTCTGCCGCTTTAATAACATATTTAACTTTATTTGTTTGAAGATGACCGATAAAATGCCAGTTAAAATCTCCTGTGATTAGCTCCGATTTATCACGCAATTCTTGAGCTTTATTTTCTCCTAAGTTATTAATTCCGGTATTAAGAACTTCTTTTATTATTTCAACCGGTTGAGTTTTACTCACCGCAATCAGTCTTATTTCAGAACGATTTCTACCACATTTTATGCAAGATTCTGCAATCTTGTCTTCAACTTTATTAAGATTTTCTGCAATCATTGCTCAAAAATGAGGGTGAAAATGTATTCCTTTGAGTTATAAAAGTCAACGAATAACAATTCAAATATAATGAAAAAGGGGCTAAGCTTTAGCCCCTTTCTTGTCAAGTAGAAACATATAGAACATTGTAAATTTAACTACATCCCGTAGTAGCTCCGCAAGTCATACACTTCAAACAAGTACCGTTACGAACCATGGTCAGACTTTGGCATTCGGGACAGATATCGCCAGTGTAACCGCGTTCACGAGCTTTCATAACACTTTGGTGACGAGTAATAGCATGAGCTTTTTGTTCTGATGGTGTATCACCCGGATAACGATCTACAAGATCTTTAGCATTATCTAATTCGATCATTCTTTCACTAACAATCTCTTCACTTTCAAAATCCGGTTCTACAACAGAGCGGTGATCTATTTTTTTAATTATCTCTGATTCATCAACATGAGCAAGATCATTTCTGCCAAGATATGTAACGGCCAATTCTCTGAAGATAAAATCAATTACAGATGTAGCCATTTTTATTCTGCTGTGACCGGTTAATACTCCGCTTGGTTCGAATCGTGTGAAGACAAAAGCATCAATAAATTCGTCAAGGGGAACACCATGCTGTAAACCGAGAGAAATCGAAATTGCAAAGCAGTTCAATAAACTTCTGAATGCAGCGCCCTCTTTGTGCATGTCTATAAATACTTCACCAAGCTGCCCGTTCTCGTATTCACCGGTTCTAATGTAAACGGTTTGACCGTTAATTTTTACTTTTTGTGTGTAGCCGGTTCTTCTATCCGGCAATCTTCTTCTCTTAGCAATGTATCTATGAATAATTCTTTCTGCAATCTTGATTATATCATTTTCTTCTTTCTTCTCCATCAAGTCTTCAACTTCTTCATCAGTCATGCTGTTTAGAGGTTGAGAAAGTTTTGAACCATCTCTGTAAAGTGCATTAGCTTTTGTCCCAAGTTTCCATGATTGTAAGTAAGCGTATTTGATATCATCAATACTAGCATTATTAGGAAGATTAATAGTTTTGGATATTGCGCCGGAAATAAATGGTTGAGCAGCTGCCATCATATTAATATGTGCATCGGTTTTAATAAAGCGTATTCCTTTTTTCCCGCATTTATTAGCACAATCAAATACAGGATAGTGTTCATGTTTTAAGAAAGGTGCGCCTTCAATAGTCATTGTTCCGCAAACGTAATCGTTTGCCGATGCAATCTCTTCTTTTGTAAATCCGAGTTCTATTAGAAGATCAAAATTGAAATTGTTCATTTGTTCATCGGTAATATTGAGATTAGTTTTCAAAAACTTTTCACCAAGCGTATACTTATTGAATGCAAAACTTAATTCAAATACGGAGGGCAAAATAGTTTCAATCTTATTCAGCACATCATCGTTGAATCCTTTTGCCTTGAGCGATTCATGATTAATATGAGGACATCCGATAAGTGTCCCGGAACCTTTTGCATACTTAATTATTTCACGGCTTTGATCTTCATTATAACCTAATCTCTTTAAAGAAGGAGGAATTGATTGATTAATAATTTTGAAATAACCTCCGCCTGCAAGTTTCTTAAATTTCACTAAAGCAAAATCCGGTTCGATTCCTGTAGTATCGCAATCCATGACTAATCCGATTGTTCCGGTTGGAGCTATTACCGTTACTTGTGCATTTCTGAAACCGTACTTTTCTCCTAACTCTAAAGCAAAATCAGAATCTTCTCTTGCGGCATTTAATAAATCGGAAGGACAATTTTCCGGATTAATTCCTACTGGTAGGATTGACAGAGTTTCATATTCATCTTTCTTAACATTATAGGCAGCACGTTTATGATTCCGAATAACTCTTAGCATTGCTTCTGCATTTTCTTGATAACGCGGAAACGAACCGAGTTCTTTGGACATCTCTGCCGATGTTGCATATGCACGCATGTGCATGATTGCTGTGAGCGCTCCGCAGATCGCAGAAGATTCTTTACTATCATAAGGAATACCTTGTCTCATCAATAATGAACCAAGGTTTGCATAACCAATTCCAAGTGTTCTGAACTCGTAACTTTTTTGCGCAATTTCTCTTGAAGGATATTGTGCCATTAAAACACTTATCTCAAGAACTACAGTCCATAATCTTGTTGCATGACGGTAAGCTTCAATATCAAATTTTTGTGTGTCGTCATTATAAAATTTTACAAGGTTAAGAGATGCAAGATTGCACGCAGTGTCATCCAAGAACATATATTCGCTGCAAGGATTAGATGCACGTATTGATCCGCTCTCCGGACATGTGTGCCATTCATTTATTGTTGTATCGAACTGTAGTCCAGGATCTGCACTTGACCATGCGGCATAAGCGATATCATCCCAAAGTTCTTTTGCACCAAGTGTTTTACAAGGTTTTGGTTCTCTTCCATCTTTTTCTGCTTTTTTCTTTTCTACTCTCCAATACAAATTCCAATTTTCATCATTTAATACTGCCTGCATAAAACCATTATTAACACGGACTGAATTATTCGAATTTTGTCCCGATACAGTTGTATATGCTTCTGAATTCCAATCTTCATTATAGACAGGGACTTCAATTGATCTAAAACCAAGTTTGGCTAATTTAATTACGCGATCAATATAATTTTCCGGAACATTTAATTTGCGTGCTTCAATTATTGCTTTGCGTAATCTTAAATTTGTTTTTTTACTGAAGCGGTCATTCTCGGGATGTTCATCATAACAAGCTTTGATAATATTGTTAAGATGTTGATTTAGAATTTTAGAACCTGTTACCAAAGCGGCAACTTTCTGTTCTTCAACTACTTTCCAATTTATAAATTCTTGAATATCAGGATGGTCAATATCGAGAGTAACCATTTTAGCTGCACGACGAGTTGTACCGCCGGATTTAATTGCGCCGGCAGAGCGATCACCGATTTTTAAAAATGACATTAATCCCGAAGATTTTCCGCCACCGCTTAACGGTTCATTTATTCCTCTAAGTTCTGAAAAGTTTGTTCCAGTACCAGAACCGTACTTAAATAAACGCGCTTCACGAACCCACAAATCCATTATGCCGCCTTCATTAACAAGATCGTCCCTAATTGATTGAATAAAACATGCATGGGGTTGAGGATGCGTATATGCATCTTCGGAAGAAGTGAGTTTACCGGTTTTGTAATCTACATAATAATGACCTTGAGAAGGTCCATTAATACCGTAAGCCCAATGTAAACCTGTGTTGAACCATTGAGGTGAATTTGGAGCTGCAAATTGATTTGTCAACATGTAAACATGTTCATCGTAAAAAGCTTTTGCATCTTCCTCACTATCAAAATATTTTGCTTTCCATCCCCAATATGTCCACGTTCCTGCAAGACGATAAAAAACTTGCCTTGAATCTGTTTCCGAACCGTATCTTTCTTTCTCCGGAAGTTCATCAAGTTTTTTATCTGCTATTGAAGGTTGAAGCCAAGTTGGGACTCCTTTTTCATCTATCTTACTTAAAAGCCTAGGTACACCGGCTTTGCGAAAATATTTTTGCGCGAGAACATCAGTTGCAACTTGCGACCATTCCTTTGGTACAAATACATCTTCCATTCTAAAAACAATTGAGCCATCTGGATTTTTTATTTCAGATGTTCTCTTAACAAACTCAATTGATTCAAGAGAATCTTTTCCTGCTTTAGTGAAAAGACGATTTATCTTCATTCAATACTCCAATCTTAGAAAAGCATATTGAAAAATTTTCTCTTATAAAAGCGAAAGTAATTTTATTATTTAATTATTTTGAGGAACGATTTTCTTACCTCGTTGAAGGTGAGTTCAACATAACTAAAAAAAATTCTTGAAGCAATCAGTTGAACAATTTTTTAAAAATTATGCAATTGATTAACTTCTCAACCGTATGCAAAATACTAAATAAAAGTTTGAAGTAAATATTGTTTTTTTATTTTATTTTTTTATAGCGATTTATATCACAAACAATTGAGGAACTCATGACGATCGAACGTTCAGCAGGTATTTTATTACATCCTACTTCCCTCCCGGGTAAATTTGGAATAGGTGATCTTGGTCCCCATGCTTATCACTTTGTTGACTTTTTAAAAAGTGCTGGACAAACATTATGGCAAACATTTCCATTAGGTCCGACCGGATACGGTGATTCACCATATCAATGTTTTTCTGCTTTTGCAGGTAACCCATTATTAATCAGCTTTGAATTATTACAAAAAGATAATCTACTTAGTAATGAGGATCTTTCACATGTACCAAATTACAATCCGCATAAGATTGATTACGGTTCTGTCATCGAATTCAAATACAGAATTCTTCGATTAGCTTTTCAAAATTTTAAGAAGAAACAGAAAAAATTTGAAGAAGAATGCGGAACGTTTTGCAAAGCCAACAACTATTG
>QYQI01000099.1 GCA_007280825.1 Ignavibacteriales bacterium | reverse complement strand
TCATTTAACTGATTCCAAGTTTTTGATGCAGAGCCGTCATCAATTCTAACCATAGAGATACAATTTTCAACCGGACAAACTAATGAACACAATGCGCAGCCGACACAATCTTTTTCCCGGACTTCGGTTTTGTTATGTCCGTTAACCGGAGTTAGATCAATACACTGATGCGCCGCATCCTCGCAAGCAATGTAGCACAAATTGCAATGAATACATTTTTGCTGGTCTATTTTTGCTATTGTTTTATTGAGAAGATCAAAATTTCCAAAATCATTCACTCGCTGAAGAGATTTACCTCTAATCTGATCGAGAGAAGTAATTCCTTTCGATTCCATCCAGTTGGTCATTCCTTCAATCATATCATTAACAATACGAAATCCATAATGCATTACTGCAGTACAAACTTGAACACTTGATGCACCGAGTAAAATAAATTCAAGTGCATCTCTCCAATTACCTATACCGCCAATTCCGGATATAGGCAGATTAACTTCAGGGTCTATTGCAACTTGAGAGAGAAGATGAAGTGCAATCGGTTTTACTGCAGGTCCGGCATAACCGCCATGTCCGCCTAATCCACCAACATTCGGTTTCAATTCGAATGTATCAAGATTAATCCCAATAATACTGTTAATAGTATTGATGAGAGAAATTCCATCAGCTCCTGCAGCTTTTGCCGCACGTGCAGGTAATTGAATGTTGCTAACATTAGGAGTTAGTTTAACGAGAACTGGTATTGTCGAAATTTCGGTAACCCATTCAGTTATCATTTTGCAATATTCGGGAACTTGCCCAACAGCAGCTCCCATACCGCGTTCACTCATTCCGTGCGGACAACCGTAATTCAGTTCTATTCCATCGCAGCCGGTGTCAATCGTACGTTTAACTATCTCATGCCATGTTTCTCTTTTCGATTCGACCATCAAAGAAACTACAACCGCACGATCCGGCCAAAGTTTTTTTGTTTCCGCAATTTCTTTTAGATTAACTTCTATGGGTCTGTCACTAATCAATTCTATGTTGTTCAGTCCGAAAATTTTTTGTCCGTTGTAATCCAATCCACCGTATCTGTTGAAAACATTCATCACCGGTTCACCGATAGTTTTCCAAACTGTTCCTCCCCATCCTTGTTCGAAAGCTTTGCAATTTTGATATGCAGAGTTTGAAGGAGGCGCTGATGCAAGCCAGAATGGATTTGGAGATTTTATTCCGCCGCAATTTATTGAAAGATCAACCATAAATTATTTTCCTCCTTTCGGAATTGATAAAAATTTATCAATACCATGTGCAGAACGTTTACCATCATAAGCGGCATTTACAACTTCTTTACCTCCGTTAATACAATCGCCGCCGGCAAATATTTTTGGATTCGCTGTTTGAAATGTTGTCCTATCTACAATAACACAACCTTCATCATCAAGTGTTACTTTTGGAATTGAGCTTAAGAAACTTGATTTGGTTTCTTGTCCGATAGCTTTAATAATCATATCAACCAGAATTGTGAATTCCGACCCGGGAACTGGGACCGGTTTTCTTTTGCCTCTGTTATCCGGTTCGCCAAGTTTCATCTTTAAGCATTCAATCCCTTCAACAAAACCTTTACCGATAATTCGTTTTGGAGAAGTAAGAAAATGAAAAACAATCCCATCTTTCTTTGCGAGATCATATTCAAAATAATAAGCTGACATTTCAATATCGCTCCGTCTATAAATGATATACACCTGTTCTGCACCTAACCGCTTAGCTTCGGTTGCCGCATCAATTGATGTATTTCCCGCACCAATTACAGCAACTTTTTTCCCGACTTGAATATCATTCCAATTTTCTGTTTTTACTTTTTCGATGAAATCAAGTGCACCAACTACTCCGGATAATTCTTCGCCGGGTATTGAGAGCTGAGGACTTTCACCCAAACCAACTCCGAGAAAAATCGCATCATGTTTTTTTAAGAGATCATCAATTTTTACTGTTTTACCAATCATGACTTCCGTTTTAAGATCAACACCGAAACTTTTTACCAATTCAACTTCTTTCAAACTATCTTCTCTTCTCATTTTATACGGTGCGATGCCCCAAGTATTTAATCCGCCGGGAATTTTGTTAGCTTCATAAATAGTTACTTCATAACCCATGAGAGCAAGTTCAGCGCTGCAAGCTAATCCAGCCGGACCAGAACCAACTATGCCGACTAATTTGCCATTCTTAGGTGATCTATGAAAAAGTGTGGGCATACTTCTTTCAAAATAATTCTCGATTACATAACGCTGCAGTCTTCCTATCTCAATCGGTTTTTCCCCTTTCGCATTATAGACACAAGCCCCTTCACAAAGGACAGCAACTGGACATGCTTTTGCACAAGTAAGAGGAACCCAATTCGATTCATAAATTGTTTTTGCCGAGCCAAGAAGATTTCCGGTAGAAATCTTTTTTATAAAAGTTGATATATCAATGTGGGTCGGACAAGCTTTCATACAGGGAGAATCATAACAATAGAGACAACGGTTTGCTTCTGCAACAGCAGAGTTTTGTGTAAATGGTGAGTGCAGATCTGAAAAATTTTTCTCGTATTGTTCACTCGGAAGTTTTGGAGCGATATTCTTCATAGATTTATTCCAGTCTGAACCGTAAAAAATGAACGACTAAGTATTTAATGCATCATCAGCTATTGAAAGACACTCATCAAGTTTTTCAACAGCAAAATCAATTTCTTCTTTTGTTATGATCAATGGAGGTGCAATTACAAAATGACTTACCCAAGATTGAACATAAACTCCGCGTTTCATCATCTCAGCCGAGACCTTATCAACAAGCAATGGTTTCCCGTTTACTTTATCTTCTTTGGTGTTGAATGGTTCTTTAGTAATTCGATTTTTGACTAACTCGACAGCATAAAAAAGTCCGATTCCGCGAACATCACCAATTGAAGGGTGTTTTGATTTTAGAGCGTTCAATTTTTTGTTTAGATGATCACCCATCTCTACAGCACGATCAATTAATTTTTTATTCCTCAATTCATTGATTGCTGCAATTGCCGGTGCAAGTGTTAAAGGATGAGCTTCGTAAGTATGTCCGTGTGCAAAATAATGATCGTTAAAATAGTCAGCAATTTTCATTGTGGTGGCGGTTAATCCGAGAGGTACATAAGCTGAAGTAATTCCTTTAGCAGTAGTAAGAATATCCGGTAAAACATTCCAATGATCAACTGCAAACCATTTCCCTGTTCTTCCCCATCCGCTCATTACTTCATCAGCGATAAGCAAAACATTATTATCATCACAAATTTTTCGCAATCTCGGCATATATTCCTTAGGCGGAATTAATATTCCATTTGTTCCAACAACAGGCTCAAGAATAATTGCGGCTACATTGCTTTCATTCTTAATCATATGTTCGATGTAATTTACGCATGCAATTTCGCAATCCGGATACGAATGATTGAGCGGACAACGATAACAATTACATTCAGGTGCAAAAATTACTCCATCAATTTTTCCTGAAGGTTCAACTGCCCAACGTCTGGGATCTCCTGTCGCTGCAATAGATGCCGCAGTTGATCCATGATAGGAATTATAACGTGAAATAATTTTGTACTTACCGGTGTACATTCGTGCAATTTTTATTGCGGCTTCATTCGCTTCTGTCCCGGAAGTAGAAAAATAAAATTTCTCTAATCCTTTTGGTAAGACTTCTAATAATAATTTACTCAACTCAGCGCGTACTTCTGTAGCAAATCCAGGTGCAGCATAAGCAAGTTTCTTTGCTTGCTCTTCTATCGCTTTAATGACTGCTTGATTTTTGTGCCCGAGTGTAACACACATCAGTTGAGAAGAAAAATCGAGATACTTCTTGCCGGACGAATCAGTGAAGTAACATCCTTCAGCATCTACAATTTGCAATGGTGTCCAGTTTTTTTGATAACGCCAAGTGCCGTAAGTATGTTTAGCGGTTATTGCAACTACTTCTTCTGGTGTCAATTTAAATTTCCTTATTGAATTACAAAATAATTTGCTTGATCTATTTCTGAAGATCAGTAATAGCTCCGTATGATTCCGGTCTCCGATCTCTATAAAATTGCCAAACATTTCTAACTTCAAGAATTTCATCCAGATTAAGATCAGCTACAACTAATTCATCTTTATCTCTGCAAGCCTGAACAATTATTTTACCACGTGGATTGCAGAAATAACTTTTACCATAAAATTCTCCAATGTTCCAAGGTGCTTCTGTTCCAACGCGATTAATTGCACCAACGAAATATCCGTTTGCAACTGCATGAGCAGGCTGTTCTAATTCCCATAAATATTCCGAAAGTCCTGCAACAGTAGCAGAAGGATTAAAAATAATCTCTGCTCCATTCAATCCAAGAATTCTGGCTCCTTCGGGAAAGTGGCGATCGTAACAAATATAAACTCCGATATCTGCAAACGCAGTTTTGAAAACCGGAAATCCAAGATTACCTGGTTTGAAATAAAATTTCTCCCAGAATCCAGGATCGCAATGAGGGATATGGTGTTTTCGGTATTTACCAAGATATTTCCCGTCGGCATCTATAACCGCCGCTGTGTTATAATAGACACCTTTAATTTCTTCTTCATAGATAGGGACAACAATTACCATTGAATATTTCTTAGCCACTTCTTGCATCAGTTTAGTTGTTGGTCCGTCAGGAATATTTTCAACAAGCGAGTACCATTTAGTTTTTTGTTCGGCACAAAAATATGGTCCATAAAAAAGTTCTTGCATGCATAGAATTTGTACACCTTTCTTTGCAGCTTGTTCGATCATTAATAAATGTTTTTCGATCATTGATTGTTTTACTTTTTCAATCGGTTGTTCTGCTGACATTGAAAGAGTTGCCTGAATCAAACCACCGCGAACTGTTCGTGCCATGTTAATACCTTTATATTTTCTAATAGATAATATTCTGTTTATAATTATTTATTATTCAGCATTCTAAATTCAACAATTGGATTATCAACTCATCCAGTTTATTTGCGATTCAGGATTCCATTTGACTGTAGTTTTTTTCAACTTAGTCCAAAATTCTATTGAACTTTTTCCGGTTATATCGCAAGTCCCGAATTTCGATTCGTTCCAACCGCCAAATGAAAAAGGTTCTCGAGGAACAGGAACACCAATATTAACACCAATCATTCCAGCGCTAGCTCGCTCGCTGATATATCTTGCCATTCCACCGCTTTGTGTAAAAACAGATGCTGCATTTCCATACAATGAACTTTGTTGAATTGATAAAGCTTGATCAATAGTATCTGTTCTTATAATGGCGAGAACCGGTCCAAAAACTTCTTCTTTAGCAATCCGCATTTCAGGTTTAACATGATCGATAACAGTTGGGCCGACATAAAAACCGTTTTCTTTTCCGTGTACTTTACAATTTCTTCCATCCAATAAAATTTTTGCACCTTCTTTCTCAGCTTCAGTTATATAATTTTCAATTCTTTCTTTTGCTTGTTTTGAAATTACAGCGCCAAGATTTTTCCCGGGAATAATCTTCTTTGCTTCTTCTACAAGTTGATTAATAATGTTATCAACAGATCCGACTGCAACCATAGCGGATGCAGCCATACAACGCTGCCCAGCGCATCCGGACATTGATGCTGCAACATTTGATGCTGTCATCGCAACATTTGCATCTGGTAAAACTATTAAATGATTTTTTGCACCGCCGAGTGTTAAAGCTCTTTTTAGATTTGATGTAGAACGAGTATAAACAATCTTAGCAACTTTTGTAGATCCAACAAATGAAACAGCTTGAATACCGGGATGATCACATATTGCTTCAACAACATCTTTTGCTCCATGAACAACATTGAAAACACCATCAGGTAATCCGGCTTCTTTTAATAGATCAGCAATTCTGTTTGCACTTATCGGAACAAGCTCTGATGGTTTAAGTATCATACAATTTCCGAGAACAAGTGCATTCGGTATTGTCCAATTTGGAACCATGTTAGGGAAGTTGAATGGCGTAATACAAGCAACAACTCCAACAGGAAATCGCTCCGCCCTACATTCAACTCCTTTACTTACTTCCATTACTTCACCGGCTGCGAGTTGCTCAAGTGAACAGGCAAATTCAGTGACCTCAATACTCTTCTCAATTTCTGCAATGCTTTCTGAGATAGTCTTACCATTTTCTTCATGGATCAATTCAGCAAGATCATTTATATTTTTTTCGAGAAGAGATTTGTATTTATAAAAAATTTGTGAGCGCTCTTTTATTGGTTTTGCAGACCAAGCTGGAAATGCTTTTTGAGCAGCAGTTACTGCCCGATTTACAGCGTCTGTTCCTGAGATTGGAACTGTTGAGATTATTGACCCATCGATAGGTGAAATTACATCAATTCTTTTTTCTCCGCCATCAATGAATTTACCATCAATATAATTTTTCAAAGAAGGGTACTTCATGAAACCCTCATATAGTTTTTAGTGTAATATTTTCCCACTTTTAAGTTAAAAAAATAGAGATTATTAATGAAGAAAGAAAGATTTTTTTAATAGGCATGCTAGAATAGATATGCACAACGATGAATCGGCAAATTAAAATCGAGTATTAATACTAAAATAGATACGAGAATAAGTTGTTGTCTCTTGGAATGTCCCTTCATAACTAATTGTAAGAAAACTATTATAGAATAAGTGCCAAGATAAATCAAGATTCCCAATATTCTGAATCAGATCCGGTGAACCGCTAAGGAATTGATAATTAATTCTTTTTAATCCAAGTCCAACATTCATTTCACCATTAAACAAATCCTTGTTGATTGTCGCACCTAAATAATTTCCATTAACATATCCGGATTCAATTTTATTATAACTCAGATAAACTGACGACATGATTAACGGAAGTTGTATATAACTTAAATTAATTCCATAATTTCTTGATGGCTGCGGATCATCCTTACTAAAACGATAGCCATAATTAAATCCTAACCATAAATAATTAAACGGCCGCAGATTCATTCTCAATCCAAATCCTTGCTGTGTGGATGATGCAAGAATACTATCTGCCAAGTTTTTATATGTCTCGTAATAAACAACATTTTTTCTCGCATCATAAGATGCGCTAAAGTTTAACCAATTGTTCAGAGAATAAGAACCAAGGATGAATAAGCTTGTAAGATCAAAAGATGATTGATCAATTCCATTTTTTCTTTTATAGAGATCTATTTCAGAAGAGAAAAACAAACCTAAATTTTGTGTAAGATTACTATTATTCTGGAAGTACAAAAATCTTCTATCGGTTTTAAAATTATTTGTCTGCTGAAAAATTCCAACAGTATTCTGTATTGAAGCACTTCCCAAACTATCGCTTCTATAGAGATAGCCGCCATACTCAAACAATTTAATATCATATCCATAATCTGTAAAGTTTGGTCTTGAACCTATAATAGCGCCAATTGCAAATTTGCTGATTGATGTTTCTAATTGAAGTCCATCAATAGCGCCAAGACTTGAAGTTCTAATATTAATTTTTCTTCCGAGTGTAATTTTTGTTTTATCGCTAATTTTATAATTGATTGAAAGGTCATATACTTTCAAAGCGTCTCCAATATTATTTTGAACATCGTTCCATCGGTCTGATCTGTATGAAAAATTAATATAACTCGTAAATGATAATGGCGATCTGAAAATTGAATCTGCATCCATTGAAAAAGAATAACGCCAATTCTGAGAATTAGGTAATCCGTCAGCATTAGATAAATTAGAATACGATGAGATTGAGAGATTACCTCTGATCTTTTTGGAATAATAAGGTGTTACTGTTACTTCTGCATCTTTACCTTTTGTAATTGCTTCCTGTAAAGGATTTTGTTTATCAACTTTTACTGCAACCGATTTAGAAGTATCTGGTAGTTTTGCAAATAATTTTATCTCGTCCCCAACTTTCAATTGATAGTTATTAATTGCAATTCCTGAACATGACGTAGTTGAAATAAATTTAACAATTATTACCGGTTTGAGAATTCCCTTAACATCAGTATATAAAGTATCGTTAGTC
>QYQI01000040.1 GCA_007280825.1 Ignavibacteriales bacterium | reverse complement strand
GCGTTATAAATTGATGCCCGTATTCCGCCGACAGAGCGATGTCCTTTCAATCCGCTGAATCCTTTTGCCGATGCTTCCTTAATAAATTTTTCTTCCAGCTGCTCGTTAGGCAATCTGTATGTAACATTCATCAATGACCGGTCTTCTTTTACGGTGGTTCCTTTGTAATAACCATCGCTCGAATCAAATGCATCGTACAAGATTTTTGCTTTTTCAACATTGCGTTTATACATCTCATCGAGTCCGCCCATGTTTAATAACCACTTAAAAACTAATCCTGCAATATAAATTCCGAATGTAGCTGGGGTGTTGTACATTGATTCATTATCAACATGAATTTTATAGTTCATATAAGTGTGAAGCGAATCGGAAGATCTTTCAAGCAAATCTTTTCTAATAATTACTACAGTAACACCGGCAGGACCAATATTTTTTTGCGCACCAGCGTAGATCAAACCATACTTGTTCATATCAAGTTTCTTGTGAAGGAAGTCTGAGGATGCATCGCAAACGAGCGGGACATTTCCGGTTTCAGGTTCATTGCGCCATTCAGTTCCATAAATTGTGTTGTTGGAAGTAAAATGAACATAAGATGCGTCTGCGTCTAATTTCAGTTCTGATTGTTTCGGTATGCGTGTGTAATTTTCTGATTTTGTAGTCGCCGCAATATTTACTGTCCCGACTCGTTTTGCTTCTTTAACTGATTTTTCTGCCCACGAACCTGTGACAATATAATCAGCTTTATTTTTCGGCGGCATTAAGTTTAACGGTACCATTGAAAATTGCAAAGTTGCACCGCCCTGCAAAAATAAAATCGAGAACTTATCATCAATACCTAAAAGTTTTCTTAGATCGGCGTCCGCTTCCTTAATAATCGCATCAAAGATTTTTCCACGATGACTCATTTCCATTATACTCATTCCGCTTCCTTTATAGCTGAGTAAATCTTTCTGAGCATCAAGTAAAACTTCTTCTGGTAGAATAGCGGGTCCGGCGCTTAAATTATAAATACGTTTTTCCATTTTTGATCTCTCCATTTATATTGATTTTTATTTGTCATTCTGAGTATTGACGCAGTCGAGACGAAGAATCTTTAACAACTCTATTGGTTAAGATTCTTCATCCGGCAAATGCCGGATTCAGAATGACAACAACAACTTAAATTACATGAACCAGTAAACCGTCTCTGAGCTTCGGTTCAAACCAAGTTGATTTAGGCGGCATTGTTTCTCCTGCATCAGAAATATTTATCAGATCATCAACCGAAACCGGATACATTGAAAATGCAACAGCTGCTTTGCCGCTATCAACTAATTTTTCTAATTCTTCCGTGCCGCGTATTCCGCCAATGAAATCAATGTTTGTATCAGTACGCGGATCACCGATTCCAACAACTGGATGGAGTAAATAATTTTGCAGAATGCTCACATCAAGATTATCTCCCACTGTGGTGCCCGGCTTTACATTATCGTTCGGCTTTAACAAATACCATTTATTATCAATATACATTGCAATAGTTCTTTTCGATGACGGATTAGGCGAGCTTGTTTCTTCAACAGAAAAATTCTTTTCCACTTTTTTCATGAATTCGTTTTTCTTCATTTTCAAATCATGTACCGCACGGTTGTATGGAAGGATCTTCAACTGATCTGCCGGGAAAAGAACTCCGAGAAAATAATTATACTCTTCTTCTCCGGTGTGATTTCCGTTCTGATCTTTTTTTACTTTTCGTGCGCGACTTGCACTTGCAGCTCGGTGATGTCCATCAGCTATGTAAAGATTTTTTACTTTACCAATTTCATTTGCAATAATATCTGCATAGTCGTTTGGTAAAATCCATACTTGATGTTTAATTCCATCGGAAGAAGTAAAATCATAAATCGGTTCTGTCTTTTTCACTGTTTCGCTAATAACCTTATCAACTTCTACAACGGGTTTGTAAGTTAAAAACACCGGACCGGTTTGAGCTTCTGTTGTAACAATGTGATTAGTGCGGTCGTCTTCTTTTACTTTACGTGTCTTCTCATGTTTTTTTATTACATCATCATCATAATCATCAACCGAAAATGTTGCCGCAATTCCAACTTGAGAATGATTACCCATCGTAAGTTTGTAAATATAAAAGTGAGGATTATTATCCTGCGTAAGAGGTGCATCAATTTTCAATCGTTCCCAATTCTCTTTTGCTTTCTGATATACATCATGCGAATAAACATTAACATCTTTTTTCATTTCAATTTCAGAACGTGTAACACGTAAAAAACTTAATGGATTTCCTTTTGCTAACTTTGCAGCTTCTTCACGATTTACAACATCATAAGGTACGCTGGCAACAAGATGTGCAACTTTTTCATTTGGTCTAACTGCTTTGAAGGGACGAATAACTGCCATAATTACTCCATAGTTTCCAAAATTTTACTTATGAAAATTAGCACTTAAGGATATGAGAGTAAAATATATTTGGTGTGAATTGTTTTTCGGAGTGCATGAGTGCCTAAGATGTAAACTCAGGCACTAAAGAACTAAGGCACTTAGGAACTTTTTTTACTTCAACATTGCAATCATTGTGGAGAGTTCTTCAACTAATCCGTCTGCATTACCGTCAAATCCAACACTTTTGAATCTAATATTTCCATCTTTATCAATAATAAACTTTGTAGGTATTCCGCTCACTTTATAGCTTTCAATAACTTTGTTATCGTTATCTAATAAAACATGGAAAGTATATTTATTTTGTTTTATGAAATCTTCTGCATTCTTTTTCTTATCATCAACATTATTTTCCCATGTGTTGATGAATAAGAATTTTACATTTGGATCGTTTGCAAATTTCTCTACTGTTTTTTGCATTCCAGGGAAAGATGCTTTACACGGACCGCACCATGTAGCCCAGAAATCTATAATAACCGTTTTCCCTTTTAACTCTTCAAGAGAAACTTTTTTACCATCTAAATCCACCAAAGTAAATTTTGGAGCCGGTTCATTAATCATTTTCTTTTTCATTTCATCTAGAGCAGACTTCTTCGCGTCAGATTCTAAAGCAGAGAGATAATTGTCAAAACCGGAATCGGAGCCTTTCGTTTTTACATAAGTCTGCTTTAGTATTTCTTTCATACTAGTGGTTCCTTTTCCGCTTGAAATAAATTTCTCTAAGTCTTTGCTGGCTTCTTCAAATTTTCCATTTAATAATAATGCTTGTGCATATCTTTCGTTGACATCAGCACTTTTTCCGCCATCTAAATCATAAGCTTTTGTCATGTATTTTAATGCTTCTTCCTTTTCGCCTAGCTTTAATAAGATCGCACCGTAAGTATCAATGATTGCATAATTGGAAGACTGCGCAAGTTTTTTCCATTGGCTCTCACTATAATAAGGCGGCCTTTTGGCTGATGTGGTTTGTGCTTCTGTATCTACTAGCCCAATTCCTTTTGATGCTACTTCTTTTGCGAGAGGCAGATTAACATTTTTTTCATACATAGCCCAAGCTAAATTGTTATATAATCCGCTTGCAGCTTTAGGATTTTTTTTGATTGCTTCATAAGCTTCTTCGTATTTGCCCGCTTGTATCAACGCTTGTGTAGGATCGGGAAACAAATAAGTTATGTACTGTGAATTCGGAAATTGCTCTTTAAATTTATTGGCAAGTTCAGATTTTTTTACAGCGTCTTTCGTTCCATATACTTCTTGGAATTTGATCATCTCTGCTTGTTTACCTGCTGGGTATTTTTCAAGAATAAGTTCTTTTGTTTTATCCGCTTTCTCTTTCATCTTTTGATTGATATAAAGCTGCATTAAAAATCCAAGATCTTCTTCGCTTTGTGAAAGTGTTTTTTCATAATTCTCAATTTCTTTTTTCATAAACTCTGCAGCTTTCTCTTTATCTACTTTTGTATAAGCATAATTAAATAACATTAAAAAATCTTTCCTGGTGGAGGGATTACTTTCAAACTCTTCCCGGAATAATTTTAATGCTGTTTCCGGATCCGGATCGAGTTCGAATGCACTGAACCAATTAATATATCCGGTTGCTAATCCACCGGAAGCATATTTTGCTAACTTTCCATCCTTACCATAAAAACGTATTGGAAAACATTTAGAACCGTTGTTATCATATTCTGTCCCGTCAGTAAAACGAAGAACTACTCCGGCGCATGTATCTGCTGCTGCAAATTCTCCTTTCCAAGTTTTACCTTCTTTTTGCAAATTAATTTCATCACTGTAATTAATAAACTTTCCATAGGCATGAATTAGCATTGATATTTTTGTTGAAGTCAAAAGCTTGCTTCCTTCGGGATTGTATGTAACTATAATTTTTTCTCCGGCCTTTGGCTTTTCTGGTTTGAATGAAAAATTTTTGCTTGTCTGAGCATTAGACAAGGTGGTACAAAAGAAGAAGATTAGAATTGTGACTGATGACAGAATCTTTTTCATATTAAGAACTCCCATTTGATATTGTATGCTGGAATTAAAATATAGATGATTAGCAGGAAAGGCAATTCTGTAATTTATAAAATATGTTAAAATTCGAGAGTTATATCGAACAAAACCATTTTTGCGTTTTTTTCTGCTGTTAATTCAAGTTTCTTTTCGTCGGTAATTTTAAGAGCATCTCCTATTTCAATTTTACTGCTGTTAACTTTCAAAGCCCCATCAATCAACTGAATATAAACACCGCGGTTATTTTTTACTTCATAATTGAGTTTTATTCCCGCTTCAAGATCGGAAAAAAATATTTCTGCATCTTGATTAATAAAAATTATTCCGTCTTCTTTTTTCCCGCTAACAACTTTTAGCAATTTATTTTTCTTTTCTTCGTGAGAGAATTTCTTCTGCTCATATCCAGGTGTTAATCCGTGTTGATTTGGAATAAACCATATCTGCAGCAGTTTTAAAATTTCTGTGTCCGATGCGTTAAACTCTGAATGCAAAATTCCAGTCCCGGCAGTCATTCTTTGAATTTCATTTACAGTAATTGTTCCTTCTCCGCCGGAACTGTCTTTGTGTGCAACGGTTCCTTCAAGAATGATTGTAACAATTTCCATATCGCGGTGAGGATGAGTTGGAAATCCTTCACCGGGTTGAATGATATCATCATTTATAACACGCAAAGGACCAAAATGAATATTCTTTGGATCATAATATTCTCCAAATGAAAAACTGTGACGGCTATCCAGCCAATCTATTTTTGTATGACCGCGTTCATTACTTTTTCTTACTTCAATCATATAACAACCTTTCTGTGGTTAATTTATTTAGTTATAAGCCGATATAGTAAATTACGAGGTAGAAATAATAAAGGAAAATTTTTATTTGATTTTACTAACCATCAATCCTAATTTTTTCAAAAGTTCACCAAGTGTTTTTTGTTCTTCAACTGTAAGAACAGACATTAATTTTGTAACATGCTCTGCGTGACTATTAAAAACTTCATCGAACAAATTTTTCCCCTTCTGTGTTAATTGGATTAATATTGCTCTTCTATCTTCTAAACTGTGTACTCTTTCAATGTAACCCAACTTTGCAATATTATCTAAGACTAAGGTCATATTGCCGCCGCTTACAAGCATTTTATTACAGATCTCGCCAACCTTCAATGGTCCTAAATGCCCGATAATTTCTATAACAGCAAATTGCGGTTGCGTTAAACCGAATGTCCGAATGCTCTCTATTGATCTTTTGTTGAATGAAGAAAATGCACGGGCAAGTTTAACCCATGTTGCAAGTGCAAGATCTGTTTTTTTCCCGTATTTCTTTGCTGTCTTCATATAATAATAAACCAATTATAATTAGTACGAGTTCAAAATAATTTTTTTTATATGTCTTGTCAAGTCACACATTTAATATTAAATTTGTTCAGAAATAAAATTTGAACCTAAATTTTTTGTTAGAAAGAAAATAATCTTCATGTCACAAACAGAAATAAAATATTTTACTCGGTACGAAGCAAAGCGGACGTTGCCGCTCGTAAAACAGATCGTTCGTGATATTTTGATCAATGCAAATCAAATAAAGGATTTAGCGGAATCATTGGGAGGGAAAATAGAAGACAGTCAAGAAATTCAGCAGCTCATTTCTGATATAGATTCTTTTATGAAAGAACTTAATGATATCGGTTGTACTTATAAAGATTGGAATTTTCAAATTGGCTTAGTTGATTTCCCGGCAATTATTGATAACGAAGAAGTTTTACTCTGCTGGCGAAGTGATGAAGATGATATTCGGTTTTATCATGGTGTTGAAGAAGGATTTGCTGGAAGAAAACCGATACCGGAAGAATATTTACAAAGAAACTAATCTAAAAATTCCTTTTAACTATTTTCAACTCTCAATAATTTTATAAGAATGATTTATCTCAACCGCCTTTTGCAGCATTGCCGTAACACTGCAATAAGTATCCTGCGAAAGTTTAATTGCTCTCTCCACTGCTTCTTTAGGAATCTCTTTTCCATAAAAGACATATTCAAGATGAATCTTGGTGAAAACTTGCGGATGTGTTTCTTGAACATCGGCAGAGATATTCATTTCAAATCCATCTAGTTTAATTTTTTTCTTTTGAAGAATTGTTGCAACATCACTTCCTGTACATCCGCCAAGAGCAATAAGTAATAATTCTTTCGGCCGGGGCCCGGCGTTGCTTCCTCCAAACTCTTCCGGTCCATCCATTGTTACCCAGTGGTTTGAATCTGATTTCCCTAAAAAAGTAACTCCTTTAATGTGTTTTACAAATGCTTTCTTTGTTGCCATTTTTTACTCCACGTAATTCGTTTTTAGCCGTCAGCCCTCCGCCTTCAGCTTTTCATATAGAATAAGATGAAAATTATTCAGTTTAGATTCTGTTTTTACTAAAGCTAATAGCCAACAACTAAAAGCTAATCGCTTTTTTATTCCCCAATATCTTCGTTCCATAATTTTGGATTACTCGAAATAAAATCTTCCATTAACTTTATACATGTTGAATCATTTAATATTATTAACTCAACTCCGCGTGATCTAACATATTCTTTGGGTCCTTGAAAAGTTTTGTCCTCTCCGATAACAATCTTTGGAATTTTGTAAAGCAATACCGCACCGCTGCACATATCGCAAGGTGAAAGTGTTGAATATAAAATTGATCGTTGATAATCTTTAGCAGTTAATCTCCCGACATTTTCAAAACAATCCATCTCTGCGTGAAGAATAGCGCTACCATTTTGAACGCGTTTGTTGTGTCCGCGTCCAATAATTTTATTGTCAATTACGAGAACAGAGCCGATCGGAATTCCGCCTTCGCTTAATCCTTTTTTGGCTTCATCAATTGCTGCTTGTAGAAAATGATCAATCATATTAACCTCATTAGTTTGCAGTTGGCAGTTTGTAGATTAGAATGGATAAAAAACATAAAACAAAACCGAGAATCCAAACAACACCCACATTCCAACTGTTACGGTTTTGATTCTCCCGGCAATTAACATTGTTAAAGGATAAACGACAAATCCTGCAGTCATTCCGATTCCGAGATTATAAGTAAAGCTCATTAATGTCATTGTAACAAAAGCCGGAATTGTTTCTGCAAGATCATCAAACTTTAAATGTGAGACCGGAGAAATCATCAGCAATCCGACAATAATTAATGCCGATCCGTAAGCATAAGGCGGAATTACCGCAAACAGCGGCGCGAAGAAAAGAGCAAACAAAAATAAAATTGCAGTTACTACTGCAGTCAGTCCGGATTTTCCGCCTGCTTCAATTCCTGTTGCCGATTCAATATAAGCTCCGCTTGTTGTTGTACCGAATAACGCACCAAACACTGTAGCAAGTGCATCGCACAACATCGGTTTTTCAATTTCAGGAAGATTACCATTCTTGTCTAACATTTTTGCTTTGTAACCAAGTCCGAGTAACGTTCCCATTGTATCAACAAAATCCATAATGAAGACGACAAGAATAACAGAAAAGAAACCCCAGCTTAACGCTCCGGTTATATCAAGCTGTAAAAGAACGGGGCGTATATCCGGCGGAAGGCTCATGATTTTTTCTGGAAGTTTTGTAATGCCAAATATAAAACCGAGAATTGTTGTTGTTAAAATACCAATCAATATTGAACCGTTAATTTTTTTTATCATCATCACACCGATGAAAAGAAAAGCAAATATTCCAAGAAGAACAGAGGGCTCGTGAAAATTTCCAACGTGGACTGGCGCACCGGGAACGCCAATTTTTACAATTCCGGTTTCATTCAAACCGATGAAAGTTAAAAACAATCCGATTCCCGCTGCGAAAGCTATCTTTAAGCTTTCCGGAATTGCATAAGCTAGCCAACTTCTAATTTTAAAGACCGTAAGAATTGTAAATAATATTCCGCCGATAAAAATTGCACCGAGCGCAGTCTGCCAGCTATAATGTAAAACATTTACAACTGTGTAGGCAATAAATGCATTCTCTCCCATATAAGGCGCAATTGCAAAAGGCCGCTTTGCATAAACTCCCATTATAAGTGTTCCGAAGAAGGCGCTCATGATAGTTGCAACCATTGATGCGCCGAACGGCATTCCGGCAGCTTCAAGAATCTTGGGGTTAACAATAATGATATAAGCCATCGTTACAAATGTTGTAGCCCCGGCAATAATTTCTTGTTTGATGGTTGTGTTAAGTTCTTTTAGATGAAAATATTTTGTAAGCATATCTTCCTCGTATTATTTCTAATTTATTTTTAATGATAAATATTTCTACGGGAATCGGGAGACGAATTAACAAATTCATTCTCGTTTTCTAAAGAAACATAGTATCAATTAGAAATATAAAAGAATGGACTTGCAGTTGCACGTATCAAATTATTGTTAGCATAAACATAATTTTATATATTCAAAAAGAAAATAAATAAAATAATTGCCGATTAATTTAACCGTTAAAAATAGTGCGGAGTTGCTCTAATCGAATCGAACGAAAGCAAATCAAAATCGGAAGATCAAAACAAATCTCTTCAATCCGAAGAAAGACTTTTCGATAAAATGGATAACGCTACAGTTTCGTTATCTCCTATTAAAAAATTTTCCCGTTCAAAAAACAACGTTGTTATAGCTGGTGTTTGTGCCGGAATTGCTGAGTATATGAAAACGGAACCGGCAACCATCAGGATTATTGCACTTCTAACGCTTCTATTTGGCGGATGGAGTGTTGTTGCATATTTAATAACTGCCTCACTTATTCCTGTTGATAAAAATTCTGTTTCCCTTTCTCAATCGGAAATAATTTCTTTAAGAAAGGAAAATTTCAAAACTGTTATCAGCGGACTTTTAATACTCTTCGGATTTTATTTTGCATTTAGGGTAATTGGACTTGCAGGCAGTACAAGAATTTTTATTCTTCCAAATGATTTTATCTTTCCCCTGGCAGCTTTTGCAATTGGAATTTATTTTCTAACAATTAAACCTTCAAATACTGGAACTACTTTGTTGGTACAACCGGAAAAATTATTTAGATCCCGGACAGATAAAAAATTAACCGGGGTATGCGGTGGACTTGCAGAGTATATTGGGATTGATGCAACCGTACTTCGAATAATTTTTATCCTTGCTGCGTTGTTAACATTGGGAATATTTGCTTCACTCTATCTTTTTCTTTTTATTTTTTTTCCTTACGAAGAAGGGCAAAAATTTGAATAACAGAATCATACTTGGACTTAGTTCTTTGATTTTCGGCATACTTTCAATGCTTAGTAGCCGCAATATAATTTTACTAACATTTGAGGATGTCGTTGGAATTGTCTTCATCTTTTATTCTATACCAACAGTTTATTCGGCACTGAGTAATGGTGAGAGAGGAAGATTAACTTCATCAACAATACTGTTTTTAGTCGGAGTTGTCTTTTTAGTAAAATCGTATTTTGAAATTCTTGATACACGGGGAATAGTTTTTTTCTCGATTCTTTTCATAAGCGGTTCCGTTTTAGTAATTCTTTTCATAGAAAACATAAAAGAAAAGATTTTCCTCTATGCCGGTATTGTCCTTCTTGTATTGAGTTATTTAAGCCTTGCTCAATTCAAAAAGTTTGGATTGTTTAACGCTGCGAATAGAATTGGAAATTTGTCCGAAGTATTTTGGCCTGTAATATTGATTGTAATGGGAATAATAATTTTCGTCAATAGAAAAAAGTAATAGTTCTACTAATTAGCTCTGCCTTTCAAAATTTTACCAGTCGTAGAACTCGATAAATAAATTATCGTTGAAGGCGTGGGTGATCCTTCGTTTGATTCAATTGTTACAAAGTATGATTCTATATTCTCTTTCGGGAGAAACGGAAAAGAACTTATTTTCAAATACTCACTCCCGCTCGGTTGGTACACACCAAGTGAATAAGCTTGACCTTTACTCTGAACCCAAACCTGATAACCTTGATTCGGCTGCAGCGGTTTTACATTCTTGAATTGTATCAATCCTTCTTTTTGATTGAAAGAAAGTAAAAGTTGTGCAGAACCTTTTTCTGCTGCGTCTGAGCTTGATAAACCGGTTACAATAATATCTTTGTAATTAAAAAATTCAATTAAAAATGTGTAATTGCTAATAAAATTATTTGCAGTACCAAGTTGATTTTTTAGTGAGTTAACCTGAGCTGTTAAATCATCAACGGTTCCATTGAGGGTTTTGATTGATGTAAACGTATAATACCCTAGAATAGAAAAAAGGACTATAGATAACAATAACGCTGCCAATCCCATAATTCCTGATGAAGTCTTTTCCTGAGAAGTTGGTTCTTCGGCAATTGTCTGCGCAATTAATTGAGGAGGCGCAATTATAGGTTTCGGCGTTGCTGTTTTACCGGGAGATTCTATTTTTTTAGGTTCCGCGGTTGGTGTTTTCGGTTCAGGTATTGGTGTCTTAGTTTTTCTTTGGGGAATAGGAATTTGAGCGTCATCATCTCCAAATTGATAAGCCGATGTTGTTGTTAATGCTTTTCTATCTATAAAACTTATAGTTTTATTCTTCGGCGAGTTGATTGAGGATTTGCTTAATTTTGTTGCGGCTGCTGTTGTTTTTTTCTTCTCTTCAATAATTCTTGTTTTGATCTCTTCTTTCATACCGATCAATTTTTTTGCAACTAAATCTTTGATTGACGGATCGGGTTTTTCTAAATCAAGAATAACTGGAATCATTGAAATAATATTTTGTAATTCTCCCAGTTCTCCTTTCGGTAAGTATCCGCTTTCATCCATATAATCTTTGAACTGCATATAATTTTGTTTATCCATGCAGCCGGCGGCAAATGCAGCAATCATTTCGCTCAATGCTTTGTCTGCCATCACTCACCCACCAGATTATCTCTTAGACTTGATAAAGCAGTCATAATTTTTCCGCGTACTGTTTCTACAGGAACGTTAAGCTTATCGGAAATCTCATCTATCGCATATCCTTCATAATATGCTAAATGTAAAACATATTTCTGTGTATCGGTTAATTTTGATAATGCTTGTTCGATCTTCGGTTTAATTGTGATGGCTGTATTAAAATCCAAACTATCCATATCATT
Organism: Ignavibacteriales bacterium; assembly: GCA_007280825.1. Taxonomy (GTDB): domain Bacteria; phylum Bacteroidota; class Ignavibacteria; order Ignavibacteriales; family Melioribacteraceae; genus Fen-1258. The sequence goes on along the minus strand of QYQI01000040.1, from coordinate 1,657 downwards.
TGGAAAAGAGGGAAGAATAAAATAATCCTCGTAATCATCATCATAAAATTGGACTGTCGCTCCAGCAGCACGAGCTCTTCTTAAACTATCAACAGCTTTATTCCGGGCAAGTGTTACAAGCCAGCTAAAAATATTTCCGTTATTTAAATCGAACTTGCCAATTTTACGCCAGATGATTACAAAAACTTCAATGAGTATCTGTTCAGCAGTGGCTTGATCGGGGGAAATTTTCTTAATAACAGTATATAATAGTGGCGAGTACCTTTCGTAAAGTTCTTCCAGTGCACGTGATTCAAACTGGGCGATCTCCCGCATTAATTCTAAATCCGATAACTCTTTAAATTTACTCACACTTGTTCAATTTTGTTGAATGTTTACAATCAAAAGTATCATTACTATATCAAAATTGCAATTGGCAACATGCGGTCAGTTATCAGCGCTCGGCTATAAGCTATTTTTATTATATTTGTTCATTAAAAACTTAGACTGATTTATGACATCAACCGAAATACGGCTGCAATTTATAGATTTTTTCAAAAGCAAAGATCACAGGATTGTACCGAGTGCGCCTGTTGTTCCGCATGGTGATCCGACTCTTCTTTTTACTAATGCGGGAATGAACCAATTTAAAGATGTATTTCTCGGAACCGGTTCGCGTGAATATAAACGCGCTGCCGATACACAAAAATGCATCCGCGTTTCCGGGAAACATAATGATCTTGAAGAAGTTGGTCACGATACTTACCACCACACTTTTTTTGAAATGCTCGGCAATTGGTCGTTTGGCGATTACTATAAGAAAGAAGCGATTGGCTGGGCGTGGGAATTATTAACCGGAGTATGGAAACTTCCGAAAGAAAGATTGTGGGCTACGGTTTATCGGACTGATGAGGAATCGCTTAATTTTTGGAAGAGTGAAACTGATATTAATCCGAAACATATTTTAAAGTTTGATGAGAAAGATAATTTTTGGGAGATGGGTGAAACAGGTCCGTGCGGTCCGTGCTCTGAAATTCATATTAACCTAAGTGACGATTATGATAATCCGAAATATGTAAATGCCAGCGATTCTAAATGTATAGAGATTTGGAATTTGGTTTTCATTCAATACAACCGTGATGAGAATGGAAAGCTTCATGATCTTCCGGCAAAACATGTTGATACAGGAATGGGATTTGAACGGGTGTGTGCTATTCTGCAAAAGAAAAATTCTAACTATGATACTGACGTTTTCATTCCAATTATTAAATCAGTTGAAAAACTTTCTGGTGTGAGTTATAAAAAAAATGAAGATATGATTGCAATGCGCGTTATTGCTGATCATATCCGCACATTAACTTTCGCAATTGCAGATGGTGCAACTCCAAGCAACGAAGGACGTGGTTATGTTTTACGAAGATTACTTCGCCGTGCTGCACGTTACGGAAGAAAAATTAATTTGAAAGATCCGTTCTTATATAAGTTAGTTCCGGTTGTCGTAGAAAATTTTAGCCATGTCTTTCCTGAAATAAAAACGAATCAACCGAACATAGAAAAGATCATTAAAGCAGAAGAAGAAAGTTTTAATGCAACACTTGATAGAGGAATAAATTTATTTAACGAGATCATAGCTTCTATGATTGTGGAATTATTAGGAGTGAAATATAGCGATTCACTC
>QYQI01000070.1 GCA_007280825.1 Ignavibacteriales bacterium | reverse complement strand
CCATATTTCTTTGCGGCTGGTTCCATCAACTGCCAAAATCCGGTTGCACCATCCGGCGATACGGAATTAATAATCCCGCTTTCAGCGACTGACATATATTTGAAATCTTCCGGAATGCCATTTTTCTTTAATATCTTTTCAATAACCGGAAACCATCTGTTTGCTCTTTTTAAGTAAAGTAAAGTTGCGGAATGCCAGTAAGTATTTACGAGGAATTCTCTATCAATTCTTTCTCGAACATCAAAATCTTCGAGCGGAACTCTCTCTCCGCAAAATTCTAATTTTTCCGGAATAGGCGGCGAATAAATTTTTCTTTCATTTTCAGTTATTATAACAGGGGTTTGCCGTAATGCTTTTTCACTTTTGATATAATAGAATATTACTAGGAAGACCAATACTGTAAACGATATAGGGATTGCAATGATTAAAAATAATTTTTTCTTGTCTATCATAATTCAATCTTGCGAATCATTTTATGTAAAAATATAAATACTAAAATAAAAAGCCCCGCGTGCGGGGCTTAAAGAAAATTATTTCTATTAGAATTATTTCTTCCCAGCTGCTGCTTCTTCTAGCATAGCTGTTGTTAAAGACTTTGGTCTCTCGAGCGGATAACCTAACGCTCTTGCCCAAATAATGTTTGAGCAAACACCAAGTGCACGTCCAATACCAAATAAAACAGTATAGAACTCATATTCTTTAACCCCATAATGCCATTGTATTACACCGGATTGAGCATCAACATTCGGCCATGGATTTTTTGCTTTTCCTTTAGCAAGCAAAATTTCTGGGACAACTTTATAGAGCAAGTCGACATACTTAAAGATTGGATCTTCCGGTAAATATTTCAAACAGAATTCTCTTTGCGCAGTATATCGAGGATCAGTCTTTCTTAGAACTGCATGTCCAAATCCAGGAATGACTTTACCGCTATCAAGTGTATCCATAACAAATTTTTTCATTTCATCTTCAGTAGGAATCTTTCCACCCATAGAATCCATTACTCCATGTAACCATCGCAATACTTCTTCATTTGCAAGGCCATGTAACGGTCCGGCAAGCCCGGTTAACATTGCGCTAATTGCGTAATAGATATCGGATAAAGCACTTGCTACTAAATGCCCGGTATGTGCACTAACATTTCCGCTCTCGTGATCGCTATGAAGTATAAAATAGAGACGGGCAATATCATCATAAGGTTTATCAATGCCCATCATTTTGGCAAAGTTACCTCCAAAATCTAATTTTGGATCGCCGGCAATGACATCTCCGTTTCTGTATTTCAAACGATAAATGAAAGCACCCAATTCCGGCAGTTTAGCAAGCAAATTCATCGAATCTTCATAGTATGCTTCCCAGTAATCTCCTTTCTTTATTCCTTTGTGATATTCTTTGACAAAGATCGAATCTTTTTGCATCGACATGATTCCGGTTGCAAACATTGTCATTGGATGAGAGTCTTTAGGCATAGCACGGAGTACATCGTAGACATACTTTGGCACTTCTTTTCTGTTGTTGAATTCTTCATGAACAGCACCAACTTCTGCAGCGGTTGGAATATCTCCTGTTAGTAAAAGGTAGAAGAATGCTTCGACCGAGGGCATATCTTTACCTGTCACTTTAGGAAGTTTTTCTAATACTTCGGGAATTGTGAATCCGCGGAAACGTATTCCTTCGAACGGATCAAGATAAGAAATATCAGTCACTAAACTTTTAATATCACGCATTCCGCCAATTATTTGTCCGATCGTTACATCATCAACCTTCACATTACCATATTCTTTTAACAATCTTTCGGTTCTTGGTCGCTCGACTAATATTTTTTCGCGAAGCTTTTGTTTTAGTATGGACATCATTCCTCCGTTTTGTTTATTGCAGTATCTGTTATATTATATATTTATCTCAAAAAATGAATTGCAAATTCATTTAAGAGAAGATATCACTTGTGTTGCTGCAATTTTACCGCTCAATACTGCACTCTCAATTGTTGCAGGTAAACCTGTATTCGTCCAGTCACCCGCGAGTAGAAAATTCTCTAACTGCCAATTAAAATTTTTTCTTTTTTCTGTTGATGCTATATCGGGTATAAATGTTGCTCGTTTTTCTTTAATTACTTTTGAATCAATCACCATTTCTATTTTAAATATAGGAAAATATAATTCTATCTCCGAACAGAAATGTCTTATTATCTCACTATTCTCCAAATTGATCAAATTTTCAGCAGAACTAGTGGTTAAACTGATGTGTCTTCCATGGTTAAAGAGCCAATGGATTTGTGAACCAATGAATCCATAGAATTTTTCTTTGAATGGGTTTTCTTTTAGCCAAAGATGAACATTTAAGATTGGAGAATACTCGAACTCGGGCAAATCTAAGGTAATATTCGAGTTATCCATTATTTTTTTTGCAGCATATTCCGGAAGAGCCATAATCCCAAAATCAAAATCAGAATAGGATTTATTTTCGGTTACAATCTTGAAAATTTTATTATTCTTAACTTCAATTCGATCTACTCGTTCTGAAAGAATTATTTTTCCTTTTTTTGATTTAATAAAGCGATTTGCATTTTCTAAATAAAATTTTTCTAAAGATGTTTTTGGTAGAACAATAGTTGCCGCTTTATTCCCGCTTAAAAATATTCGCTGTAGAATCTCACTAAAAATTTCTGCTGAAGCTTTTTCTGTTGTTGTGTTTAGAGTACCAACGACCAAAATTTCCCAAAATGATTTTATTGTATTTTCAGACTGCTTCTTACATTCGAGCCAATCTTTAACGGTTTTATCTTTGAGATCACAAGAGTAGCAGCACATTAGATCGAAAAAAAAATCAGTTACTTTTAATCTTTCCCTAAAACTTAGAATTTTATAATTAAGTATTCCCCAAAAAAGACTTAATGGATAGAATTTTTTGTATGAACTTAATTCAACAACTCCTCCACCCTTTTTAAGGAAAGGAATCCGTAGTGAATTTTGAAATTCAATATTATCCGTTGAATCAATTTTTTTTAGGAACGATAATGTCTCTTCATAACAACCCATTAATATATGTTGACCGTTATCATAATAATCATCAAACTTCTGATTATAAAGTGAGTATGCACGACCGCCTAATTTAGGAGATGCTTCAAGAAGTGTAACTTCAAAATTATTTTCTGCGAGGTATACTGATGCACTTAATCCGGCAAAACCCCCACCAACAACTATAACACGTTTCATTAGTAAACTAAATTATACTTTGCCCAAACTCCAACTGAGATTGCAGCTTTCTCAAACTTGCCAACTTTTATTTTTTTGTTAAATACATCGTAGTTCTCAGCTTCAATTTTTGTAAGAAGTTTATGATAGATATGCTGCATTGCTCTTGCCGGGAACATCGAAGACTTATCTTCGAAATCAAGAAATTGATCCGCCTTCTTAAAAAAATCTTCCGCTCGTGCAGCTTCATATTTCATTAATGAAACAAATTCTGGATTGTATTTTCTTTCGATCAGATCGTCTTCAGAGTAATTAAATTCAGCCATATCTTTTTGAGGTAAATAAATTCTTCCTCTATCAGAATCTTTTTTAATATCACGTAAAATATTTGTAAGCTGCATCGCTAGTCCAAGATTAATTGCATAATCTTTTGCGGATTTATTTTTATAGCCAAAAATCTCGATACAAATTAAACCAACTGTTGAAGCAACACAATAACAGTATAATTTCAATTCATCAAAACTCGGATAGCGTTTGCGCTGCAAATCCATTTCCATTCCTACTATTAATTCAAAGAATGGATCAATAGGAATATTGAATTGTTTTATTATTGCAGCCAGTTTATTGAAGAGCTGGAAATCTGATGTACCGTATAAAGCTTTTTCTAATTCAATTCTCCACTTGCGTAAGCGCTCGTACTTTAATTCTTCAGGCTCAGTTCCTTCATCAACTATATCATCTGTTTTACGGCAGAATGCGTAAACTGTATTTATTGCGTCTCTTTTCGGTTTGGCCAAAAGAGAAAAACTGTAATAGAAACTGCTGTTGCTTTCTTTAGCTATTTTTTTTGAATTATCTGCCATACTATTTCATTAATGCTTTTAATAAAATATTCATGTAATCTATTTTCGAAAGTTTAGGACGATGAGTTAGAACATTGAAATTAATTTTTTCAATTTTTTCTAGAATTTTTTCTCCGCCGAGAACTGTCGCTTTTATTTGCTTTTCAAGTTTTCTAGGTAATCTTGAAAAAAGATTTCTGCCAATTGAAAAATAATCTTTTGTCCGATCTACCTGAAATCTCAATAACTGTTCAAAGTTAGTATTATTTTGCTTTAACTCAAACTGATTTAGCTTTACACCAAACCTATCCATTTCATCAATAGGTATATAAATCCGGTCTTTTTTGATATCTATAGAAACATCTTGATAGAAATTGGTGAGTTGAAGTGCAGTACAAATTGCGTCTGAATATCGTTTAGAATCTTCATCACGAATATTAAAAAATTCTAACACGATTCTTCCAACAGGATTTGCAGACCGTTCACAATAATTCAATACTTCATCGAATGAATGATAGCGGGTTTTAGAAATGTCTTGTTTAAATGCGTTTAACAAATCATAAAAATATTTTGGAGTAAGATTGTACTCATGGATCGTATTGTAAAGAGCAAACCAGAAATCATTTTGAAATTTTCCTTCCAAAGATTTTGAAAATGTTGATTGATACAATTCTAAATTCTGAGTTCTGATTTCTGATTTATGTTCCCCTTCGTCCGCAATATCATCCGCTTGTCTTGCAAATTGATAAACGACAGCAATATGTTTTCTAAGGTTCTTTGGAATGAATAATGAAATAACCGGAAAGTTTTCGTAATGAGATTTTGTGAAAAGCAGTGCTTGAGAATATGCTGATGTTAATGAAATACTTTTACCTCAGAATAAATTATTGTGCCCGAAACAGGACTCGAACCTGCACTGGCTTGCACCAACTAGCTCCTGAAGCTAGCGCGTCTACCAATTCCGCCATCCGGGCAAAACTTCAAATAAAAAAATAGAAACCGTTTATGATTTACAAAACTCAGCGTATCTCTTTGGCTTCATGCCTTACAGTATCTTTTATT
>QYQI01000023.1 GCA_007280825.1 Ignavibacteriales bacterium | reverse complement strand
TAAATATGTAGATGAACTCTATAGAATTCAAAATGAAGTTAAAAGAAACGGGCAATCTTTAATTCTGGAAACCGAAAGAAAGACTAAGAGCGGTGATATTATAAGTGTGCGATTAAGTGTATCAAGATTACCAAATAAAAAAAATGAGTATGCCGGACGTTCTGTTATTATTAAAGATCATACTGAGTTCAAGCGTCTTCAAGCACAAATTGATCAATCGGAAAAATTAGCGGTTATAGGACAGATTGCCGCCGGCGTTGCCCATGAAATTGGAAATCCGTTAACTTCAATTTCTTCTCTTGTACAAATACTACAGCGGAAAAGTCAAGATTCATTTATGAACGAACAATTTGTTAATATAAAAGAGAACATTGACCGCATCACAAAGATTGTTCGAGAGTTAGTGGATTTCTCCCGTCCGCCCAGTTATGAAACATCAGATCAAGATGTTACCGATGTTATTAAAACTGCGTTAGGAATTGTAAAATATGACAAGCGGGTTCGTAAAGTTAATTTTGAAACTGATTTGAAAAAAAATCTTCCTAATGTAAATATAGCCGCAGACCAGCTTCTTCAGGTGTTTGTAAACATTCTGATAAATGCACTTGATGCAATTAACGGCAACGGAATTATCACTGTAAAATCGAATTTCGACTTAAAGAATATTTATATTGAACTAAGCGATGACGGATGCGGTATGGATGAAGCAACATTAGAAAAAATATTTGATCCGTTCTTCACAACCAAAGAAGTCGGTAAAGGTACGGGGCTTGGTCTTTCTGTTAGTTACGGAATAATAAAAAAATTTAACGGTGAAATAAAAGTTAAAAGTAAGTTAAACGAAGGAAGTACATTTACAATAGCTCTTCCCATTCATAACAACTGACGGAGAAATAATGCCGGCAAAAATTTTAATTGTTGATGATGAAAAACCAATACGCGATTCACTCAAATTAGTTTTAGATGATGAAGGATATTCTACAACAGTTGCAAGCGACGGCGAAGACGCACTTCAAAGACTTCAAGAAGATGTTTACGATGTTGTAATTACAGATATTAAAATGCCCCGAATGGATGGAATGCAGTTATTAGAATCCGCTTCCAAAATATCACCTGAAACATTTTTTATTATAATGACAGCTTATGCCTCTGTTAAAACTGCGATTGATTCCCTCCGTCAAGGCGCGTATGATTATTTAATCAAACCGGTCGAGTTTGATGATGTAATTATACGTGTAAAACGGCTGATTGAGTTTAAGAAACTTGCCGCAGAAAATAAATCTTTACGTCAAAGAATATCACTCGATACCGGGTTTACTAATTTAATCGGTAGAAGTGAGCCGATGAAAAAAGTTTTTGAATTAATTAAACGTGTAGCGCCTACAAATTCTAATGTGTTAATCTTTGGTAAGAGCGGTACCGGTAAAGAACTTGTTGCAAAGGCAATTCATCATAATAGTAGCAGAAAAGAAAAAATACTTCTTCCAATAAACTGTGGAGCCATTTCTGAAAACTTAATAGAGAGTGAACTCTTCGGGCATAAAAAAGGTGCATTCACTGGGGCAACAGATGATAAACTTGGGCTTTTTAAAGTTGCCGATGGCGGAACGCTGTTCTTAGATGAGATTGGAGAACTGCCTCTTAATCTGCAAGTAAAACTCTTACGCGCAATTGAAAACAAAGAATTCATTCCTGTTGGAGGAATCAAATCCGTTAGTACGGATGTTAGAATTATTGCTGCAACAAACCAAGACCTCTTTGAAAAAACAAAAGCCGGAGAGTTTAGAGAAGATCTTTTTTACCGCTTAAATGTAGTTGAAATAAAACTCCCGACTCTCAACGACCGTAAAGAAGATATCCCGCTTCTTGTCAATCATTTTATTGAAAAATATTGTAATGAAATGGGTAAAAAAATTCTTGGTGTTGATAATGAAACAATGAAAGTGCTTTTGTATCATGACTGGCGCGGCGGTGTTCGTGAATTGGAAAATGTAATTGAACGGGCTATTATTTTTGCCGGGAAAGAATATCTAACAGTTAACGACCTAGCAGAACACATTAAAGGAAATACTCAGCTTGGATATCCGGATTCTTTAAAAGATGCGCTAAGAGATTTTGAACATGAACATATTCTTAAGACAATTAGAAAGTTCGACTACAATAAAGATGAAGCTGCTAAAGCTTTAGAGATCGGTCTTTCATCACTGTACAGAAAGATGGATGAGTTGAATATTCCGACCAAATCTTCTAAGGAAGAAGAATAGCATATTCTTTTTTGAGAAATAATATTGAATTCTATACTTACTCAAATCGAAAGCTGCAATCCCAACGACGAGTGCTCAATGATTCTTATCTCTGGTAAAAATTATTTGAATGTTAAGGTTGGGTTCTTGATTAAAGTTTATTTTATTATATTTGATTTAGTACTCATCGAATTGCGAGAGGAATGGAGTCAGGTAAGATTGATTTAAAGACATTAGAAAACTTTAACAAAGGCCTTAACGGTTTATTCTTTACCGTTAAGTATTTCAACGGTTCTAATGAAAACTTTGTTTCTGATTCCGTACAAATTGTTACCGGATATTCACCTTCCGAAATAAAAAAATTACCAGAAAATCATTATTCATTAATTACCTCTGACGATAAGCCAAGAATAACTAAAGAGCTAGTGGAATTTTATGATAATGATAAACTCAATACACTTGATCTTATCTATAAAATCAAACATAAAGATGGTAGAGAAATTTGGTTAAAGGAATTAATCAATGTAGAGAGAGCAACAAAAAGTTCTACAATACTTGCAGTTAAAAGTGTTGTTCAAAATATCACTGACATAAGAATCAATGAGAACGAACTGCAGAAATCGCACGATGCACTAAAAGAACTTAATACAACTAAAGATAAATTCATTTCTATTATTTCTCACGATTTACGCGCTCCGTTTACTACTCTGCTGGGATTTTCAGAAATTCTTCTTAACGAACAAGATCTAACTGAAGACGAAAAGAATGAATATCTGCGTTACATTTATGATGCATCGAAAAGTCAACTTGAATTAATCAACTGTTTACTTGATTGGTCGCGTTTGCAAACCGGAAGAATTAAAATTGATCCTGTCCGCTTAAATGTTAAAACTCTGATCTCCAATGCAATCACTCCTTTAACAGGCGATGCTGTTCGAAAAAATATTGATGTAAAAATTGATATTCCTACCGACTTAAATATCAATGCTGATGAGCGTCTTATAAGCCAAGCTGTTTATAATTTAACAAGCAACGCAATCAAGTTTACACCCGAAGGTAAAGAAGTGTTGGTTTCTTCAAGCCGCTTTAAGGAAGGAATGATTGAAATAGTTATACGGGATGAAGGTTTAGGAATTGCCGAAGAGAATCAAACAAAACTTTTTAAGATAGATCAAAAATTTTCTCTTGTTGGTACTACGGGCGAAAGAGGAAACGGACTGGGTTTAACTCTTGTAAAAGAAATTATTGATAAACATGGCGGACAGATTTGGTTTTACACACAAATAGGTGAAGGAAGTGAATTCCATTTCACCGTAACCGAATCTAAAAATATCATTCTTTTAGTTGAGGACGACAAAGAAGTACGTACACTTTACAAAAATATTATTGAGCAAGCGTTACCGAATTTTGAAGTTAAATTTGCCGATAACGGTTATCAAGCAATTGGATTATACCATGATCTTATTCCTACTATTATTATTACAGATCACGATATGCAGTTAATGAATGGAATACAATTAGTGGAAGCTATTCAGAAAAAAGAATCTAATAGAACAGTCCCGGTTATTGTTATATCGGCAAAACTAAATGATGATATATCAAAAAAATATAATAAGCTAGGTGTTGATAGAATTATTACAAAGCCCGTAGATAATAATAAGTTCATCCAAATGATAAGAGAATGTTTATACTAAGAATTTTCTTATACTCGAATAGCGTTATTGGAGTTGTAACAGGAACACAAGAAGATAAATGGCTTGCAGTCTCTATTGATCTAATACATCGCTCGATTATGGTACTACTGCCGAAAGAAAGCGGTTTCAAAATTCTTGAAAAGTAATTCTTCCATCATTACATGCTTCAAGCAGATCAGATTATTTTTTAGTAAATTGAATCACATTTACATACCCATTTTATGATGTATTATGCTTGATCAAAAAGAACTTAATGATTTATCCATCGGTGATGATTTTACAATGTTTCTTATTGTCACCAAAAGTGAAGTCAAAACTTCCGTCAATGGTAAACTATTTCTAAATCTTGAACTGCGCGATAAGTCTTTGGCTCTCCCATCAAAAGTTTGGGATAATGCTGAGGAATATTCAAAAAAATTAAAAGAAGGTACCGTAGTAAAAGTTACGGGACAAATAGAAGATTTTAAAGGTGCAATGCAGATTAAGATCGGGAAAATTAGTCCTGCAAAAGAAAGTGATAATGTTAAGCCCGAAGATTTTCTTCCTAAATCTCAAAGATCACTTTCTGAAATGTTTAATGAATTAGATCAAGTTATAACATCAATTAAGAATCCGTTTCTCAATCAGTTAATAAAAGTAATATTAACTGATGATAAGCTTGAAAAATATTCAAAGGCTCCTGCCGGAAAAGGATGGCATCATGCTTATATTCACGGATTGTTAGAACACACTTTAGAAATAATTAGAATCTGCGAATTGATGTGTACTGTTCATCCGGAATTAAAAAGAGATCTCTTAATTACAGGTGCACTTCTTCATGACTTTGGTAAAACAGAAGAACTTACATACGATTCCGTTTTTGATTATTCAGACAAAGGAAAATTGATCGGGCATATTATGATTGGTGCTTTAGAAGTTGAAAAAGCAGCGGCAACAATTCAAAATTTTCCCAAAGATTTGAAAGATCAATTAATCCATTTGATTCTTAGTCATCAGGGTAAATTGGAATTTGCATCTCCGGTGGAACCGCGCACTCTTGAAGCAATAGTACTTTACCAGGCAGATGAATTAAGCGCTAAAACAAATGCATATAAGAAAGCAATCGAAGCAGATAGAAACAAAGGCGGAAGATGGACTAGATTCCTTCCACTTGCCAATACTGCTTTATACATACCGGATGAAGATAATTATTCATAATTACAAATTCTTAAACCAACAGAGGAACAGCAACATGAAAAAACAAAACAAGCTTATTCTTTTTCTATTCCTCGCTTTATCAGTTGCATTTTCAAAAACAATAGCTCAATCAGTAGATCAAGCGGTTGAAGATGCAGAAAAATATTATAAACAATTTAATAATGAAAAAGCCCTGGAAGTTCTGCAAAATGCAGAAAAAGCTGATGCAAATAATTTTGATGTGCTCTGGCGTCTTTCCCGCACATACGTAGACATTGCAGATAAGATGCCGAAAAGTACAGGCGAACAAGAAGATGCGCAGCTTGCTGTTTTTCAAAAGGCATTAGATTATGCGGAAAAAGCTATCAAACAAAAACCCGATCAGTCTGTTGGTTTCTTACGTAAAGCAATCGCAAACGGAAAGATTGCTTTGTTCAAAGGTGTATTTTCTGTTGCCGGAGTTGTTAACAGCGTTAGAGCTGATGTTGAAAAAGCAATTCAATTAGGTAACGATGGAAATTTTATTCGGGGTGTTGCTCATTATGTTTTAGCAAGAACGCACGCAAAGACAAGTGAAAAATGGAAACCGGCAAGAGCTATACTTGGTCTTGGCTGGGCTGATAATGAAATCGCTCTTACAGAATACAAGAAAGCTATAGAGATTTATCCCGGCTATATGATGTTCTATGTTGATTATGCTAATTCATTAATCCGCGAAGATGATTACAAAACTGCACGCGAGATGTTGAATAAGGCACTTACTTGTCAATTCCAGCATCAAGAAGATGAAAAGAGATTAGCCGAAGCAAAGAAAACTTTGAACGATATTAAGAACGAATAATTTATTTTATGATTGTCATTCTGAGTCCTCCGCCGTTGGCGGAGGGCGAAGAATCTAAAACCTTTGTTTATAAGACTCTTCTCCCGATAAGTCGGGAATAGAGTGAATTAACATTTCCATCATGTATTTCAAAAAAGAATTTCTAGACAAACTCAAAGACGGGAAAAAAATTGTGTTCTTCACAGGTGCGGGAATCTCTGCAGAGAGTGGCATCTCAACATTCCGCGGTAAAGATGGAATCTGGAACAAGATGAAACCGGAAGAACTTGCTAACTTTGATGCATTCATTCGCAATCCCGATCTGGTCTGGGAATGGTATCAACATAGAAGAAATATTGTTAACAATGCTCTACCGAATGCAGGACATACTGCAATTGCAGAATTAGAAAAATTTTATGAAGTATCAGTCGTTACACAAAACATAGATAATCTGCATAGACGTGCCGGTTCAACAAAAATATTTGAATTGCACGGAAACATTGAAAGAAATTTCTGTATTGAGTGCCACACTTTTTATAATTCTCCGGAACTCGAAACAACTAACACCGTACCAAAATGTAAAAAGTGCGGCGGACTTATTCGTCCGGATGTAGTTTGGTTTGGCGAGATGTTACCTCAAGATGAATTTAGCGGAGGAGAAAAAGCTGCCGAGTGGAGTGATATTTGTTTTGTTGTTGGAACAAGCGCGGTTGTTTATCCCGCAGCGCATATTCCAATAAGCGCAAAGAGAGCCGGCTCTTATTTGGTTGAAATTAATATTGAACCAACAGAATTATCACGCTATACTGATTATTCTTGGTTTGGAAAAGCGGGAGAAATCTTACCAAAGATTTTAGAGGAAGTAAAGAAGTTTAAGAATTGATTTTTGATTTTCTTCTTTTTTTAGGATAAATACGAATAAGTGTACGGAGCGCATTGTTAACATCTTCTGATGAAGAAAATACTTTTGCAACATCTTCGTCAATTTGGACTACAACTTGTTTTTCAGTTTTTGCAAACCGATTAGGTTTTGATCCACTGTAATCTAAGTTATATTCGCTTAGCATTTCAGAAACTTTTAACTCAGTATTTGTTCTTGTTTTCTTCATAATTTTTTTTCTCTTTTTTTGTTGCCTGTCTTGCACTTATGATTCTTATTTGATTTTGTTTTCGCTCTACATAAACAACCAGCAATAATTTTTTAGTAAACGAATGACCTATTATGATTTCTCTACTTTCATCTACGGAATGAATTACATCATCAAAAATTCTTGCTAATGGATCATAAAAAACACTCTTAGCTTCATTAAATGTAATACCATGTTTTTGGAAATTTATTCTCTCTTTTTCTCTATTCCATTCAAACACTAATTCCATTACAATCCTATTGCACTCTTAATTTAATAATATTATATGTAACACAAAATCAAATTTTTGTTTCTTCTTGCGCATAACTGTTTTCAGTTTCCAGTACACGAACTTTGATCGAATAAATGTTTTGTGGAAATTTTGCTGATTTAATTTTATTAAGCAAATAAACACAAATATTTTCTGCCGTAGTTTCAAAATCAACAACTACTTTACGCGAGTTTAATTTCTCAAGGACTTCAATCATTTCAGTATCTTTCTTGCAAACCATAAAGGCATGATCTAACTCGTCGAGAATCGGTTCAACTACTTTTTTCAAATCATAATAATCCATTACCATTCCGTTTTTATCCGGATCGCCTGTTAATTCAACCATACATTTGTAGGAATGTCCGTGAAGATTTTTACACTTACCGGTATGAAACGAAAGACGATGTCCCATCTCCCATGTAAACTCTTTCGCAATTTTCATTAAACACCTTTTTTGCTTGGTTCCCAAATAAATTTATGTGCTTGTAATTGAAATCGTACTTCTAAATTATCTTTTAAAATCCATTCTACAAGTTTTGCGGGTTCTAGTAAGCTGAAAACTGCAGAAAATAAAATTGAACATTTTTTAACCAAATTATATTTGCCAATGATTTCTTTTGTCCATTCATAATCTTCAAGCGTACCAATTACAAATTTTATTTCATCGGATTGTTTTATATAATCCAAATTTTCGTACAGATTTTTTTTCATCATTTTACTTGATGGACATTTCAAATCTAAAATTATCATTACGCGTTTATCTACATTTTGAATCGGTAAGCTTCCGCCGGTTTCAAGCATAACATCAAATCCTTCATCACAAAGCTGTTTCATCAACTCAAAACATTCATCTTGGAATAAGGGTTCGCCGCCTGTAATCTCAACTAATTTGCAATTATCTTTTTTTACTTGATCAATAATTGTATCAATAGTCATTTCATTCCCATCGTAGAATGCATATTCGGTATCGCAGTAAGAGCACCGGAGGTTACAGTACGTTAATCTAACAAAGACGCACGGCAGTCCGGCTTTAGAGCTTTCCCCTTGGATAGAGTAATATATTTCGTTGATCTTGAGCATAAATGATCTAATTCATCCTTAAAGTGCTCAAAGATAATAACACTATGTTTGAGAAAAAAGTAAATCAACTCTAAGTTTGATTTGTTAAACCTTGAGTGCTATATTTAGACCCGATTTTCAACAAAATAAGGTTTTATTAATGGCGCATCACAAATCAGCTAAAAAAAGAGTTAGATCAACAAAAAAACGAGCAGAGAGAAACAAAGCAGCCTTAACAAAAATTAAAACGCTTGTTAAAAAAGTGTTCGACCTAAAAGACACGGCAAAAGCACAGGAATCTTTGAAAGAAGCAGTTGCATTTCTAGATAAAACAGCATCAAAAGGCAGAATGCATAAAAACACTGTTGCCAGAAAAAAATCTGCTCTTACAAAACACGTCAATAAATTATCTGCAGCTAAATAATTTTTGTAATTAAGAATTATTCGGAAAGGCAATTC
>QYQI01000031.1 GCA_007280825.1 Ignavibacteriales bacterium | reverse complement strand
TATATAAATGATCTTAATGAAATTATCAGAGCAAATTCGCCCTATTTTGAACAAGTTATTCCGAGATTAGACAAGTTAATATTAGATATTGAAACCCTTGTTGTCCCTCGAAATATTGTCGCGCATATGAACTACCCTAACAAAAACGACCAGAACAGAATTGACGTTTTTTATAATGATCTTCAAATCACATTAGATATTATAAAAGAAAGGGGAATAGATTTTAAAATTCCTTAAGACTTACAATATTTTCATCTGCAAATTTTTATTAATAATTATTCTGGGATTCATTAAAATTTAGAAATACTTTCTTGTTACAAAATCCTTCCCTCCGTTTTCAAACCATGAAGTACTTAATCCCAATATCAATAGAGTGGTGATATTAAACACTGTCATAGACAGGCGACTCTCTTTAAATTAGTTTTATAAGAATCCATTCCGTATGTTTACACCCGTAAAGGCAGTAACTTTAGATGTAGATGTAGACGTAGAAGTATCTTCGAAGCCTCACCTGTTTAAAGCCTGTCGTAAACAATCAATTATCAACAAATTAACAAAGGAGCATCTGTCATGGCAGAGCGCAAACAAGGATCTGTTAAATGGTTTAACAGCACCAAAGGTTTTGGTTTCATTTCACAAGAAGGCGGAGAAGATGTATTTGTACATTTTCAAGCAATTGTAGGCGATGGATACAAAACATTAAACGAAAACGATAAAGTTGAATTCTCAGTTACACAGGGTCCGAAAGGACTTCAAGCAGCTGAAGTTAAAAAGATCAGCTAATAGTAACTCGTTTTAGATTTAACCCCCGCTTGCCGGGGGTTTTTTATTTTAAAGAAGATCAAATAAAATCTCAATTCATTTTCACCTCGCTAAAATTCTTTCAATTACCCTATACTCTTTTAGCTGTTTTTTAACTAAAAATAAGATTTTACTTGACAATGCGATACTAACATGATATCATTATGATAGCAATAATTAGGAGTATTAAATGGAAGCTATTACTGAAAAATTAGCCAAGAAAATGAATGGCTTTGTAGCGCTTGTTTTTGTTATCATAGCAATTTTTGTTGATGTAACAATTCTGATCAGGGGAGTAATGAATAATCGTCCGGAAGTACTCTGGATTTTTGTTCCAATTACATTATTAATTTTTCTTTCCTTCAGCGGATTCTTAGTTGTTCAACCGAACGATTCGAGAGTGCTTGTTCTTTTTGGTAAGTATCTTGGAACGGTTCGCGTTTCAGGATTCTGGTGGGTTAATCCTTTCACAACAAAAAAATTGGTTTCGTTAAGGATCAGGAATTTTCAGAGCGAGACAATTAAAGTAAACGATCTTCACGGTAATCCAATTCAAATTGCAGCCGTGGTAGTGTGGCGTGTTGTTGATCCGGCACGTGCTCTCTTTGATGTTCAGAATTATGAAGGATTTGTCGCAATACAAAGTGAAACTGCTATACGCGGACTTGCAACCGAGTATGCTTATGATTCATCCGAGCATGATAAATTTTCTTTAGTTGGAAATCAGGCAGAGATTGCAGAAGCAATGAAAAAACAAGTTCAGACAAGACTCGAGGTTTGTGGTGTTGAAATATTGGAATCAAGAATAAGTCACTTGTCATACGCTCCGGAAATTGCACAAGCCATGCTTCGCAGACAGCAAGCTCAAGCAGTTGTTGCAGCAAGAACAAAGATTGTTGAAGGCGCCGTAGGAATGGTTGAGATGGCATTAAAAGCATTGAGCGAACATAATATTGTAAGTCTCGACAACGAAAAGAAAGCAACAATGGTTAATAATTTATTAGTGGCGCTGGTATCTGAGGTTTCTGCTCAGCCGGTGATCAATGCGGGTTCGCTGTATTAATAGTGTAGAGTGTAGAACGATTAGTATGTTATATAGGATTATAAAATGAAAATGATAACAGATTATATGGGCAAGAATATTGTTATTGCACAGACTTCTGTATTTAAAAGAAATTATGAGATACGGGTAAACGAAGAGCTTATAGGTTCAATGCAGCAAAAAGGATTTTTCGGAATGATGTGGAAAGTGGATATTCAAAATAAAAAATGGGAAATATATAAACCGAGTTTTTGGAGGAGTGCTTTAGATATACGCGAAGCCGGTTATGAAATGCCAATTGCAAATTATACAAGGGACGGATTTAGAAGTAGAGGAACTCTTTCTTTGCCGTTGGGTGAAAAATTAAAAATTGTTCCTCACTTATTTAAAGGTTTTTGCGAAATTAACAACGAACAGGAAGTTTGTTTGGCGAAAATTATTCCAAAAAAAATTTCCATGAAAGATAGGGCTGAAGTAATGATAGTAAAGAAAGATGATTTACTGGATAAATATCCGTGGATAATAATTCTTGCTTACATAATCACAATTGAACAAAGACATCAAGCAGCACATTCGGCTCACTAGAAATAAAGAAGAAAGTAATGGCTGAAAAGAAAAAATTTTTATTAAGAATAGATGAGAACATCTATGCCACACTTGAAAAATGGTCGGCAGATGAATTAAGAAGTATCAATGGACAGATTGAATATTTATTGAAAGACTCATTAAAAAAAGCTGGAAGATTAATAAGTAATACCGGGGAGAGTGGAAATAACAACAACGAGAACGACTCTCCCGGTTAATTCAAGTTGATTTTGTTTATCAAGCTATTGTTTCATCTTTTTCGTTATTGGCATATCGCTTACTTCTGCTTTAATTTTTATTTTACCTTTATTTTTAAATAAAAGCACTACTTCAATTTTATCGCCGATCTTAAGATCTTTCGTTACACCTAAAAGCATTATATGAAATCCACCCGGTTTAAATTCAAATTCAGATTTTGGATTTATAGCTAATTTGCCTGCGGGGCGCATTCCCATTCTATCATTATCTTTCTTAAATGACTCATGCACCTCAACTTCCTCGGCTATTTTTGATTCTGCGCCGATCAGTGTATCTGTTTTTATGCTGTTATTCTCTATGACAAAATAAAGCGCCGAGTTTGCACCTTTTGCTGCCGGTCGTACCCATGCGTTTTGAATTTTGAGTTTTGAATTTTGAGTTTTTGGCTGCTGTGCAAAAATTATCGTGTTGAGCATGAAGATTAACGCAACCATTATTAACAATCTTCTTTTCATTTTCTTCCGCTTTCTTTATACATTATTTCTATACTTTCAACCGAGTACTGCTATTGTAAACTTTTTATGTCAGCAATTATTTCGTTTACATTAATAGTGCTTCCTTTATAATTCTTTCTAATTCTTCCTTCTGGATCTATCAATTGAATTCTATCTGTATGAATATAATAATAAATCTTCCTGCCGTTTTTGAATATTGTCGAATCATTCGGAACGGCCAGCACACCAACTTTTTTTATTACAGAATCTGTTGTAGATTTATCTCCCGTGAGAAATGTCCAATTGGATAAATCCAAGTTTCTTATGCCGGCAAATTTTCTAAGTACTTCCGGCGAATCGAATTCAGGATCAAAGCTGAGCGATACAAATTGAACATTATCAATTTTTTCTTTTTTTAACTGCTCTTGTATTAACCGCATATTGTTTGTGCTAAGAGGGCAAATATCCGGACAATTTGTGAAAATGTAGTTCATTACCACAAGCTTTCCCTTTACAAAATCTGGGAAAATAACTTCTTGATTGTTTGGATTAATCAGTTTATAGTTTGAGTTTTTAAAATCGTCAACTACAGGAAGTTTTTCTCTGCATCCGTAAATAAGGAGTAAAATGAAAGGGATGGATAGTCGTTTCATAAATGTTTATCTGATATAAATTCAAGTGTACTTATATTTTCATGATCAAAATAAGGAAAATGTTTTATAGATTTCACAAAGAATAATTAAGCGGGTCGTGTGTATATTTTTATCAATTAAAAGTTGGTAACTTTGGCGCTGACAAAGAAAATAATATTGATAAAATAAATGAACAAAGAAAAAATTCTTCTCCCAGGCTTAGATAAACAAATAAATTTCCTCCGAAAAAATCTGACTTCTGAAATTAACTCTGCATTAGTAATCGGATCCGCCAGCGAAATTCCCGCGGAAATTATTTCTAAAAAATTTAATTGTAAAATTGAGGTTATCGTTGAAGATTATGAGTCCTTGTTAAACTCGAGACTAATTTTAAGCAGCGAGTCTAATGTTAACGTAAGATTAATGAGTTTTGAGGCAACTGATTTTAACCCTTCCTCATTTGATCTTGTCTATGCACAAGCTTCCATTTCATCGATAAATAGAAATAAAGTTGTAAAGGAGATTAAAAGAATATTACTGCCGGATGGATTCTTCTGTGTTGGAGAGGTTGTAACTCTGAAAAGAGATGTCCCACAATATGTTCAAGATATTTTTGATGCTTCTGATTTATTGCCCCTATTTGTAGAAAATTTAGAAAAATATTATTCCGAGCGAAAATTTGTTTTATCCGGTCGCATAGATCTCACAAACACTTTGAATGAATATTTTTTATTAAACAAAAATTTGCTCTCAACCAGCAAAGAAAATCTAACCGAACGAGAAAAAAGTTATTACAAAAAACTTCTCAATAAAATCAATCATGAATCAAATGCATATTTAAAGTTAGGAGCCGATAAGTTTATTGGTTTTCTTTCTTTGCTGCTTAAGAAGGGACATGAATGAAAAAGGGAGACCTTCTTGAGCTGGAAATTACCGATTATGCTTTTGAAGGAAAAGGTGTTGCAAAAATTATTAAAGAGGTTCACGCTTTAGATAATGTAGAACCAAAAAAATTTGTTGTATTTGTTGATGGTTCATATCCCGGTGATGTGGTTACTGCACAAATAACAAAGATCAGAAAATCTTACGCAGAAGCAAAAACAAAAAAACTTATAAAAAAATCATTGCTTCGCATTGAAGCAAAGTGTAAATATTTCGGAACATGTGGCGGCTGTAAAGCGCAAGATCTTAATTATGTAGAACAGCTGAAATTTAAGCAGGAACACGTTGCGGGTTTATTTACTCGAATCGGCGGAGTTAAGGAATTTGAACTTCTTCCTATCGTTCCTTCTGAAAAAATCTTTTTTTACAGAAATAAAATGGAATATTCCTTTTCTGACAAGCGGTGGCTTAGTGAAAATGAGATCTCTTCGAAGCAAGAAATACATGATCAGGCGTTCGCATTGGGATTACATATCCCGGGTATATACGATAAAATTTTAGATATTAATGAGTGCTGGTTGCAGTCAGAGATTAGCAATAGTATACTAAATCATGCGAGGGGGTTTTTCAAAAATCACCAAATTTTACCTTATTCTGCTCAAAATCATACCGGTTTTTTAAGAAATTTGGTAATAAAACAGTCTTTTTTGAATAATGAAATAATGGTGAATTTAGTAATTGCCGAAGAAAACGAACGCCTGTTCATATTATATAAGGAATCCCTTCTTAAATTATTTCCACAATTAACAACATTAGTTTTTAACATTAATAAAAAATTATCTCAAGTTGCTTACGGTGATTATGAAATTGTTTTTCATGGAAGCGGCTTTATTTTTGATTTCATCAGCAAATGGAAATATCGAATCAGCGCTAACTCTTTCTTTCAAACAAATACCGCTCAAGCGGAAAAACTTTTTACTATCGCAGTAGAATTTGCTGAGTTTAATGGGAATGAAATTGTTTACGATTTGTATTCTGGTTCCGGAACCATTCCAATTTTTATTTCGAAATATGTAAAACAGATTTACGGATTTGAAAATGTTGAGTCCGCTATTGCAGACGCTGTTGTAAATGTTTCGTTGAACAATGCTTTAAACTTTGAGCCGATATTAACGGACTTGAACAAATCATTTCTTCCGATAATAAAAGAAAGGAATCTACCAAAGCCTAATGTTATCATTGTCGATCCGCCGAGGAGCGGCATGAATCCAAAAACCGTTAAGGATATTTTAGAATTGATGCCTAAAAAAATAGTTTATATAAGCTGTAATCCCGCAACTCAAGCACGAGATACTAAATTACTTTGCGACGGTGGATACAAATTAATAAAGCTTAGACCAGTTGATATGTTCCCGCATACTTATCATATAGAAAATGTTGCATTGTTGATAAAATGACTTTCAGCACAATCCATCGAAACTATTTTATAAATCTACAATCTTCTTCTCGTTAAGAATTTCACCAGATAATGTTATTAATTTTAAGATTATTCTATATATTAAGGAGAGATATTGATAACGATTACAATTTCCGCATCTTAAAAACCATGAGAAATAAATGAAATATTTTCTTCTCTCAATTATACTTTTGTTAAGCATAAATTTATTGGGACAAACTCAGCTTACTACAGATGAGCTTTTTGTTAAAGCAAAAGATGCCGCTTTCAATCAAAAGGACAGAAAGCTTGCCAGAAAGCTTTGCAAACAAGCATTAATTAAAAGTCCGGATTATGAAGATATCTCAATTTTTCTCGGCAGGCTTTATACTTGGGATAACATTTATGACTCAGCAAGAGTAATTTTTAATGATGTAATTAAAAAAGATTCTGCTAACGGTGATGCGATAAACGCAGCGATTGATCTCGAGTATTGGTCAGGTAACTCGAGCGCTGCACTTAAATTTTGTAATCTCGGTGTATCAAAATTTCCCTCCTCTACAGAATTTTTATTAAGGAAAGCGAAAGTACTTGATGATCTAGAAAGATATGATGCGGCTTTTCTCTCCCTAGAAAAAATATTTAAGCTGGATAAATCAAACACGGAAGCGTTTGCTTTCGCGGAACACCTCAAAGATAAAGTTAGAAAAAATTCAATCGGAGTAACCTATCAATATGAAAAATTTGATAAAACATTTGACCCGTGGCAGTTGGGATCGCTTAGTTATTCAAGAAGACTTTTTTTCGGCACAACTATCTTAAGAATAAATTTTGCGAACAGATTCGGGAGTAACGGTACACAATATGAAATAGACATGTATCCAAGTATTGCAAGTGGTTTTTATTCTTATTTAAACTTCGGTTATTCCAAAGACGGAATATTTCCGAAGCAACGCTACGGTGCATCGTTATATTTAAGTTTACCTCTTAGTTTTGAAATAGATGGGGGATTCCGATTATTAAAATACTCTAACGATACCCTAACTAGTGATACCTGGATTTATACTTTCGCTCTCGGAAAATATTGGGGAAGTTATTGGTTTTCATTAAGAACATATATTACCCCGCAGGTTGAAAAAGCTTCACATTCATATTCATTAATAATTAGATATTATCTATCGGGCGCAGATGATTATTTAGCTTTATCAGTCGGCACAGGAATTTCTCCGAATCAAAATTCCGTTGATGGTCCAGGCTCCTGGCTGAGATCCGATAAGTTTGGCTTGGAATATCAAGTAAAGCTAAGTAGAAACCTTATTTTGAATATATCCGGAGATTACAGCAGGGAGGAATCTCGTACATATGGATTTCTTACTAAAATTTCTGCTGGTCTTGGCTTAAAATTTTTATTTTAATTCCGCCAAAGAATGAAAAAAAGAAATCTCATCCTAACATTTCTTCTAATAATACTAATTTCATTACTGCCTTTAATAATGTTTGTAACTTGGCAGCTCAAACCGAAAAAGGAATTAAAAATTGCAGTAATAGATAAAACCAGTCTTACAACAGGCGGTGATGAACACAGATCTTTAAACTGGATTCTTGACAACAATAAATTTTGCAAACCAAACAGAGATTTATATTCTGTTTCCGAAGATTACTTCGGCTTCTTTCCTAAAGAAAATAAAAAATATTTAATAAATGATTTTGAAAATTTTGATGAGGCTCAACTAAAGACTCTTACAGATAGACTTGATATGATTTATATGACCGACTTATACGGAGTTTACAGTAAAGATTGGTATAGCGATAATTATCGAGGCGAGCGTTCGCAATTAATTTATGGGGGGATGTCTAGTAAAGAATTATCGTTATTAAATTTGATGAAAGTCCAAAATAAATTAATTCTTACTGAGTTTAATACGGTTGCGCCACCAACATCGAGAAGAATTAGAACTCAATTTGAGGAAATGTTCGGCTTAAAATGGAGCGGTTGGACGGGAAGATATTTTAATGTTCTCGATACAACCGCAAACAAAGATATTCCTATTTGGGTAGTAAGAGATTATAAAGATCAGCATAATAATCATTGGCCATTTAAGGGTTCCGGAATTGTTTTAGTAAACAATGATGACAGAATAGAAATTTTAGAAAATAAAAAAGACTTAAAAGAAGAAGTTCCATATATAATTTCCGCAGAAATAAATCAAAAACGGTTTGGGATTCCAAAAAAGTTAAAATATTCTTATTGGTTTGATATTATGTTAACCAAAAGGTTGAACAATGTTGTTTCTGTTTACCAAATATTCAGCAATGCGAGAGGCGATTCTATTTTGCAATCGCTGAATATTCCGAATCCTTTCCCGGCGGTGATAGAACATAATGATAAGGATTATAAATTTTATTATTTCTGCGGTGACTTTTGTGATAATTCAATTAAAATGATTTTCTCGAAATTTTCGGAAATAACAAAATTTAAATGGTTGATGTATCCCTCTAACGATCTTGCCGAAAGAGAAAGTTTCTTCTGGTTGTATTATCAACCTCTTGTTAGTACAATCTTAAAAAATTATTATAATTCATTGCAGAAGGAGTAGGCCAGTTAGTTTAATTTTATTAGCAGCGAATCCGGAATTAATTTTTTTGTTTGAAGCATGTAATTATTGCGCCTTCTAAAATCCGCAAATTCATTTTCTATTTTATTTTCCATCGTTTTATCATCTATAGAAACTATACTTAAATCTTTCAAAACTTTATAAAGTGTCTTGTCGGAATAAAAATATTCTCCGTACAGATAATCAATAAGTTCATTTTTGTTTCTCATCAACGGGTATCTATGAATATTCCTAAATTGTCTTGCTGTATCAAGTCCCGATCCGATAAAAGTTGAATGAGAAATTTTTCCCATTTTGTATTGATCGGAAAGAAATGCTAAAAGTGTTGGCGTTATATCAAAATGTGAAGAGATTGAAGAAAATTTTGCTGATCGTTTCAGCATCGGAGAGAAAATTATTAATGGTACATGAAATCGGTCGATTTGAGTAGTAATCGGAATCTCGGGCATTCTATGATCTCCGGTAATAATGAAAATTGTGTTCTTAAAATCATCTCTCTTTTTGTATTCATTAAAAAAATATCTGAATGCATCATCAGTATAAAGCACGGTTGAAAGTATGTCTCTGTAGCTTTTTACGCTCGTCATAACATCCGGCTCTAAATGAAGATTAGAGTATATTTCATCAAACTGTTTTCGATAACGGTCTTGATCATCTACTAAAAATGGATCGTGCATAGATAATGTAAGAAAAATGTTGATCTGATTTTCTTGTTTATCAGAATTAATCCCTACAAACCCGCGTTTAAACAAATCTTTGTCGCCATATCCCCATGAAAATCCGTTTCCTTTAGCGGGCATCTTATCATAACCGCTACCAAAATTATTCTCGTCAACAATAAGATCAACATTTTGTTTTTTAAGAAAGATGTCCATTAAATCGAAATGTGAATTTCCGCCGTAATAAAAATGTACTTTATATCCATATCGCTTTAAATATTTTATCAAAGAAAAATGCGGTGGTTGGTTTTCTGCCATCTCTAAAAAACCATTTTTTCCAAATGGAAGAGAGCCAAATATGGAAGAAAGTGCAGCAAAAGTTCGGCCGCCCGTGCTCAAAAAATTTTCCCAATAGAGACTTTGTTTTGCAAGTGAATCTAAAAACGGAGTGAAGCTGCCCATATAAGCATTCTCGCCGGAGTATCCCCTGCCCAAACTTTCTGTAATAATAAAAACAAAATTCGGTCTCTTCTCGCC
>QYQI01000039.1 GCA_007280825.1 Ignavibacteriales bacterium | reverse complement strand
GTGTGGGTTTATGATGATGAAACTTTAATACAAAAACTAAGTTTTTTCCAAGCAATATGCCCTTTATGTCACGAAGTTAAACATTTTGGTCTTGCTGCGATTCTAGGAAATGAAACGAGAGCATTAGATCGATTCGAAAAAGTAAATCGTTTAGATAAAGAGACTGCGAAAAAAATTATGAATGTCGTTATCAAGGAACGGAGAATTAGAAGTAAACAAAAATGGAACCTTGATATTACTCTTCTTGAAGAATTTGAAATTGATATCAATAATCTGCAAAATAAAAGTAAACTAAAAAGATATCGTTCTTTAAAAACAAAAAGTGAAATCAATGATAAAGTTTCAAGCGGCTAACACGCGCTCAACAACAACCGCGATTGAGATGCGGTCTTATTGAGTCGCATCAGGTTTGGCTTTTCAGAATTAATTTGTTGTTAAAGTTGATTGGTAAAACAAAACTGATTCCCGCCAGCAAACTGCGGGCAAGTATAAAATAAAAGTTGTGACTGCCTGCGAGGGGTAACAATAATTTAGGAGAAGAAATGAGTTACAAAAAAGTTATCATTACAAAATATGGTCCTCCCGATGTGCTGAAGGTTATTGAAGAAGAATTTTTACCTGAACCGGAAAAAGGCGAAGTACGAATAAAAGTTTTGGTAACAAGCGCATCATTTACAGACACACTTCTGCGAAAAGGAATGTATCCTGAAGTAAGAAAAAAACCGCCGCTTTCTCCCGGGTATGATATGGTTGGAATTGTAGATAAGTGCGGCGAAGATGCATCTATGTTTAATGCCGGTCAAAAAGTTGCGGCGTTAACTGTTTACGGCGCTTACTCCGAATACATTTGTCTTCACCAGGATACTTTAATCTCTGTGCCTAAAGGATTGGATGATGCAGAGGTTGTCAGCTTAATTCTTTCTTATATGACGGCATATCAAATGCTTCACCGTACGGCAAAAATTCAGAAGGGTCAAAGTATCTTAGTGCATGGCGCAGGTGGAGCGGTCGGAACTGCCTTGCTCCAACTTGGAAAATTGCTCGATCTAAAAATGTACGGAACAGCAAGAAAATCCAAACACAATTTGATTAAAAGTTTAGGCGCGATCCCGATTGATTATCAATCCGAAGATTTTGTAGAACGTATTAAAACTTATAACGGCTCCGGCATTGATGCTGTATTCGACTGCATCGGTGGCGATTATTTTAAGAGATCGTTTGCTTCTCTTAAACCCGGCGGTATTTTAGTTGCGTATGGTTTCCAGCAAGCCGTAATGACTAATGGAAATATGCTGGATATAGTTCTTGGTTTCATAAAAATAAAACTATGGAACATACTGCCGAATAAAAAAGCGGCAACATTTTATGCAATCAGTTCACTGCGAAAAAAACAACCCGACTGGTTTAAGGAAGATTTAACGGCGCTGTTTGGATTATTACAACAAGGTAAAATTAAACCTGTGATCGCAAAGAAGATGCCGCTTTCCAACGCGGTAGAAGCTCACAAGCTTCTTGATCAATCGAGTGTTGAAGGTAAAATCATATTAATCGTTAATAAGGAATGACCGTTCTTTTGAAAAAACTTAACAATTTCTTAACACTACCATAATATTGAGTTAATACTAATTATTGATCTTTAGCCGAACAAAAAAATGAGGTAATTATGTTTGGCTTATGGTTTTCAATAGTTGGATTAATATTCGGAGCCCTTTGCTCATTTGCGGCAAAAGAAAAAAATAGAGCGCAGAAGGAGTGGTTTACACTTGGATTTATTTTCTCGATTATAGCTCTTGGCATTCTTTATCTATTACCAAGTGTTGGCGTAGACCCCGTTGATACAGATTTTTCAAATGCTGATGATGATATCAGTTTGTCCGTGACCACCTAATAAAGAAAGAGGGAATAAAATGTCACATATCAATTATGATATAGCGCTTTATAATTCTCCATTCTTTGAAGATCTTGTAAGTGAACTCTTCCGGATCAGCAGATATAAAAGAAATATTTATAAGAATATTCGAAATGAAGAGGAGTATAAGAAAAGACTTTCTTTTGAAGAACGCTCTATTCTCAAAGATTTATCTGCAAAGGAAAATAAAATCATTCTGGAGATATTAATCAATAAACATTGGTTAGACTTACCATCAAATTTCATAGACTATTTCAGTAAAAATTTAGATGAAAAGTATAATCCTAATTTTTCTACGGTAGATGATAAATACAATAACAATCTTAATGTATAAGATCAGCCCTAACCTTTTATTAAACACGTCTGCTTAATCTTTTCTAATCTCTTCTAATTCGAAATTGATCTCACTGTAACCCAGTAGATCTCTCACAATTCCTATCAGTCCTCCACACTCAATTAGATTGTTTGCTTTCACCAAAGGAAAAATTATAAATCAATGTTGAATTGCTGCTTGCCGGAAAACAAGAATAATAAAAACAGTAGGATTTCTTTGCCTTATCTGCTTTGGCAGAACTTAATGATTTGATAACAATTAATTCATATTGTCTTAACATGTGTTATCTAATTTTTGATAGAAAAATTTAAAAGGATTGTAATGAGATTTGCGCATATTTCAGATTTGCACCTTTGTACAAAACACAAAAGTGAAAATATTCCGAAAATTAAAAGGCTAATTCAGCATGCTCTCGATAACGGTGCGCAACATTTTGTTATTACCGGTGATATTTCAGATAATGCAGATGAAAAGGATTTTGTCGTTTTTAAGGAAATTCTAAAAAAGTTTGATTTACTTAGAAGCGATAAGACAACAATAATTATTGGCAATCATGATATTTTCGGTGGTCCACAAACTGCTCAAGATGTTTTTAACTTTCCAGCCAAATGTATGAATACAAATTACCATGAAAGGGTTGCAAAGTTTATTGATCATTTCAAAGAGCTTTTCGTGAATACAATTCGGCTTCATGATGAATTATATTTTCCATTTGCAAAAGAATTTAAGGATGTTCTTCTTGTCGGAATAAATTCTGCCGCTGAGTATTCGCGATTTAAAAATCCATTTGCTTCCAATGGACATGTCTCAAAAACACAAAGACAATTTCTTAAGGCAATCCTTACCAAAAATGAGTTCAAAAATAAAGTCAAAATTATTTTAACTCATCATCATTTTTATCCTAAAAATGTTGCATCGCACAGCTCTGAAAGAACAATGTGGAATAAAATTGAAAACTATACAATGAAATTGCGTGGTAAAAAGAAACTCTTGAAATTGTTTTTAGAAAGTAATGTAAAACTTGTGTTGCACGGTCATAGCCATGAAATGAAAGAGTATTTTAGAGAAGGAATAAGATTTATTAATTCCGGCGGCTCTGTAGACAATGGTCTTAAAGATGAGACAAGTTTATTTTTAATAGATGTTTTCCCATTTGAAGTCACCGCAGAAATATCCAAGCCATCTTTGAAATCCCAAAACATCACTACACAAGAAAAATTAGTTGTTTCCTTAGCCAGCTGATTAAAGTAATTACAATAGATAGAAAGTTGATTAGTAGTCGCTTTCATACTCTATTTTTCTAAAAGTCTCTATATAACCGTTAACCTGCTTAGAAAAGTATATACAACAATCGGATGAGTTCGTATATCAATGATCCAGTAAAAATGAGGCGACCTTTGCAATACCGTTTTTAAAATTAAAACTGGCAATGTTCTTTTTATACTGCTGTAAAATATTATTGTCGGTAAACATTTGATTTATTATTGCAGGAAGCTTGCTGGTATTCTTTTCGTATATACCCAGATTATTCCTTATCAAGAAATCAACATTTCCTTTTTCCTGTTCCCAAAGGAAACTGTTAACTATTTGAATTTTCCCGGAGATTAATAATTCCATGAATGTTGATGCACCACATTTTGAAATAACAACATCCGATATACTGATCAATTCATAAACAAAATCAACAAAGCCATAAATTTTTAGATTATCATATTTTTCATGAGTAATAATTTTATTGGCTTGTTCAAAGAACTCTTTATTCTTGCCGCATACAATAACAATTTCAAAATCACTATTTAATTTTAGAATACTTTTCAGTATCTGGATCCCTTTTGGAATACCGTCACCTCCGCCTAGAATCAACAAAACTTTTTCTTTTTGAAAACCGAATTCCTTTTTCCAAGATAGAATCTCATCTTGTGTTGCAACCTTTGAATATTTCTCATCAAGTACAAAATCGAATACTTTAATATTCTTGGAGTCAATTCCCTTCTTAATACAACGATCCTTCAGTTCCTCGCTGAATAAAATAAATTTTTGATTTTTGTTCAAGAACCATAATGGAGGAGCAATAAAAGGATCTGTTACAATAGTGATAACAGGGATATTCAACTTTAATTCTTTAATTATTTTATATACCGGTTTGATAGCAAAAAAATGAAAGAGTACTATCTTTTTCGGTTTTTCTTTTTGGATTATTTCGGATAAATATTTTTCCATATTAATAGAAACTAAATAGGAACTAATCTCAGAAATTATTCTAACTTTATGAATAGCGTAAATTAATTCATAAAACCATTTGAATTTACTCTGCAGAATCCGGTACCCATCTTCAACAACAAAGCGTGCATATCTTTTGGTTCCTTCAAATCCATCTACAAGAATTACCTCGACTTCTTCTTTATTGTGTTTATCTAGGTATTTTGATAATGATTTTGCCGGTGCAAGATGACCCCCACCGGTTTTCAAATAAATGAAAAGGAATTTCCTTTTATTGTTAAGAGTTGTGTTCAATTTTATCTCATAACGGGGGATTTTTCAGAGATCATTTTACCTGACTCTAGTATTTCTAAAATTTTGAACGTGCCTAATTTTCTTGCCTTCAAAAATCCGGACCACGCAGCTTCAGCTAATCTTCCTTTGTTTAATGATTCAAAGAGCCATTGATCTGTGTAATCGGGATTCTCTTGTTTAATACCGGCCTGAACTTCATATAACCATTTCGCATTAAACTTTTCTTGTGAACCGATGGGCGGGGCAACGATGATTGGAATTCCTAATGCACAATAAAATGACAACTCACTTGGTTTCGTCCAGAGAACATCGGTGTACTTTAGTATTCCGTTAAATTTGTCAAAATATTCGTACAACGAATCGGCATATACTATTTCAATTTTAGAATCATCATTAGTGATTTTCTCTTTTACCGAGTCAAAAAAATCTTTCACTTCCTTTCTTATTCCCGCAACAAGTACAAGCTTTACTTCATCATTAAGTATCTTAGTTTTTAGACTTATCGCAATCTTTTCACCAATCTCTTTTTGAGCGCCAGCTCCGCCAACAGCATATGTTATAGTAAATTTTCTATCTTTTCTTGGGATGCAATTCTCTTTCCCCAAAAAATGTTTTACGTTCCTTTTATGTCTCCGCCAAAATATATTCTCAGGATCCAGATAATCTAATCTTTGAGCAAGATCAGCTTTCAATATTGTTAAATCTCTATCTCCAAGTAATTCAATTGGTAAAGGAAAACCTGTAGTGAAAATTTTTTCGTCTTGAACGCCGTACGCTTTTAGTCTTTGTGCAGCTTTACCGCATGGTACAAAATATTCAATTCTACTTTCCCAGGGTTCCTTGGCAACCCAAACACGGTTTATATCGGCATCACATATTATACAATAGACAGATTGAAATCCTTTCATATCTGCTGCAATTGCAGTTGCGTAAAAAGAAGTGACGACCGGTAAATCCTTAGTTTTTACAGTCTCAAGCATTCCTAAACATAATCCTTTATTAATGCTCGATTCTAGAATAGCAACTTGTAATGTCTTGTTGGAAAGATCTCTCATGGGATAGGGAGATGGTATGTGCATGAAGGTGTCGAATAAATTAAAGAGAGGATTTCCAATAATTGGAATTCCTTTTGCCCGTGAAATAAATTCATATCCGTTGAGAACACGCTTCCATAATTTTTCTTCGTTCTTTGATGCAGCGTGCCCTGACCCTACTGTGATAATACCGTCTTCAGCCGCATCTCGTAAAGGATAGACTGCACGCTGATGACCGTAACCCATATCGGCTGTTATAACCCAAACTTTTTTTGAACTCTTCTCAACTTCGGGAGTTATTTGTTGTTCTATTTCCATAAGGAGTATAAATATTTAGTTGTGGAGAAATATTCGAATCCGAGTTGTTAAAATGAAAAAACTAGTTGCGTACAATTCAATTCGAGAAGAATTAAATTTTCGCTGCAATATACTCTACATCATCAAGTCCACAATATTAAATAATTATTAAATCTCGCAACGTTTTCAATAAGGCTTTAAGCTGAACTAAATCTTTTCTATTATCGCGTCTCATTTTCACAATTTGCCAAAAACTTTCGGTTGAAAACCTTAACAATTCCTTAACATTAGCGTAACATTGAGTTAACATTCAAAATATAAGTTTGCCCATCACAAAAAAATATAAAAGGAATCTTAGTATGAAAAAAATCTACACCATTTCGATAATATTGGTTTTGTTTGCAGCGGTTAATTTTGCTCAAGATTCTACTGCTGCGAAAGTTGGCGAGGTAAAAGATGCTCTTACCGGTTTAAATGAATCATATCTTGAAACAAAAGCAACGGTAGATGCTTTAAAGAAAATTAAAATATCGGGCTATATCCAATCTCAGTTTCAATCAATTGAATCTGACGGAGCCGCCACATTTGCGGGCGGAAATTTTGCTGCAGGAATGCATAATAGATTTATGGTCAGAAGAGGCAGAGTTAAATTTAATTATGATAACGATCTTACTCAATTTGTTGTTCAAGTTGATATTACTGAAAAAGGATTTGCTACAAAGGATGCTTACGTTTCGTTTATCGAACCATGGATGAAAACATTTGGATTAACCGCAGGTATTTTTGATCGTCCTTTTGGTTTTGAAATATCTTATTCTTCAAGCAACAGAGAAAGTCCTGAACGTTCAAGATTATTTCAAACATTATTCCCTGGTGAAAGAGATTTAGGATTCAAATTAGAAGTAAGACCTCAAGAAGGCCCGCTAAGTTATTTTAACTTAAAAGCCGGATTATTTGCCGGTAATGGTGTAAATCCTGAGACAGATAACAATAAAGATTTTATTGGTCGACTCGGATTTTCATTTCCATTTGTGGATGAAAACTTAGCTATTGACGGAGGTATTTCCGCTTATATGGGTAAAGTTATTGTTCCTGCGGGCAAATCATTAATAACAGTTAATAGTCCCACTCTTGCAACAACTACCATTCCCTCGGATGATGCCGATAGATCTTATCTGGGTGCAGATTTGCAATTATATTATGAATTACCTTTGCTTGGAAGATTTACTCTTCGTGGTGAATACATCTCAGGAAAGCAAGCTGGATCAAGTTCAAGCAACGCTTCATATACTGCAGCCCCGTCAGGTGACATTTATCTAAGAAACTTTATGGGATACTATTTAATGTGGGTTCAGAACTTAGGAGAAAAAAATCAATTCGTTCTTAAATATGATGTTTACGATCCTAATTCCGATGTCGCCGGTGATGATATAGGTGCAAATGCAGCAGCAAAGTTAGGAGCTCCTGATATTAAATATTCAACTTTAGGAATTGGTTTGGTTCATTACTGGGACGATAATGTTAAACTTGTTTTTTACTATGATAGTGTCTCTAACGAAACTTCATCCAAACTTGCAGCATTTAATAGTGATTTGAAGGATAATGTATTTACATTCAGAATTCAGTATAAGTTCTAAAACTTAACAATTTCTTAACAGTAACTGTCGATAAAAAAATTAATATTTGAATACAATAAAGAGGAAAAAATGAAAAATATAATAGTATTGTTATTGTTAGCAGTATTTGCTTTTGGTTTTACCGCTGATAATAAAGTAATTACGGTAAAAGGATCGGATACAATGGTAATTCTTGCTCAACGCTGGGCTGAAAAATATATGGAATCTCATCCGGGCATTACTATACAAGTTACAGGCGGCGGTTCAGGTATTGGTATTGCTGCATTGATAAACGGTGCAACAGACATCTGTGATGCACCCAGACCAATGAAAGCAAGTGAGAGAGAGAAATTAAAAGCGCGTTATAATACATTAGGTGTCGAAGTTAAAGCTGCAAAGGATGGTTTAAGCGTTTACCTCAATGAAAGCAACTCTGTAAAAGAACTCACACTACAACAGATTAAAGATATATACACAGGCAAATTTACGAACTGGAAACAAGTTGGCGGTAAAGATGCAAAGATAATTGTTTACGGAAGAGAGAACAGTTCCGGTACATATGTTTATTTTAAAGATAATGTTCTTGGTGGAGAAGATTATACTTCAACGATGCAGAGCTTACCTGGAACCGCAGCAGTTGTAAATGCTGTTGTTAAAGATCAAAATGCAATTGGTTATGGTGGTGCTGCTTATGCTAAAGGAATAAAGTATGCTGCTGTAAAAAAAGATGATAAATCACCGGCTTATACTCCATCAGAAGAAACAATTAAAAATAATACCTATCCAATCACTCGTTATCTTTATATGTATCTTAAAGTCCGTCCAACTGGTGAAATAAAAGATTACATCGATTGGATCTTAAGTAAAGAAGGGCAGGATATTGTAACTAAGGTTGGTTACTTCCCTGTTAAATAAATTTAATTATATAAATAATTCCGATGCAGAATAAGAAAAGGGAAAGCAAAAACTCACTCAGCCGTAAATTTAGGTTGAGTGAGTTTCTTGCTGAAAATACAATCAAATTAGTATCATTTACATCCTTCGCCATAATCATTTTGATTTTTGTCTTTGTTTTCCGTGAAGCCACTCCAATATTTTTTCATACTGAAAAGAAAGCAGTGTCTCAAGAATTTTCAAAATCTGAATCGTATGGTGATGAATCTGCACAATCCAGTAAAGACAATTATTCTTCATTCTCTTCCGGTTCCGAAGATGCTGCTTCATTTAAAAATTTAACTCAAAAAGAATGGCAGCCTGTAAGCGAAAATCCAAAATACGGATTATTGCCTTTGTTTATAGGCAGTTTGAAAGCTACAATTCTGGCTATTCTATTCGGAGCTCCACTTGCAATTCTTGCAGCGATCTTTTCTGCATTATTCGCTTCTAAGAGATTAAAAGAAATAATAAAACCCGCAATTGAACTGCTTGCAAGTTTTCCTTCAGTTGTTATAGGATTTTTTGCTTTAATGACCATAGCTACTTTTTTCCAAAGTGTTTTTGGACTTACTTATAGACTTAATGCTTTTACTGGCGGGGTCGCAATGGCATTCGCAATTATTCCAATCATTTATACTGTTACAGAGGATGCTCTAACCGCAGTACCAAAATATTTTTCTGAAGCGAGTCTTGCACTTGGTGCAACTAAATGGCAGACAGCTCTCTTTGTAATAATGCCGGCGGCTACACCCGGAATTTTTGCTGCTTTACTTTTGGGATTTGGACGTGCATTCGGTGAGACGATGATATTATTAATGGCAACAGGAAACGCACCGTTATCTTCATTTAATATTTTTGAACCAGTTAGAACTATGTCTGCTACTATTGGCGCAGAGATGGCTGAAGTTGTTGTTGGGGATACACACTACACAGTTTTGTTTTTCATTGGCGCTTTGTTGTTTGTGATAACTTTTATTATAAATGCAATTGCAGAATTTTATGTTCGCGCTAAATTGATGAAGAGATTCCGGGGCGAATGATGAACAACAAATTACTTGGAAAATCTATAGTTATTATTTCTGCACTTGCAGCA
Organism: Ignavibacteriales bacterium; assembly: GCA_007280825.1. Lineage (GTDB taxonomy): Bacteria > Bacteroidota > Ignavibacteria > Ignavibacteriales > Melioribacteraceae > Fen-1258. The sequence goes on along the minus strand of QYQI01000039.1, from coordinate 2,490 downwards.
TTAATAATCATTTCTGCTTTAGTTTACATCCTTTTAGATATTTATATAGGTGGGAAAAACTATCTTACCTGGGAATTCTTAACAAGCAATCCTAAAGAAGGAATGACAGCAGGCGGAATTTTTCCCGCAATAGTTGGTACTGTTCTACTTGTTCTTATTATGTCTATTGCTTGTGTACCTATTGGAACCATTACTGCAATCTACCTCAGTGAGTATGCAAGTAAGACTTCGATATTTACAAAAATGATTCGCTTTGCTGTAAACACTTTATCTGGCGTGCCTGCAATTGTATTTGGATTATTCGGACTTGGATTTTTTATTCAATTTATCGGTGCCGGTATGGACAAAGCAATGTATTCGGATGGTCGTCTACATTGGGGACAACCAAACTTACTCTGGGCAAGTTTAACCATGGCATTTCTTACTGTTCCCGTTGTCATTGTTTCTGTTGAGGAAGCATTACGAACAGTTCCAGATGAATTACGTGCCGGTGGTCTTGCGCTCGGCGCTACTAAATGGCAAACCATTCGTAAAATTGTTGTACCAAATTCACTTTCAGGAATAATGACCGGTGCAATTCTTGCAATTGGTCGCGGTGCTGGTGAAGTTGCACCGATTCTTTTCACAGGTGTCGCTTATTTTCTTCCGCAACTTCCTCATAAGCTCACCGATCAATTTATGAATTTGGGCTATCATATTTATGTGATGGCGACTCAATCCACCGATGTAGAAGCTACGAAGGGAATTCAATATGCAACTGCATTCATTCTATTGATACTCACATTCAGTTTATCTTTTGTTGCAATAATTATTAGATATAGATTCAGAAAAAAAATAAAAGCTTAGGAATATTTGATAATTAAAAATCCTAAAATTGTTGTAGAAAATCTAAATCTTTATTATAGTAAGAAAAAAGCTTTAGATAATATTTCTATTGAAATACCCGAAAATAAAGTGACTGCTCTAATTGGTCCTTCGGGTTGTGGAAAATCTACATTCTTACGTTCGCTAAACAGGATGAACGATTTGATTGACGGCGTTAAGGTTGACGGCAAAGTACTGCTTGGTGAACTTGATATTTACGATAAAAATATTGATGTGGTAGAACTTAGAAAAAAAGTCGGTATGATTTTTCAGAAATCGAATCCATTTCCCAAATCCATATATGAAAACGTTGCTTTTGGTCCCAAGATCAATGGAATTACCGACAAAAAAAAATTAGATGAAATTGTAGAAACAAGCCTTCTCCGCTCAGCTTTATGGGATGAAGTAAAAGATGATCTCAATAAAAGCGGACTATCACTCTCCGGCGGACAGCAGCAGCGTTTATGTATAGCAAGAGCTTTGGCTGTAGATCCGGAAATCCTTTTAATGGATGAACCTGCAAGCGCACTTGATCCAATATCTACAACAAAAATTGAAGACCTAATTTTTGAACTAAAGAAAAACTATACGATCATTATTGTAACACATAACATGCAGCAAGCTGCCCGAGTTAGTAATTACACTGCATTTTTTTATATGGGTAAGATCATTGAATTTGATGAGACCAATAAAATTTTTACTTCACCAGCTAATAAACAAACTGAAGATTATGTCCGCGGACGATTCGGATAATTTTGAAAGGATATTTTATGCAAGAACATTTTAGTGAAGAAATAGAAAATTTAAAAACCAGTCTTATCAAAATGGCATCAATTGTTGATGAACAGGTTGATAAAGTTATTACCGCTTTAGAAAGCGGAAATATTGAGTTATGCAAAGGTGTAAAGTCGAAAGATCTTGAAGTGGATGCTTACGATAACTTGATCCAGACTCAATGTGAAAACATACTTGCACTTTTTCAACCGGTAGCAAGTGATTTACGATTAGTAATGTCCGCAATAATGATTAACAATAATTTAGAACGCTGCGGAGATATTGCCGTAAACATTTCTCAAAGAGTTAAGAAAGCCGGTAATGAGCGTTCTCTTATTTCAGAATCTCAAATAGTTGATATGGCACGCACTGCACAGGAGATGCTTAAGAATTCAATAGATTCTTTTATTAAAAATGATACGGAGCTTGCAAGTAAAGTTATTGCCAGCGATGAAAAGGTTGATAAGTTGAATAAACAAGTATTTAATTTCCTTGTCGCAAAAATGCAGACTCACAATGAATTAATTGAAGCTTGTACTCATCTTATCGTTATGTCTCGCAATATTGAACGATTGGCAGATCATGCAACTAATATTGCAGAGAACTTAGTATTTTATGTTGATGCTCAGATTATTGCTCATAGAAAAAAACTTGAACGCAGCTGAAATTAAAATAGATCTGATCATTGCCAACAATTTCTTCTAGAAGATTATAAAAACTTCATATTATGCTCGAAATCGCTGCTTTTGAGCGGATCACAAATCTAACTTTACACATCTAAATTGTGAGTTAATTCAAAATTTGATTTTGCTTCGAATACTACCTTTTACTATATTGAAAATGAATTCGATC
>QYQI01000019.1 GCA_007280825.1 Ignavibacteriales bacterium | reverse complement strand
TGATTGAAAAATACAAACATATAATTTGGGATTGGAACGGAACCATAATTGACGATGTGGATCTTTGCGTAGAACTAATCAATTGGCTGCTGAAAGAAAAAAATCTTAAAACAATTACAAAAGAAGAATATAAAAATGTATTTACCATTCCCGTAAAAAATTATTACGCAGCACTAGGATTTGATTTCGAGAAAGGGCCGTTTGAAGTTATAGGTAAAAGATGGATGGATGAATATGAACGCAGAAAATTTGAATGCAGAGTTTACGATGGCGTTGTTGATGTGATGGGAAAAATAAATAAACTCGGAATCGGGCAATCAATTCTCTCGGCGTATTCCCAACATACACTTGAAGAAATGGTAACACACTTCGGTCTAACTAAATATTTTTCTCACATTGTGGGTCTTGATAACATTTACGCTGCGGGCAAACTTCATCTCGGTAAAGATTTAATGAAACGTCTCGGTAATGGAAAAGGGGAGACTCTTCTTATCGGCGATACGGAACACGATTACGAAGTTGCAACTGAGATTGGTGCGGATTGTATCTTAAGTTCAAGCGGACATCAATGCAAGGAGAAACTTGAAAAAACAGGTGTCGTAGTCATAGATAATTTACGTCAACTTATTTGATCAGAAATTAAAATTTTAACTCAAGCAAACTCATCGGATCAATTCTTTTTTTATACCACTGAACACCGAGATGTAAATGCGGACCGGTTGCTCGTCCAGTTTCACCAACAAGACCGATCACACTACCTTTTTCTACTTTCTGATTATCCTTAACTAAAATTTTACTCATATGAAGATAAACACTTGTTAATCCCTGTCCGTGATCGAGTAGAACAAAATTCCCATTATAAAAAAAATTTTTACCGGCTATTCGAACAATGCCGTCAGTTATTGCGCGAATAGAATCACCTTCAACTCCGCCGAAATCTAAACCGTTGTGAACATTGCTTGGTTTTCCGTTTAAGATTCTTTGAAGTCCGAACGTTGCGCGTATATCAACGCTATCAACGGGATAAACAAATCCTTCCATAAATAAGGCATCTTTAACTTTACCGATTTTTGCTCTGGCAGATTTCATGAGCTGCGCTTCATGCTGAATTCTATTTCTTAATTTCTTCGGAGGTGTAACATACTTGCTTGCTAATCGGAGGTGTTGTTCTTCATATTCTTTTTTCTCCATTGTGTATTCGTAAGTCTGAACTTTTTTGTTTTTGAATTTTACATTAAGTAAAAATTTTCCGGATGCGTCACGATCAAAACCAAAAATAAAAATACTGTTCTTATCAATTTGAAGTTTAGTGTTGTCTAATGTTGCGCTTACTATTTGCTCTCCTTTCCCTATTACAATTCCGCCTGGCTTTGCCTCACCTAAAAATTTTATTTCTTGTGCACTAATTGAAATACAGACCGCGAACAGAACAATAAAATATTTCATTAAGTGATAACTCCGCTTTCTTGTTAAAATAATAAAAAGATAATGACTGGCAAGGTTAAAATATATTCCAAAAGGCAGAAAGCTGGCCAGAGAAAAAACGGTAGCTTGAATTATCGCGCGATGTACTTCCTATGCTGATCCTTCCCGAGAGAATTAATTTTTTTATTGGAGTGTATTCTGCATCTATATGTCCTTCGAGTGCAACAAGAGTACTTTGCGGAATTATTCCGATCTTTCCGCCGATCGAAACTCTTAGATTTTCTTTTTTATCAAGATCATTATCCAGCCATATACAATGCGACTCAAAATTACGCGGTGAATAATAGTAATCCTTTTTTTCTTTATAATTTGAGTAAGCATACTCGTAGCCGAGTGCAAAATCCGGCCAGAAATATTTTCCTAATCTAATATTAAAATCATTGCCTGCATTGCCGTCATTGATTGCAACATACTGAAAGAACCCCGAAGTTTTTAATCCCTCTCTGTTTTTGTAATAACCGTTAAACTTATATAACGCCGCATATTGCCGTTTATCAATTAGATAAGGTGAATAAAGAATTAATGCAGCATCGGTGTTTTGATAAGTGAGGCTAACACCAATTGTATCTCTTTTTTCATAGCGAAAGAATATATCATTGTCATCACGTGTAAATTTTCCTAGTACAGTACTTATTCCTAAACCAACACCGAGACTAAGATTATATGAAAATCTTAAAAGGAATAATCCTTTGAATGTTGTAAATAACTGCTCGCCTGTAAAATTTTCGCCCATAAGACGCATTCTATCTAAAACATCTTGATTCAAGCTTACGGCATTTGCCCGCATAGAATTTCTATAAAAAGACATTCCCAACGAAAGAAATTTTGTAGCACCAAGTTCTAAACGTGCACCACCGCCGAATAATCTAAAACTCATGTTATCTGTGTAATAAGAAACAGTGGGATTCAAACCAACATAGCTCGGGAAAGTTTCGAAGATAGATGCAATACCGGTAATCGGCAGCCAGCCTTTTCTTTGTTTGATCGCTGAGATCTGTGTAGAATCTATATCTTTCCAGTCGAGTAAATTGTTATAAACCATCCGTGCGGAATCCGGTTCGCCGAACTTTGCATAAGAATCACCAAGAGATAAATTTGCATCATAGTCGGATGAATCTTGTCTTACAATATCCTTAAACTCATGAATAGCGTTAACGGTATCATTCATTGCATAATATAGTTTAGCGCGCTGTAACTGTGCTTCGTAATTTGGTCCTGCCGAAAGAACTTGATTGTAAATCTCTAGTGCTTTGGGATAATCTTTTGCACAGAATAGAACATCGCCGTATTCCTTAATAATTTGATTACTTGGTTCTGCTTTTGATAAATAATCTTCGTAGAAGGGAAGAGCTTCTTTGCAATCTTCGGCTGCAACTTTAAGTCGTCCTTCTTCTAGAATTGCGTAAACTTTTTCTTCTTCAAAACGCATCTTCTGCCAATCAATATTTGATTGCAGTTTAATTACATCATCGTTAGTGGGATCAGTTCCTTTTGCAAGATCTGCTTCTTTTTGTGCAGCTTCAAAATCTTTTTCGATCAATTTGACTGAACCCATTGAAACTAAAGCTTGAACATTATCCGGTCTAGCTTTTAAAACATTATTTAAATATTGTTTTGCCAGATCAATATCACGGTTTATCCAAACAGATACTTGCGCACGGAAAAGTTGGTAATCAAGATTGTTTGGGGAATCCTGCAATAGCTTGTCTGTAATTTCAATTGCTTTATCAAACTCGCGGCTCCATGCTGCTATACGTGCCCATTTGAAACGAAGTGATGCATCTTTTTCTTCCGGATTCTGTTCGAAATATTTATTTAGCATAACCATTGCGCTGTCATATTCGGTTAAGTATTCGTAATACTCAACAAGCATTTTAAGAGCATCTTTATCTGCAGTGTTAGAAGCGAGCCGAACTTTAGCCGTATCTAATTTTTCTCTGTAGGTTTTTATCCGCGTCTCTGTAACGTATGCCCACTTCTCTTTATATCTTGTGTCATCCGATTTTGTAACACCAATAATTTGTAATTGCTGATAAGCTTCTTCAAGACGATTTGCCTGAATTAAATCATCAACCAACTTAAAACGTGTATCGAGATCATTGGCATTTCTTCTTAGAATACGATAGTAACGATCTATAGGATATTCTTTTTCGAATGCACGCGGATTTTCTTGAGTTACGTATGCTTTGTTTGTTGCCATATCAAGTCCGTCCTGCGCTTCTTTAAAAAACGGTTTGAAGCCAAGTGCATTCTCGAACGCTTTAATTGCAATCTGATATTTACCAAGCCACATTGTAAAATATCCGTAACGGCTCCATAAACGCCAATCGGTTGGATAACGGTCGGTAAATTTTTTAAGAATTCTTTCGCCCTTAACAATGCTTCCTGTTTTTGCAAGAACTTCCGTGTAACGGATTATTTCATCCGGCGAAGCATTATCATCGCGTTTTAAATATTCATCATACCATTGTTCGGCTTTATCCCAGATCTCCATCAACTTATATGTTTTGCCAATCTCGAGATAATTGAACGGCTGGTTTGGATCTATTGCTATCTCGCGTAAATGTCCTTCAATTTTTTTGTTAAGTATCGGGTACCAGATACCAATAAGCCGTTGAAGATTTTTTTCATATTCAGCTCTCTTAACCGCATCTCTTGTTTCGATAGCTATCGCGCGTCTGTAATCTAAACGTCCGTATTCATACTGCTGGCGTTTTTCAAAACAAGTTGCACGTAAATTATATCCTTCGGATTCCTGCGGCAGAGCGGTGATGTATTTGTTCAATTGATCAATTGCTTCGCCGTAACGTCCGGCGTTCATGTGCAGGAGAGCAGTACTCTTGTAAACTTCTATATCAACTTTTTGCTGCTGCGTAAAAGAAATTTGCGAAAGCAAAATTAGAATGAGAATAGATATTTGTATGCGAGATTTAATCATATTTATATTAATTATAAAAACCTATAACCTTCTCAAGCAGATTCATGCTTATTAATTCACGGGCATTATTTCCTAAGCCAATTTATCAAAAATTATGCAAAAAGTAACGAACGAAGAAATGTTTGATTAAGCTTTGTTTTTCATCTAAAGGGGAATTTGAGTTGGTAAATCTTGGTCTAATGTGAGACGGTAATTTGAGAAAATCTCATATTAGAATTGAAAATAGATGAACGGCTGGATATCCGCAGACTTAAACTGTGCAACGAGCCAAATAACTAAGGCGAGCAAAATTATTTTTCCTGCAAGCGGCAGCGCGGTTACTGATCTTTTGATTGCAGTTTCAATTTTAACCGGGAAGAAGTGAGAAACAAATCCGATAACAATCAATCCGAATATTAACGGCATCTTTTCTACAAATTGTAAAGCAACTTCTCCGTGGAAGAATCCAAAAATTTGAGAAATCATATCTTTCGCAAACTTCAAATCGTTCAATCTAAAAAGAAGAAATGAAAATGCTATGAAGTGAAATGTGATTATGATCTGGAAGAATCTTAAAAACTTTGTGTTATGGATCTTTAACATTTTATAAAGTTTTTCTTTCGGCTTTTGTAAGAACAAAGCGATGGACATTAACACGCCGAAGTATAATCCCCAAAGAATAAAATTCCATCCGGCACCGTGCCATAAACCGCAGACAAAAAATGTAACAACGAGTGCAATCACATTGCCTAAATTTCTCCAACTTCGTAATGAAATTTGTATCGGCTTGAAAAGATAATCGAGAAGCCATTTGGAAAGTGAAATATGCCAGCGTCTCCAAAAATCTGCAATGCTTGTTGCCTTGAAAGGAGAATTGAAATTATCCATAATCTTAAAACCGAGGAATAAGGAAATTCCGATTGCTAAATCGGTATAACCGGAAAAATCGCAGTAGAGGCGAATTGCATAAGCATAGATTGCAAATAAATTTTCTACGCCGGTGTATCGAAGTGGAAATTCAAAAATTCTTCCGATGAAATTATCTTCAAGATAACTGCTGAGAATAACTGTCTTGAGCAATCCCGAACAAATTAAAAATGTTGCTTTTCCCATATCTTCTTTAGAAATGAACGGCTCTTTATTTATCTGAGGAAGAAAATCAGCCGCACGGTCTATCGG
>QYQI01000028.1 GCA_007280825.1 Ignavibacteriales bacterium | reverse complement strand
GAGTTGCACTCCATTCATAATGGGCATCATTATATCTGAAATAATCAGATCATATTCGTCGGTTAATCCAAGATCAAGACCCTCTTTACCGTTGGCGGCTGTGTCAACTTCGTACAGCTCTTCTTCCAATCCCTTTCTGATAAAAGAAGCAACTTTTTTTTCGTCTTCTACAACTAATATTCGCACATGGTTAAGATAAACAAAAAAGGAGAGTTGTTAAACTCTCCTTTTTTAGTCTTCAACAATTTCAAAAATAATTTTAAAGAAAAATTATCCGTGATAATTACTTTTTAACTTCTTTCTTTGCAGCTTCTACTTTAGCTGCTTTAACTTTCTTTGCAGCTACTGGTTTAGCAGCTTCAACTTTTTTGTCAGCTACTACTTTAGCTGCTTTAACTTTCTTTGCAGCTACTGGTTTAGCAGCTTCAACTTTTTTGTCAGCTACTAATTTAGCTGCTTCAACTTTCTTTGTAGCCACTGGTTTAGCGGCTTCAACTTTTTTAACTGCTACTTTCTTAGCAGCTTCAACTTTAGCAGCTGGTTTAGCAGCTTCGGCTTTCTTTTGTGGTTGAGCTTGTGCAAATGCTGCTGTAGTAAAAGCAACTACAACTAATAATGCAATTAACTTCTTCATTCGAAACTCCTTGTAATTATGTGTTTGTTGTTTATTATTGATTAATTTGTACGCTGAAAAGTTAAAGTTCTTGAATTAAGATAGAGTTAAAGAAAGATTAAAAAAATTTAATTATTACTGAAACAACTGAAGAATAGAAGGATTTTTACCAATGTGGACTTATTAGATTAATTTTCTTAATAAGATTTACAAAAGGGAAATTATGACAGTATTTTTTTCAAAAGCTTGTGAGTTAGGTATTCAAGCAGTTCTCTTTTTGTCCGCTAAAGAAAAAGGAATATATAATGCCGAAGAGGTTTCTGAAGAACTGAAAGTACCGAAAGAATTTGTTTCAAAAGTTATGCAGATATTAACTACCAGCGGAATTGTTTGTTCTAAAAAAGGAAAGAACGGCGGATTTTATCTCGGTAAAAATCCGGACAGTATTAAACTAATTGATATCGTTGAAGCAATAGATGGATTGGATGTTTTTAAATCATGCGTTTTAGGATTTCCGGGCTGTTCAATGGAAACACCCTGCCCGGTACATAATCAGTGGGGAAAGCTGCGCGAGGAAACACTCAAAATGTTAAGTGAAGAAACTTTGGAAAATTTGAAAGAGAAAACTGCAAATAAAATTGCATCTTTATAATCTTTTTCAAAAGGAGGAATAAATGAGAACGCCGCTTAGAAAAGATGAACAAATACTTTTCGAGACTCATAAACATTGGTATGTTCTTATTAACCCCTTTTTGTTATCGCTGATTTTAATCTCATTATCATTCTATTTTTATACAAAGCTAAATACATTGCATTGGTGGTATTTCGCTGTTCCATTTATAGCAGTTAGCTACTTTGTCTTCAAATACTATTCTTGGAAATTTGATCTTTGGGTGGTTACAAATTATCGTGTCATTGATGAATTTGGCGTCATATCTATTAACTCCAAAGAAAGTCCGATTGATAAAATAAATAATGTCTCATATCAGCAGTCACTCCTAGGAAGAATTATGGAATTTGGAGATGTGCAGATTCAAACAGCTGCAGAGATGGGTGAAACAAGCTACGCAAATATTTCTCGTCCGCAACAGTTGAAAGAAGCTCTTTCGAATGCACAAGAATTATATAAAGAGTACCAGATGAACAAACAGGCGTTTAAGCTTGCTGATGCTGTTGACGGTGAAATCGGCGAAGAGATGAAAGAGTGTCCTTACTGCGCAGAAAAAATAAAAGCCAAAGCAAAAGTGTGCCGGTATTGTAAAAAGGAATTATAATTTCCTTACTGCTTCAACAAACAGATCTTTCGAATTGCTTGCGTTAAACCTTTCGCCGGAAAAGTTCTTTGTGAATTTTACTTTAGTAAATCCGGCCACCTTGAGATAATCGCCGATTTCATCTTTAGTATGCGGGTAATGTTTTGTCGTCACTAATTTAAATTCTTTCGGTGAGTTTTGCAGAAAGGAAAGAATGTTGAAATCAAGATTTTTCCCCCGGAAATCATAAAACCGGATAATAATTTTTCCATCTCGGTTTGCAATGTTGTTAATTCTTTTATTCTGCTTTTTGATCAATTTATAATTTAGAATGTGAATGAATATTTTACCACCTGGAAGAAGCAGACGATACATTACATTTATTGTTTCTTTTAGTTGATGCGTGTTAACATGCGCGATTGTATTTCCTACCGAGACAACATAATTAAATTTACCACTGAATCTTTTCGAAATTGTTTGGAAAGAGTGAACTTGCGAGGAAATGTTAACATTATATTTTGCCGCATTAAGGTTTGTTTGCTCAATCATCTTGGGAGAAATATCAAAAGCTGTTACGCTATGTCCGTTTAATGCAAGAGCAATCGAATCCAATCCTATCCCGCATCCAATATCTGCAGCCTTTCCTTGTTCAGTAAAAATATTTTGATATGCCTTAATTCTTAGCGCCAGATTATTTTCAAAGTCTATCATCTTATCATAAAATTCCGAAATCCCATCATAAAACTTAGCTGCAGAAATAATTTTGTTCTTATGCAATTTGTTCCTCTTTTAATATTTCACCATTAATTCCCAGAACAATATTATTTATTGGAATTTTTATTTCTGTGGAATTAACGGCATCAAAAGCAAGTTGAGCCAAACCGCTGCAGCATGGAACTTGCATAATCAAAACAGTAATTGATTTTAGATTTGATTCTCTAATCATTGTGATAAGTTTATCAAGATAGACTTGTTTGTTGGAATCAAGCTTTGGGCATGCTATTGCAAGCGATTTCCCTTTTAAAAAATCTTTATGAAAATCCGGATATGCAAAACCGCAGCAATCGGCAACAAGAAGCAGATCGGAATTTTTAAAATATTGCGCGTGAGGGGAAACAAGATGAAGCTGTATTGGCCATTGACGCAAATGTGAAATACGACTTCCTTCTTCGTTATCATTAACATTAGTTTGTTCAAAAGCAATTTCACGAGAGCCGGGACATCCGCATTGTGTTTTTTTCTCTTCAACGTCATCTACAGTAATAGGATTTTCAATTCCGTTATCGCGTAAATATTCTAATGCTTCTCGCAGGTATTCGAACTCTTCATGATCGCGTAAATGTTTTAAGTGTGCTATGATAACGTTTGTTCCGCCTTTAACAATATAATCCATTACTTTTTTTTCATCGTATGGTTCGGCTTCGCGCTCAACAATTGTTAAAGCGCCGGTCGGGCAGTGACCTAAACAAGCACCGAGTCCGTCACAAAAAAGATCGCTGATCAAACGTGCTTTACCGTCAATAATTTGTAATGCGCCTTCGTGGCATTCGGGAACACATTGCCCGCATCCATCGCATTTTTCTTCTTCTATCTTTATTATTTTTCTTAGCATAAGTTCTCTTTTTTAGAATCAATTATTTATTAAAAATCTTTTTTTGAAAAATTTCTTATTCCGATAAAAAATGGAATTACTGCCCACACAATAAGCGATAAAATTGATAATATCGTTCCTAATGAACTGCCGAAGAATTTTTGAAACACAGCGCCCGTGTATCCCATTAATGCGGAGATATCTAATTTTAAGATTACTAAAAGTCTGGCAAGATCTATCGGGTTTAGCATACTTAATATTATAGATATTTTCTCGATAGGATAATCTTGTAATATCTGTAATAGGAAAAGTATTAGCGCATCGTAAATTGCCGAGAAAGCAAGCCAAGAAAATGTAGCAAGACCTAAACCGAGCATTTTATTTTCATTTAGTGTTGCTATTAGAAAAGCGATACTGCAAAAAATAATTGTTTGGAAGAATCCGGCAATAAATAAAAATATAAGCACATCAAAACCGCCATGGATATTTCCCAAATTAAAAAGGATCGGTATAGAAGTACCCACAACAAAGCTAAGAGCCAACGGAAGTGCCAGACCAATATAAAGACCAAAGAATAAAGTACTTCTCTTAATTGGCTGTGAGAGCATAAAGACTATATATTCTTTGCTGTTGTAATAATGAATGGTTCCAAAAATCGTTGAAACAAGCGGGATAATTATTAATACTACATTCATCAAACTGATTAACACTCTGGAAAAATCTTTATTGAATGTAAAAAGACTATAACTTAGCAGGAAGAAAAAAGTAGTGTAGATAATTATCCATTTACTTCTTGAAAGATCATGAAGCTGGTACTTAATTATTTTTAAAAGAATTTTCATTTTTGTACACCATTCATAATTGAAGCAATGGCTCTTTCCAAATTTTGTCGATTTGTAGAATTAATAAGATCTTTAACAGTCCCGTTGAAAAATATTTTACCTTCTAAAAGAAAAACTACATTTTGAGCAAGCTCTTCCATCTCGCTTAAAATGTGTGATGTGAAAATGATAGTCTTTCCTTTTTTATTTTCTTTAAGAATTTTATCTTTTAACAAACTGCTTGCAACCGGGTCTAATCCGGCAGTCGGCTCATCCAATATTATTATTTTAGGATCGAAGAGAAACGCAACCGCAACATTTACTTTTTGGCGGGTTCCTCCGGATAAAGTTTTCAATCGTTTGTTGAATGCCGGTTCTAATTGAAAGCCCGAAACTAATTCCTCATCGTAATTTTTTTGCTTCTCTCTTAAATCTTTTACCATTCTAAAAATTTCATCTACTGTCAAATTATCGGGGAAGTTAGCAATTTGAGAAACATAACCGATCTCTTTTCTATATTCATAATCTCCGTTTAATGTTATTCCATTAACAGCAATATTACCGGAAGTTGGTTTTACTAATCCCAATAAAGATTTTATTAACGTAGTTTTGCCCGAGGCATTGGGCCCGACCAAAAATGTTAACGATCCGCTGGGAATGTTTAAGTTAATTTCACTTAATGCTTTAAGAGAACCGTATTGTTTCGAGTAATTATTTAGTGTAATCATAAGAACTTTCGCATTGCCGGATTCTTGTCAATTAAGGTTTCAGGCGTTAAAGTCGGAAAAATGGTTTCGGCAATATTTAGTAATTCAACAAAGAAACTTCTCAGTAGAATCAATGTTGGACGGTTCCTTTCTGTTATAACAGAAAATAATTTAACGGGATGATAAGGTATGTCCCCAATACCATCTTTATTTAAATCATAACCTTTATATTCCGACCAATAATTGTTGTTAAACGTATTATAATTTTTAGTACTGTTGGTGGAAATATCAAAAGTGTTTCCGATAAAATTGTTCCGCTCAAAAATATTTTCCATAGAGTTTGCCATCAGTCTGATAGCCCAGCCGTTCTCAATAAAATTATTCCCGGCAGATTTTATTCTTGTACAGCCCTCAAGATATATCCCGCTGGAATTTTTGTAAAAGTAATTATTTTCAATTCTGCTGTTGGAGATCTCTTTCAACAATAGGCCGTAAGCCCCGCCCCCCCAATTCTGTTCAAATTTATTGTCTGTCATTGTAACATAATGAGTGTACATCACCGCAACGCCTGCACCGTTTTTTATGAAAACATTATTTGAATAACTACAGCTATCGGAAAACATAAAATGTAATCCGTAGCGAACATTTTTTTCGCTGATATTATTTTTGATTAAACTATGTCGTACAAATTCCAAGTAGATACCGTCGCGGTGCCCTCTGATATGATTATCTTTAATTGTAATATCTCTGCAATACCATAAATGAATTCCATTTCCGGAATAAGTTTCTCTTATCGAAGAAGAAGATATTTCGTTGTTCATAATTTGACAATGTTGAGATTTTGCTAAATATATTCCGAAGAAATTATTTTTGAACTTATTCCCCTCAATCACACAGTTTTTCACACTATCTAATTTAATAGCAGCATTATCATGTATAAAACTTAACCCCGCATTTGAAAATGTTATTCCTTTTATCATAACGCCGTCAGTTTTTACTAATAATATTTCAGTTTTACCCTCTCCGGAAATGACTGGATAATCTTTTCCGAGAATAGTTATTGATTTTGTTAAAGTTATTGTTCCTTCGGAATAGTATCCGCTATTTACTAAAACAGTATCGCCCTTTGTTGCGGCGGCAATTGCCGTTTTGATGCGCTGATATTTTTGTGCTGCCCCGACTAAAAGAATTTTTGCGGATAATTGGTTTAAGAATATGAAAACAAGAAAAAAAAATATAAACATTGCAAAAGCTATCTTTTTACTTCCACTCATTCTGCACATATGACTGAACATCTTTCCAGTCTAGAGCTTTTTCGCCGGATGTTGATCGAATCTCATCTAAACTTTTTTGATTTGAAAATGCGCTTATGTTTAAGCCCATCGGACTTTTAATTTTATTACTTATTAAAAAGGCAGCATCATTGGCTTTTATAAATTCTCCAGGCATTAAAAAATTTGTTACCCATTCAGAATTTATTTCTTCCGGTTTTATTGTTCTTCCGAATGCTGCCAAACATTCAGCTGAGTCAAACTTATAAATTTTTCCTTTTGTGTTAATTAATTCCGCGCCAAATTTCGGATCAGAGATAGTCATCTTGCAATTTTCACATCCATCACTACCGTATGCAATAGGTTCGGGTGATTTTTGGCAAGAGACAAGCAAAGCGAAAAAAGTTAATAAACAAAAACGCATCAGTATATTTTTTATTAAGCCGTTCATGATTTTTCTATCTTCTTTCTTCGATCAATATAAAAGGAAACTATTGCAAGAGTTATTGATGCTCCAACTAGTAATGCACCAATTCCGGGCAAAGATTCAGCATGTATGTTTAACAATTGTTTCCCACCAATAAATGGCGGTTGATATGTCATACCGGGAACTTTAATCGGTGCGTTTGGATTTAGATTATGTCCGTAATCATATCCCCACAAATAATAATCATATAGACCAATTCCCAGAACGGTAATAAGTAGTATAATCCACAATACTAAAACTTTCCTATTCTTTAATAGAAACGTAATAAATCCAAAGAGTATAAAACCGGCAATAATGTAGGGCATTATTTTTAATTCGGGAATAGATTCCGGTTCAATTTTTTTCATTCCGATATAATGGTTTAAGCCATTAAGATTTTTGAGATCAAATTCTTTTGCGCCGGTTATTTGATTTATCCAAATTCTCAAGCCAATCCCTTCGGGGTATTGTGGCGCGGTTAAATCAATATTCCATATCGGAAAGAAATATAAACCAATTAATAAAAGCGTAGCTATCAAAAACATTATTCTAGATTTCTTTTTCATCCCAATTTCCTATAATTAACGGAATCTATTCCCAAGTATTTTTACTATTAATTAAACAATAATTTTGTGTTACTTCCAGAAGAAGAAACTCTTACATATCCTTGCATTTCTTGATGCAATGCCGAACAAAAATCTGTACAGTAGAAAGGATAAATCCCTTCTTTCTGTGGATTCCAAACGATTGTTTTTGTTTGACCCGGCATCACTAACAACTCGGAGTTATTTGCACCTTTGATTGCAAATCCGTGAGGTATATCCCAATCTTGTTCCAGGTTCGTAACATGAAAGAAAACTTTATCGCCAACTTTGATTCCTTCGATATTATCGGGTTTAAAATGACTTCTTGATGTTGTGAGATAAACATGAATCTCATTCCCTTTTCTTTCAACACGTGCTTCCTTTTCGCTCTTTGTTACAAAAGGGTTTTTATTTTTTTCTATTTCGTATATTCTTTTCGAGTTCTTTTCTAAAATATTAGCTGGAATAGCTTGCGCATAATGAGGCTCGCCTATTGTAGGGAAATCAAGAAGCAGCTTCATCTTATCTCCGGTTATATCGAACAACTGGGCTGATTGAGTAAGTTCGGGACCTGTAGGCAAATAACGATCCTTTGTAATTTTATTTAATGCCACAACATATTTACCCCAAGGTTTTCTGCTGTCTCCGCCGGGGATCATCAAATGCCCTATTGAGTAATAAGTTGGGATTCGATCAAGAACTTCCCAAGTTCCTAATTTCCATTTTACAATTTCTGAAGAAAGAAATGCTGATGTATATGCGTTACCATTATTGTCAAACTCTGTATGTAGCGGTCCTAATCCCGGATCTTTCACTTCTCCTGCAATAACAGATTCATATTTCAGAATCGGTATTCCATTTACTTCTCCGATAAAATCTTTATTCTCAATTGCTTTTAACATTTTAGAGAATGAATGTACCGGAAGAACTGTGGATAATTTTCCTCCTGCAACAATATATTCGCCGGTAGGATCAATATTTACTCCGTGCGGTGATTTTGGAGTAGGCAGATAATAAATCAAACCGGGGCAATCTTTAGGATCTAATATTGTTACTTGAGAATTTTTTTCTGAAACTGCTAAATGTTTTTCCTCATCGAAATAATTTCTGTAATACTCGCTACTAACAGTTTTTCCTTTTCCTTGAGCTAAATATTTTTCTGCAGCTTTCCAATTTACTGCAGCTACAAAATCTTTATCATTTTGTGAAGCATTGATTTCTAATAAAGTGTTAGCTTGTTCGGTGTTGTAACAGGAAAAGAATGCCCATCCGTGAGATACGCCTTTGCCTGCATGTGCTAAATCATAATCAAAGCCCGGAACTAGAATTTGAAATGCTAAACTCATTTTCCCGGTTTGAGGATCTGTCCTTATGAAAGATAATGTTCCTTTAAAATTCTCTTTGTATGAAGATATTGGAACATCTTTTTGCGGAATCGGGATGCTGAATCTTGTTGCAGCAACAACATATTCATTATTCTCTGTAACAAAAGGAGAACCATGATTTCCTGCCGAGTTTGGGATCTCAATAATTTCTGCGGTCTCGAATGATTTTAAATCTATTCTAGCAATTCTTGGTGTGTTATTCCCATTTATAAATAACCATCTTCCATCAGGAATACCATCGGTTTGTGAAAGCTCCGGATGATGTGCATCATCCCAAGGAATATTGCCGTATGAAGTATTCAACATAGGCTTGGATTCTTCGGAATATCCATAACCTGTTTCCGGATTTTGCGAGAAGACACTAATAACTCTAAATAATCTGCCGGAGGGAAGTCCATAAACGGAAACTTGCCCGCTAAATCCTCCCGACATAAATGCGTAAAATTCATCATGTGTTCCCGGTGCCACATACACTTTAGAAGCAGCATCGCTAAAGTTACCTGCGTTATTGGAATTAGAACAATTATATAGAATTGCTCCTAACAATAATACCGGAACGATTACAAATAGAAAATTTTTCTTTTTCATTGCATCTCCTTTAATTATTTGAATTTTTATTTAATTAATGATCTAAAATATTCAAGCATCATTCGCGCATCATCTTGTGTTACGTTTTGAAATGGCATCTGAGTCGGGTATTGAGCAAACATTTTTTTTGCCTCCGGATGTCTTGCAACCATCTCAACGGGATTTAAAATCATATTCATTATATACTCCGGGGATCTTCGTTTAATAAGATCTCTCTGAGCTGGTCCTGTGTAGCGTTCATCTAACTTATGGCACTGAGAGCATTTTGCATCGAATAATTTTCTCCCGGTTTCAACTATTTTCGAATCAATTGGACCAAGATTTAATTTCTCTTTTATTGGCCCAATTCCATTATCCAGTTCGAAAACAGTTAGTCCAAAAATCTTTGCCATCTTTTCTTTCTTTGCCGTTTCTACATCGGCTCCGGATTTATTTTCTCCGCATGCACCAAAAAGCAGAATAGAAACGGCTGTTATGAAAAACAACTTCTTCATTGTGTCTCCTTGTTATTATTGTAAAATTTTATGTTATTCATTTTTAATTATTGAAATCAGTTTCTAACCTCAAGCATAAATTTCCAAGAGTGTGGTTATTAATTATATAAGTCATTTCTTTGTTAAATGTTGTCCATAACGAGCAGACCATACATTCTTCTTCGGAACAGGGATCAACATCCCTGCCGAACAAACATTTTTCAAATTTTTTGGTATGTCCAAGAGAATCGAAAATAGTTTTTAATTTTATTTGTTGAGGATTAACAGCAAAAGAAAATCCGCCGCCCTTACCTTTTTTCGAGATTAAAATTCCCTTCAGCGCAAGAGTCTGTAATATTTTCGAAATGAATTCCTTAGGAATTTGCAATTGTTCAGAAATGTACGCAGCAGAAAATACATGATTTCTTTTAAATCTTTTCATATACAACAGAGATTGCATTCCGTATTTTAATTTATTGCTGTACACAATTATTATCGGATTAATTATTCTGATTAAAACTACGGGTTTATTGTTTAGAAAGTCAAGCAAAAAGAAAAGCGGGTCTTTATTATCCGATTTAATTAAAAATATGTCCTTTTTTGCAAGATTTCTTTTTATTTGAAT
>QYQI01000083.1 GCA_007280825.1 Ignavibacteriales bacterium | reverse complement strand
TACCTTTACGTTGGGCAGAATTAGGAACAGTTTATCGTTATGAAAAGAGCGGAGTGCTGCACGGATTACTTCGTGTACGTGGATTTACTCAAGATGATGCACATATTTTTTGTTCGCAAGAACAAATTGAAGATGAGATAATTGAAGTAGTAAGATTTTCTACTTCTATCCTTAATTCATTTGGTTTTAGCGACTTGAAATTTTACGTTGCTACTAAACCAGAAAAAGCAGTTGGAGAAGATAAAGACTGGGAAAAAGCAACCGACTCACTTAAACATGCAATGGAAAGAGAGCATCTTCCATACGAAATGGATGAAGGCGGCGGCGCATTCTACGGACCTAAGATTGATATTAAAATTAAAGATGCATTAAACCGTGAATGGCAGTTAAGTACAATTCAGTTTGATTTCAATTTGCCTCAACGATTTGATATGAAATACATTGGTGAGGATGGAAAAGAACATCAGCCATATATGGTTCACAGAGCATTGCTTGGGTCTATAGAACGTTTTATGGGTATCTTGATTGAACATTACGGTGGTGCATTCCCTACATGGTTAGCGCCCGTTCAAGTTGCTGTTCTGGCGGTCTCTCAGAATTTTATGGAATATGCAGGACAAGTAAGAGATATTCTTGCTAAGAATGATATTATTGCCGAACTTGATGAGCGAAATGAAAAGATTGGTTATAAAATACGCGAATGGGAGATGCAGAAAGTTCCTTACATGTTAATCGTAGGTGAAAAAGAAAAAGAATCCGGAACAGTTTCTGTAAGACAACATAAACTTGGAGACAAAGGAAGTTTATCTTTAGATGAATTTGTTTCTAAAATAAAAAACGAAATAGATAACAAAGTAAATCACAATTAAGAGAGGTCTTTTATCACTCAAATTAAATACCGAGTCAATCAGGAAATAAGAATTCCTGAAGTTAGACTCATTGGACCAAACGGCGAAGTATTAGGTGTTGTATCATCAAAAGAGGCAATTAAAAGAGCAGAAGAAGTTCAGATGGATTTGGTTGAGATCGCACCGCAAGCAACTCCTCCGGTTTGTAAGATCATTGATTTCGGAAAATTTGTTTATGAACTGCAGAAAAAAGAGAAGCTACAAAAAAAGAAACAAGTTGTTAGTGTTCTAAAAGAAATTCGTTTACATCCAAATACAGATACTCATGATTTTGATTTCAAAGCAAGGCATGCTATTAATTTTATAGAGAATGGTGATAAGGTTAAAGTTTCAGTAATATTTAAAGGAAGAGAATTAGCTTATACAGAAATCGGCGAAACATTGCTTAGAAAATTTCTTGAAAGACTTTCGGATGTTGCTAAAGTTGAACAAGAACCAAAATTTGAAGGAAGAGCAATGCACGCAATATTAGCGCCTCAAAAAGGTAAAAAGAAAAAATAGATAGGTGGAATAATGCCAAAGATGAAAAGTAATCGTGGAGCGGCAAAAACTTTTAGAAAAACCGCATCCGGAAAAATTAAAAGAAGCAAAGCATACAAATCGCATATTTTAACAACAAAATCTACCAAAAGAAAAAGAGGGTTGAGAAAATCAACACTTGTTTCTAAGGCAGAGACAAAAAGAATTACAATTTTGTTACAATAAGGAGTAGTAAGTCATGCCAAGAGCACAAAATAAGGTTGCATCCCATAGACGCCGTAAAAAAATTATGGCAATGGCAAAAGGATATTGGGGCGCCCGCAGCAAAGTATTAACCGTTGCAAAACATCATATTGATAAAGGTTTGCAGCACGCATATCGTGACCGTAAACTTAAAAAGAGAGAATTCCGATCATTATGGATTATCAGAATAAATGCAGCAGCAAGAATGCACGGAACAACTTATTCACGTTTGATTCACATGCTTGATGATAAAGGAATTGTGATCAACAGAAAAGTACTTGCAAGCATTGCAGTTGAAAATCCGCAAGCTTTCTCTGATGTAGTTAAATTTGCAACGAACTAATTTTTTCCCTCTCGAACTTTTAGCTTAAGTTTTGGGAGGGAATTTTTTTAAATTCTCGGGATTGTTGCTATGATAGATAAAATTGATGAAACCCGGAAAAGTTTTGATGAAAATTTATCAAAAGTTGAGAACCTAACTTCACTTGAAGACCTTCGAATAAAATTTCTAAGCCGTAAAGGATTAGTCTCACAACTTTTCGAATCGCTAAAAGATGTTTCAAAAGAAGAAAAACCTAAAGTTGGACAAGCTCTTAATCAACTTAAGATTCATACTCAATCAAAATTCGACGAGTTAAAAGAGAAATTAGAAAAAGGTCAGAAAAGTTTGGATGAATTTGTTGATCTTACTTTACCTGGAAGAAAACGGGTAATAGGAAGTAAACATATTATTACTCAAACGCTCGACGAAATAAAAAATATTTTTAAAGGGCTCGGCTTTTCAATTTATGAGGGACCGGAACTTGAATCGGACTATTATAATTTTGAAGCACTGAACTTTCCACCAGATCATCCGGCAAGAGATATGCAGGATACATTTTTTGTTACCGATAAATTCTTACTCAGAACTCACACATCACCGGTTCAAATACGTTTGATGAAAGAAAAGAAACCGCCGCTAAGAGCAATTATGCCGGGAAAAGTTTTTCGGAATGAAGCCATCAGCGCAAAGAGTTATTGTTTGTTTCATCAAGTTGAAGGACTTTATGTTGATACTGATGTTACCTTTGCAGAATTGAAAGGAACTCTTGTTGCATTTGTAAAACAGTTTTTTGGTCAAGATATAAAATACAGATTCCGTGCAAGTTTCTTTCCATTTACAGAACCAAGTGCGGAAATGGATATCTGGTGGGAACCAAAAGGGAAGCAAGGCAGATGGATGGAAATTCTTGGTTGTGGAATGGTTGATCCAAATGTTTTAGTGAACGTGGGAATTGACCCCGAAATATATACAGGATATGCTTTTGGAATGGGTATTGAGAGAACAGCAATGCGCAAATATGGTATTGATGATATCAGAATTTTATTTGATAACGATAAACGATTCTTGACGCAATTCTAAGCGAGGATACAAAGTGAAAATTTCTATTAATTGGCTGAATGATTACGTTGACTTAAAAAATATTTCCGTGAGCGAAATTGTAGATAAACTTACCTATGCCGGATTGGAAGTTGAAGAAATTGATGATCAAGCGAAAAAATTTGAAAATATTGTCATCGGTTATGTTAAAGAAGTAAAGAAACATCCTAATGCTGATAAATTATCTCTTTGCAAAGTAAATGACGGTAAAGATGATTATAGCGTTGTTTGCGGCGCTCCAAATGTTGCAGCCGGGCAAAAAGTAGCATTTGCTAAAGTAGGCGCTGTTATTCCTAATGGTGGAATGAAACTTGAAAAAGCAAAGATTCGTGGTGAAGTATCTTTTGGCATGATCTGTTCTGAACGGGAATTAGGTCTTGGTGATAATCACGAAGGTATTATGGTTCTAGATCCTTTATTAAAAGAAGGATTATCTTTTGCTGATGCAATGGAAATGAAGGATACGATTTTAGAAATTGCAATTACTCCAAATCGGGCTGATGCATTAAGTCATATAGGAATTGCACGTGAGTTATCCGCATTATTCAATCTGCATTTAAAATACCCCGATGTTAATTTTAAAGAGTCTGGGAAAAAATCAGAAGAATTGGCATCAGTCGAAATTAAAAATTCAGATAATTGTCCCCGCTACATTGGTAAAGTAGTTAGCAAAGTTGATATAAAAGAATCTCCTGATTGGCTACAGAAACGATTGAAAAGCATTGGCTTACGACCTATAAACAATATTGTTGACGTAACTAATTTTGTTTTACATGAAGTAGGACAACCTCTTCATGCATTTGATCTTGATAATTTAGGTGGAAAGAAAATAATTGTTCGGGATGCTGGAAAGAATACAAAATTTACCACTCTTGATTCTAAAGAAAGAAAACTACAACCGGATGATCTAATGATTTGTGACGCTAATAAGCCGGTTGCAATTGCCGGAGTTATGGGTGGAGAAAACTCAGAAGTAAAATCATCCACTAAAAACTTGCTTATCGAGAGCGCATATTTCAATCCATCATCCATACGAAAGACTTCAAAGAATCTTGGATTATCAACTGATGCTTCCTACAGATTTGAAAGGGGAACTGATCCTGAGATTACTAAATGGGCCGCAAGACGTGCTACTCAGTTAATCCAACAAACATCCAGCGGAGAAATCGCAATAGGTGAAATTGATGCCTATCCACATAAAATTACTCAACGAAAATGCGAACTACGCTTCAATCGTTTAAATAAAATTTTAGGTTATCAAATCGGAGCAACAGATGTTGAAAAAATTCTTATCAAACTTGGTTTTATCATTGAGAAAAAATCAGCTGATGAATTAACAGTCACAGTCCCTTCTTATCGGCACGATATCGAACGTGAAATAGATTTGATCGAAGAAGTAGCAAGAATATATGGTTATAATAAAATTCCTGAGGTAAGTAAGATCTCAGTTACATTGGAAGAGAAAGTAGATCATTATGCATTTAATGATAGAGTAAGAGAATTATTAAACTCGCTTGGCTTTTATGAGATTATTACCAATTCACTGTTAAGTGAAGATATTGCAAAACGTTTTGGTAATGTTATTAATCTTTTAAATCCACAAAGTAGTGAACTGTCGCACTTAAGAACTTCTTTAATTCCAGGGTTATTAACATCTATATCTAATAACATTAAAGTAAATGAAAAAGATCTTCAGTTATTCGAACTTGGAAAAGTTTTTGAGAAAGTATCAGTTTCAAACATTAGTGATTTCAAGGACTTTAATGAATCGGAGCATTTGCTTCTCGCACAAACTGGTAACCGAATTAGAAATGAATGGTTTGAAAAAGATTCTCCTGCTGATGTTTACGATCTTACAGGATTTGTAGAATCATTCTTGACTAAAATTTTACCTGAGGTTACAGTTAATGTAAAATCTATGAATGAATCGAGATCGAGATTCGATCATTCGTTTGGTTTGTTCTGCCAAAATCAAAATATCGGATTTGGAGGAAGGCTCAAAGAAGAATTATGTGCTTTATTCGATGTTGATCAAGATGTTTACATGGTTCAAGTTGATTTATCTGTTTTGAAGGGGATTAGTATCACAAAAAAAATATTTAATGAATTACTGAAATTCCCTAAAGTTTATAGAGATGTGGCTTTTGTTTTAGATGTTAACATTACTTCTAACCAAGTTATTAGTATTATAAAAGAAGTCAGTTCTAACTTGTTGCATAATATAAAGTTATTTGATATCTTTCAAAGTGAAAGCTTAGGTAAAGACAAAAAGAGTCTGGCTTTTCAATTAGAGTTTTTTAATTCGAGCAGAACTCTTACTGAAGAAGAAGTTGAAAAAGATTTTAGAAATGCAATTAAAGCAGTAGAAAAAATATTTAACGCACAACTCAGAGGTAGTTGATTGGCTGAAACAACGAAATATGATTTGTTTATTGATGAGTTGAATACTCTCGAAAAGCAAATATATTATTTCATTCAAAAAGGAATAGAAACACTCGAATCCAATCAAGCGTTAAATAATAGAATTACTTTACTCGAAAGAGAAAACGACGCGCTTAAAAAGAAAATTTCAGAAATCGAATCGAAAGTTAGTAAGTCATTTGTTAATAGTGAAAACCTTTTTGGTAATGAATCATTTAACTTAGAGGAGAAAGAAGCACTTAAGAACAAAATTAGTGAATTGATAGCAAGAATTGACTATCATTTACGTTCTTAAAATAGTTTTTGAAGATGGAATAGACATAACATGAACGAAAAAAAGAAGCTGAAAGTAAAAATTTTTGATAAAGAATATTCCCTTCTTGTGGAAAACCAAGAAATAGCGGCAGAATTAGCTGAATATGTAAATACAATGATGGAAGAAACTAAAGATGAATTACCTGATCAATCAAAAGATACAATTGCCATCATTGCTGCGTTGAACATTGCTTATGATTTATTTGTAGAAAAAAATAAATATCGTGAATTCAGCATTCAAGCCACAGATAAAATCAAAAAAATAAAGCTTCTTTTAAACGAATCTAAATTTATGTCCTCTCCGTCCTAACTTTTTCCACACTGCCGGTTCATTTATAAAAAAGAACTAATAGTAAAACTATAGGGTTATCGACTCACGTCGTGTATTACAGGCCTCATCTCGACTTGTCGGGATCTCGTAATACGGGACAGTGGAAGTAAAAAGCGGCGGGCGGTTTCCCACATTGTTATAGGAAAAATGTTCTTTTCCTATAATAGGATCGGCAGTTGTGGTTTAAATATACTGTTATATTGGAGGAAAGATGCAGAATGATTTAATTATTGTAATAGCGGTTGCTGCCATATTGGTAGTGTTGTCTTTTGTTTTTGGCTGGTTTATTAACTCAAAGATGGGCAGAAATAGTCTTTCGGTTGCCAAAGAAAAAGCACAAAGTATTATTGATGATGCTGAAAAAGAAGCTAAGCATACTAAGAGAGAAAAATTATTAGAAGTAAAAGACGAATGGTTAAAAAAGAAACAAGAATTTGATACTGAAGTAAATGCTAAAAAACAGAAACTACAGAATCATGAAAAGCAGTTGGAATCACGTGAAGAAAGTCTTGAGAAGAAATATGAGGTTGTTACTCAGAAAGAAAAGGTATTAAAAGATGCCGAAAAAACCTTCACTACTCAAAAAGAAGATTTTGATAGAAAGCATACCGAATTAGATCACTTGATCTCTGAACAAAATGTACGGCTTGAAAAAATTGCCGGATTAACTTCCGAAGATGCTAAAAAAATGCTGATGGAAAATATGGTCAACAAAGCAAAAGCCGATGCAGCTCAATCTATCAAAGAGGTTCGTGATCAAGCAAAAATTGATGCTAAGAAAGAAGCACAGAGAATTACAATCCAAGCAATTCAAAGAACTGCAGTAGATCATTCAGTTGAATCAACTGTTTCAGTTGTGCAAATACAGAACGATGAAATGAAAGGTAGAATCATAGGCCGTGAAGGTAGAAACATCCGCGCATTCGAAGCTGCTACAGGTGTGGATGTAATCGTTGACGATACACCTGAAGCTGTAATCCTATCTGCATTCGATCAATTTAGAAGAGAGGTCGCACGAATTTCTCTCGAGAGATTAATTGCAGATGGAAGAATTCATCCAGCTCGTATCGAAGAAATTGTTGCAAAGGTTGAATTGGAATTAGATGAAGAAATTCAGAAAGAAGGAGAGAACACTTTAATTCAATTAGGTTTACACGGACTTCATATAGAACTTGTAAAACATATTGGTCGAATGAAATACCGTTCAAGCTATGGGCAGAATCTTTTGCAGCATAGTATTGAAGTTGCATACTTAACCGGAATTATGGCGGCTGAACTTGGCTTCGATACAAATCTTGCACGCAGAGCAGGACTCCTTCACGATGTCGGTAAAACAATTGATAGAAATGTTGAAGGTCCGCATGCTTTACTTGGTTATGATTTGGTAAAGAAATACAATGAGCATCCTATAGTTGTAAATGCAGTAGGAAGTCACCATGAAGATATTGAAATGGAACATCCGATTGCAGCTTTAGTCCAGGCAGCAGATGCAATAAGCGGTGCAAGACCGGGTGCAAGAAGAGAACCTCTTGAAAGTTACGTTAAGCGATTGGAAAATCTGGAAGCTATTGCAAAATCTTTCGAAGGAGTTGCAAAAACTTATGCTATTCAAGCGGGAAGAGAAGTGCGTGTTATCGTTGAACCCGATAAAGTGGATGATGTATTTTCAGATCGTCTTGCAGCAGATATTGCGCAGAAAATTCAGGAGGATATGGAATACCCGGGACAAATTAAAGTAACAGTAATTCGGGAAGTTCGGAAAATAGCTTACGCAAAATAAAATTATAACCTAAACCCGATTTATATCGGGTTTATTTTTTTGAGTGTGATATGAAAAAGAAATTAAAAATTGCAATAACCGGTGGAATTGGTTCCGGAAAATCTTCTGTATCAAAAATAATTGAGTCATTCGGATTTCCAGTTATTAAAACAGATGATCTTGCTAAAGAATTGATGCTGAAGGATGAATCAATAAAAAAGAAAATTATTAAATCATTCGGCAAGGAATCATTCACAGAAAAAGGAATTAACACAAAATATCTTGCTGATAATGTTTTCATCAACAAAGAAAAAGTTGAAAAGATTAGTTCAATCATTCATCCTCAAACAATCAAAAAGATCGAAGAGATTTCAAAAAAACTTTTTGAAAAACATAATTTAGTATTTGTTGAATCCGCTTTAGTTTATGAAGCTAAGATTCAGAAACTGTTCGATTACGTAATTCTTATTTATGCTGAAGAAGAAATTAGAATTGCTCGTAAGATTGAAAATAATAGTATGAACAGACTTGATGTTGAAAAGCGAATGAGTTTTCAGATCCCCGATGAAAAGAAAACTGACCGGGCTCATTTTGTAATTGATAATAATTCAACATTCGATAAACTGGAAACCAGGACCAAGTTTGTTATTGAATTGATAAAAGCTGCAATTGTTTAATCGAATTAAAAAGTTGAAAACATCCCTCCTTGATTTATAACTCCTCTTGCTCTAATTTTACCCTCACATTTTTCAAAATAAGGTGCTTTGTGAAAGTAATTAATGATGCTCTTGTAGGTTTTGTAAAATTATTACCAAGATCAGTAGTCCATATCTTCGCTAAAAAGTATATTGCTGGTGAAACATTAGAAGACGCTGTGCGTGTAGTTAAAGGATTGAATGATAAAGGTATTTTAGCCACGATAGATGTTCTCGGAGAATCTGTAAACACAAAAAAAGAATCCGGACAAGCAATGGAAGAATGTTTGATGGTCCTCGATACTATCAATGAACACAAACTCAATTCAAACTTATCTCTTAAACCAACTCAATTGGGATTGATCATTGATAAACAATTTTGTTTTGAACAGATCTCTGCAATATTAGAAAAGGCGAAAGGTTATAACAATTTTGTCCGTATTGATATGGAAGATTCATCAACAACAGATGCAACTTTGGAACTTCACAGCAAATTGAAAAAAAAATATTCCAATGTTGGTGTTGTTGTTCAATCTTACTTAAAGCGAACGTACAGTGATGTTAGAGAACAAAATAAGCTCGGAACAAATTACCGTATCTGTAAAGGTATTTATGTTGAGCCGGCTGAGATCGCATTCAAAGAACGCCAGCAGGTAAGAGATAATTTCTTAAAAACTCTTGAGAAAATGTTTGACGATGGAAATTATGTCGGCATTGCCACTCACGATGATTATTTGGTAAATGCCGCTTACGAATTGATCAAGAAGAAAAATATTCCGAAGAACAAATATGAATTCCAAATGCTGTACGGCATTAATGAATATCTGCGCGATAAGATCAAAGCTGACGGACATAAAATTCGGATCTATGTTCCGTTCGGCGAACATTGGTACAAATACTCGATCAGAAGATTGCAAGAAAATCCCCAGCTTGCTTGGTATATAACAAAAAGTATTTTTTCTTTTAACTGATAAATGATGAATGTTTTAGGAATAGAAAGCTCGTGCGATGAAACTTCTGTTGCGGTAATTTCTGATGGTAAACTTTTATCAAATTTAATTTCATCTCAAGATTTCCATAATATTTACGGCGGAGTTGTACCTGAACTTTCGAGTAGGGCACATCTCCAAATTTTATTACCGTTGGTAAAAAAATCTCTACAAGAATCCGGAATTTCACTTAATCAAATTGATCTTGTTTGTGCAACAGCAGGACCGGGCTTGATCGGTGCGCTTCTCGTCGGTTTAACTTTTGCAAAAGGACTTTCCTATTCTTTACAAAAACCATTCGTTCCGGTTAATCATATTGAAGGACATATCTTTTCCGGATTTTTAATGAAAGACAAACCTGCATTTCCATATTTATGTCTTGTTGTTTCCGGAGGACATACATTACTTCTTCTTGTGGAAAGCGACACGCAGATAAATAAACTTGGTTCTACAATTGATGATGCCGCCGGTGAAGCGTTTGATAAAGTTTCAAAATTGCTGGGACTTGGTTATCCAGGCGGACCTAAGATTCAAGAAATCGCAGAAAGACAAAAAACAGATTTTGCCGATTTCCCAATTGCACGATGCAAAAATGAATATGATTTTTCTTTCAGTGGATTAAAAACTTCAGTATTGCGATTCATTCAAAAAAAATATGGTGATGCTTCCAAGATTCCGGCTGCAGATATTCCTTTGATAGCGGCTTCTTTTCAATACTCTGCTGTAAGAGCACTATTAAATAATACTGAAAAAGCGTTGAATAAATTCAATGTGAGCTCAATTTCGCTTGTTGGCGGTGTAGCGGCTAATAAAATGCTTCATGACGAATTCCAAAAGTTAGCTTTGAAGTATAAAAAGAATCTGGTTATTCCTTCTCTTGAATTCTGCGGTGATAATGCCGCAATGATAGCTTACCGCGGTTTGAAACTCCATCAAGCCGGAATTAAGTACGGGTATGATTTTAATGCTTATCCTTGTTTAAGCGATTACTCATTTATTAGTAGCTGATTCAAGCCGTATAAATTCACGCACCGCATAAGAAAAAAAATCTATATATTGGAATTGTTCTAATCAAAGAAACTGAATGACTAAACAGAAAATATCTGCAAAACGGTTTTTATCACGCACTCAATTTTATGTTGTTGCGCTTTTCTTTGTATTTGTTCTTGCCGTTCTTCTTTTTACTTTTTTTTCTCCGAATTATTATAAACACGAATCACCTTACCGGATTGATATCAAGCGTGGTGAATCATTAACGAATGTGATTGATAGTTTGTACGAGCACAAGATCATTCCAAGTAAATTGAAGATGAAGATCATCTCTTTCGTTTACGGAGTTGAGAAAAAAGTGAAAGCGGGGAGATATGATATTCCAAACGGATTGAGCTATGTAAAACTTATTGGACTTTTGGTAAATGGTTCTCCCGCAGAACAAGTTTCTGTAACTTTACCGGAAGGAATTTGGCAAAGCGAGATTGCACAGATCCTTAGAGAAAAATTAAATATTGATTCTTCACACGTAATCGGTTTGAGTACGAGTAGATCATTTATAAGTTCACTTGATTTGAATACAAAAAGTTTGGAAGGATATCTGTTGCCCGAAACTTATTATTTTTATCCCAACAGTACTGCAGAAGAATTATTGCGGAAGTTAAAACTGCAGATGGATAAAATATTTACTCCGGAAATTGAAAAACGAATGGCTGAACTAAAAATGACGAAGCATCAAATCTTAACGCTTGCTTCGATAATTGACGGCGAATCGAATTTAGTTTCTGAGTTTAAAACAATATCTGGTGTTTATCACAACAGATTAAAAATCGGAATGGCACTTCAAGCTGATCCTACAATTCAATATCTAATTCGTGATACACATAAAAATAAAATTCTTAAGAAAGATTTGTTAATTGATTCTAAATTCAACACGTATAAATATACCGGACTTCCGCCAGCACCAATTAACAATCCCGGTAAAGACGCAATTATGGCGGCGCTCTATCCCGAAAAACATAATTATTTATTTTTTGTAGCTAACGGAAGCGGTGGACATTCATTTTCTCATTCCGCCGATGAACACGAAAAAAATGTAATGAAGTATAGACAATGGCGAAAAACTCAAAATCAATAATGAAAATTCTTGCTGTTGCATCTCTAATTATTTTTGCAAGATGTGCAAACCAGCTTCCGCCAGGCGGCGGGGAAGTTGATACTATTCCTCCGAAGATCATTGAAGTCTATCCGGAGAACGGAACTGTAAATTATCACGAAAATTATTCTGAAATTTCTTTCAGCAAATATGTTGACAAACGTTCTGTTCAAGATGCAATTTTTATTTCTCCGGCTTTACTGAAACCTCTTAAGTATGATTGGAGCGGAAAAACTCTAACAGTTTATTTCAACGATTCTCTTAAAGCAAATACAACTTACACTGTAAGTATCGGTACCGATGTGAAGGACATGAACAACGGCAACAAGATGGCTGAATCTTTAACGTTTGCTTTCTCTACCGGAAATAAAATTGATAAAGGGAAGATCAAAGGGAAAATTTATGATTCATCGCCTGATGGTGTAATGATCTTTGCTTATCAAACGAATGGCAAAGAAGCAGATCCAACAAAACAAAAACCGGATTATGTTTCTCAAGCCGGGAAGAACGGAAATTATTCTTTGCTCGGTCTTAGAGATGGTGATTATTCCGTTTTTGCAATCAGAGATAAATTCCGCGATCTGCTCTATCAAAAAAATGAAGATGGATTTGGTGTGCAGAATAGAAAAATTGAATTGATTGATAAGACGGTTGAATATGATAACGTTGATTTCTTCCTAACGATGGAAGATTCGGTTGCACCTAAGATCTCGAATGTTATTATGAAAGACCGGAATCATCTGCTGATCGAATTTAGTAAATCGGTAGACAGCACTAAAATCTTCGGTGATAATTTTATTTTTTATGATTCTACCTCGAACAAAAAAATAATTCCGAAATATTTTTTCAAAGGTGAGGGAAGATCAAATCAGTTTTATGCTGCGTTTACAGATTCACTTGAAAAGAAAGAAGGTTGGGTTCTGATCTCTAAGAATATTCCCGATATGAAAAACAATTTATCTTCCGAAGAAAAAAATTCTTTTGTGATCAAGAACGACCGCGACACACTTGCATTGAGAATAATTAAATCTGCCGGATTACTTCCCAGTGAAAAAGTTGATTTCGAAGAACCGGTATTAATGCTCAACTTTAATGATGCTGTTGAGCTTTCGACAATTAAAGAGAGATTAACAATTCTAGATGCGAAAGGGAAAAAGATTCCGCTTGAAGTTGAACGAGCTGATGATGCTTCTTTCTTAATTCGTTTGTCTGAAAAATTAAAGCAGAGTACGGATTACACCTTAAAGCTCGATCTGAAAAATTATTCCGATCTCTCCGGAAATAAAATTGATTCAGTATTTCAGAATAAATTTTCTACATCTAACGAACTTGATTTCAGCGGAGTTAGCGGTACGGTTGCTGTGAACGATACGACTCAAACTTTAGTTGTGATTGAATCTGCTGAAGCAGTGAAGAGAACTTACAAACAAAAAATTGATTCAAAGAAAAATTTTGATTTCAAAAAAGTTATACCGGGAAAGTATTTGGCGTGGAGCTTTAAGGATAAGAACAAGAACGGCAAATATGATTTTGGCACTATCTTTCCCTTGAAGCTTTCCGAAGAATTTAAGTTTTACCCGGATACATTAAATCTCCGCGCACGCTGGCCTGTCGGCGGAGTGAATATAGATTTTCAAAAATAAAATTTCCTCTTCACCTTTTGCTAGAGCCTCTGAAATGAGTTGTAATTACTGGAATATTGATGTTATTCTATAGTGTAGATCAGGTGATTAATAAATCTGTTGACAATTAAAATTATAATAACATAATAACTAAGTAGAATCAGTTTTAATATCATAAACAATTTATTAGGAGGAAAAATGAAAAGAATTATTAAATCTCTTATCATCTTAGTCTTCATCCTTGCCAACATTCTAATCGCTCAAGAAAATATTATATTCAAAACATTAGCAGATATGAATGAAAAACGTTTGGGCTTTGGAAATACAACAGATGGAAAATATCTTTATGCTGTCTGCGGCGGTATAGCATTTTCTCCTTACTATTCGGATAACATTGAGAGATATGACGCTGAGAATAACAAATGGACGATTATTGCAAAAACTTCTACACTTAGAAGATATTGCAATGCGGAATATATTGAGTCCGGTAACAAAATTTATATTATGAATGGTGAATATCAAACTTCGTCATTTAACACACTTTCAAAAAGGGTGGAAGTGCTAGATCTAAATACAAACCTCATTTCTCTGTGCGCGGAAAATCCTAATCCTGTAAAAAACGCGGGATCTGCTGTTTGGAATAATAAGATTTACATTTTCGGCGGACAAAATCTGTATGGATATTCAGATGATTTTTATGAATACGATACCGCAAACGATACTTGGAAAAGACTGCCTGATTTGCCTGAACGAAAACAAACAAGCGGTAAAATAATTGACGGGGTTCTTTATACCTTCGGAGGAAATAACGGCAAAAGAAATTACGACGATGTTTATGCTTACAATTTCGAAGAATCTACCTGGACACAATTAGAAAATCTTCCTTTTGAAATTTCAGCAAATTCTTCCGCAGTTTCAGATGGACGGAAAATTTGGTTAGTAGGTTCATTTCTGGATACAGATTTATTAGCAGTTTACGATACTCAAACAAAAACAGTCTCAAAATTCGATTCGAACATGATTAGCAGACAGTATACAGGTGTTCAAATAATCGGAGAAAAACTTTACCTATTCGGCGGTAGTAAAAATACGAGTGCTATTTCTGCTTTGGCGAATACTGAATACACGGATATTACAAATCAGAAAAAATAAATTACCTCACCCTGTCTCCCTCTCCTTAACAAGGAGAGGGGTTGGGGTGAGGTCGTAGAGAGTAATAAACATTTTCTGTCATCAGAAACCTCTTCTTGAATGCAAAAAATCATAACCTTGAAATTGAACTAAACATGATAAGATTATTGTTCTTATACGTCCGCAATTTTCTGTTAGTTTTAACAAACAATAACATAAAACCATTTTAGGAGGTTTCAGATGTACAAAAATAGATTTGTTCTAGTCTTCACATTGTTGTTAGCTCTTGTTTTTGTTACACCATCCATAGCACAAGATGCTAAAAAGGGTGAAGCAAAAAAGATGGAAAAGAAGGAAATGGGAAGCGTCAAAGAAGTAAAGTGTGATCCGGCATGCGGCTTTTGCATTCAAAGCAAGGATGAAAAAGAAATTGTTTCAGTAGTTAAATTGCATGCTAAAACTCACCATCAAATGGTATTAACAGACGCAAAAGTAAAAGAAATGATAAAGGATGTAAAATAACCGTCAACAAATAGTGGCGGTTTTTTTTTATGACCGCCACTAATTATTTCAATTGTATAAATAGTATCTCCTGGAAAGTTTTCTGAACCAGTCAATATCTTTATGCAGAATTTTTTTTATATCATCAACTCTAAATCTCTTCGAGAATTTTAATCTCACTCTGTCGGTTCCCATTACAAGGTCAAACATCTTCATACGGTTGGTAGTTGCAAGAGTAAACGGGTTTGTATCGGGGTAAAGTTGATGGTAGACCTGCAGAAAATAAAATTGTAGTTCAAGCAAATTCACTTTTTCAAAATCGGTTATGTGTATCTGCACGCCGTTAAGTATTTGATCTTTCCAATCACCGTAAAGAACTTTATAAGAAATCGGGCGGAATAAAACTCCGGGTAAATCAAGAGCGTTCATTTTAACAGCAATAGTGTCGGCATCAATCCATTCAGCCGCAAATGTTTGAAAGGGAAGAGTGTAAGTAATTCCAATTCCGAAAACGACAAGTTCACCTAACACTCCGCTTGCAACAAGATAAGAAGGAGTTTCCATATAAGGAACGTTAGGAGATGTCGGAACCCAGATCAATCCCGTATCCTTAAAAAGCATGTTCCGATTCCAATCTTCCATCTTCACAACTTTGAGCTTGCACTTAATTTTATTACCAAGAGCGGCTTTTGTGTTGATAAGATTTGCCAGTTCTCCGCATGTTAATCCGTACACATAAGGAATTGCATAATTGCTAACGAAGGATCTGAAATCATCTTCAACAATATTTCCTTCAATGCGTAAACCTCCTAAGGGATTAGGACGATCTAAAACTATGAATTGAATTTTATTTTCTGCCGCCGCTTCCATTGCAAGTCCCAGTGTAGAAATGTATGTGTACGAACGAACGCCGATATCTTGGATATCATAAACGAGAGCATCAATTCCTTCTAACATTTCCTTTGTAGGTTTGGCAGTCTTGCCGTAGAGTGCAAAATATTTTATTCTGGTTAATGTATCTGTATAGCTTTCGAATGATTGTCCGGAAGCAACTAATCCTTTTAATCCATGTTCGGGAGAAAATACTGCAGTGAGTTTAAAATTATCTGCTCGTTTGAAAAGATCGAGAGTTGATTCTAATTTACTATTAACTCCGGTATGGTTTGTAATTAATCCGACACGCTTTCCTGTGAGTAGAGAAAAATTATTTTTTTGAAGAACGTCGATGCCTAATGAAATATTTTGTGCTGGAGTAATTGTTTGTAGGAGAATAATAATTGATGCAAGAGTTTGAAAGCTTCTGAGTGCCTGAGTGCCTAAGTGCCTGAGTAAGCAATTTTTAATTTGCTCAGGTACTAAGGGACTTAGGGACTTAGGAACTAAGACACTCATTTCGTCTGAACTGCTTTCACGACTTGTTCGAATAATCTATCGCATGTTCGAATTACTTCTTCTATTAAAATGTCTGCTGTCTTTTTCAATTCTCCGGCTATAGTTTGGTTATTTAATGAAGAGCAGTTAATCAACACATTTAAGTATGCACCGTTTGCGGCAGTTCTTACTAATGCAACAGCAACTCCGGCATCAGAAATTGAATTTCTATTTCCTTTATCAATTATAACTTCTAAAATCGGAAGAAGAGCTTTTGATGATTGAATTACTTCCATCGGAGCTGAAGTTGCGCCGATAGTTGCTTCTTCAATTGCTTTAGAGCGTATATTTTTTTCTTGTTCAGTTTCTTTGGGAAGTTTGAATGCATCCATTACTTTATCGAATGAAGCATTATCTTTTTGTCCGAGTTCAATAAATTTTTTCTGTATGTTTTCCAATTTCTCTTTTAATCTGATCATTTCAATTTCTACATCAGCATATTTCTTTTTCCCGATCGTAAGATTGCAGACCATTATTCCTAAACTTGAAGAAAGAGCTCCGCATAATGCCGCTACGTTTCCTCCACCGGGTGTTGGTGAACTAGACGAGAGTTCGTTGAAATATTCTTGTAAAGTTTTTGAGAGATTCATTTAATATCCTTTTTTTTGAACCACCCCCTTTTATTCCCCCTCCTTAGTACAAGGAGGGGGACACAGGGGGAGGTTAAATCATGTATTCTATTATTTTTTCTTCCGGTTTGAATTGATGAAGCGCGCTTAATCCTAATTTTTCGATAGCAATATTCACTAAACTTTTTTCGTTTTTTTCTTTTCCACCGGAATAGAATCTGCCGGCTTGCAGCATTGCCTCAAGCGGAACCAATCCGACAATCTCACTTCCATTAACTTCAACACCGAGTCGTGTAGCTTCTTTTCTAACTTCTTCGAATGCAATATATATTGGGGTAACGTTATAGTTGTTTAAGTTCATTGAGACTTGAGATATGTTATATTTTTCCAGCGCAACTCCCATTCCTTTTACTTCTTTCAATCGCCCGGGGACTTTTATTGACTTTCCATCAACTTTTATAACATTCCCATTCTCATCTCGTTTAGCGTAACCACTTTCTCTTAAAATCTCGCCAATCTCTTTTGAGTATTTAACTTCATTAGATTTCATGTTCACATTGTATGCAATTAAGAAGAAACGAGAACCGGTAACTATTGCACCAAGTTTAGGATTAAAAACTGGTTCGCCATAATCGGGAAGCCAATTTTTGTCTTTCAATTTTTCTTCAAGACCTTCGTACTCACCCTGGCGTATACTTGATAAACTTTTTCTGTCTGCTTTACGGGCGGCATTTTCATAAAGATAAACCGGAACTTTTAAATCTTGAGAAATAATTTTTGCAAACTCTTCCGAAATCTTAACGCATTCTTCCGTAGTTACATTTGCAACCGGAACAAATGGAACAACATCAATTGCACCGAGACGCGGATGTTCTCCTTTGTGTGTGCGCATATCAATCAATGATGCAGCAGTTCTGCAAGCATTTAATGTTCCGTTTAATATTCCTTCTTCATTTCCTGCTAATGTTACAACAACACGATTATAATCTCCATCCGGTTCAAGACTTAATAATTTTACATCTTTAGTTTTAGCTACAGCTTCTTTTATAGCTTCAAATGTTTTTTGATTTTTCCCTTCACTGAAATTCGGGACGCACTCAATAATTTTCATAAAGTATCCGCTCTCTGAAAAATGATTTGACCTTTTTTAATTGTGTATTTATTCAAATTGATTCCAATGTTATAAATTATTTCTTGATAATCTTTAGTATCGAAAACTGCAAAATCCGCCTGCTTACCGATCTCAATGCTTCCCGACGTATCATTTAATCCGAGCGCTGCAGACGCATTTATGGTAACAGCAGAAATAATTTCTTCCGTACTCATTTTCATTTTAAGTGCGGCAAGCTGCATAATAAAATGAAGATTGAGAATATGTGATGAGCCAGGATTATAATCTGTTGCCAAAGCAACAATTGCATTCTGTCCGATCAACTTTCTTGCGGGTGCATAATCATAATCTAAAAAAAATGATACACCTGGCAATAGAACTGAAACTGTTTCGCTCTTTGCTAATTTAGGAATATCATCTTCGTTTATGACTTCAAGATGATCAACAGAAAGGGCTTTGTGTTTCAATGCAACTTCTAAACCGCCTATATTATTAAACTGTTCTGTATGAAGACGTAATTTGTAACCAAGTTTTTTTGCTTTGGAAAATATCTTGTCTACCTCTTCGGAAGAGAATGCCGATTTCTCACAAAATGCATCAACAGAATCCGCAAGTTTATTTTTTATGATGTACGGAAGCAGTTCTTTAATGATAAGATCTAAATATTGTTTATGATCGTTCTTATATTCGGGAGGATAAGTATGTGCACCTAAAAATGTAGAAATTAT
>QYQI01000133.1 GCA_007280825.1 Ignavibacteriales bacterium | reverse complement strand
GTTTTACAGAATTGAAGAAGGATTTTTTTCTCGTTCTTATCAAATTGATACGAATAATTTTTAAAAAGTGGTTTTGCCATAAACGAATTATACTTTTAGTGAAAGAAGTTTTTCCCGCATCTTTTGGAAACCGGGTTTGATAATATTATAAATGTATGGTAATCTTTCTTTGTATGGAATGAAGGAAGATTTCATTGCATTGATATTTAATTTTTCTATATCATCCAATCTTAAACCAAACATATCCGTTGCGATCAAATATTCTTTTGTAAGTGTAGTATCGCTCATCAATCGGTCGTCTGTGTTAAGAAAGACTCTGTACTTTTCTTTGTAAAGTTTTATGAAAGGATGATTTTCCATTTTATCTATTGCACCGGTATGAACATTACTTAATAGATTAATTTCAAGAGGAAGGCGGGTATCTAAAATATACTGAGCAAGATCACCTAGTGAAACAATATTACCGTCTTTATCGAAGTGCATATCTTCAATTAAACGGGTTGCATGACCGATGCGGTGTGCCCCGCAAATCTGAATTGCCTGCCAAATAGATTCTATACCGAAAGCTTCTCCGGCATGGATGGTAATATTAAAATTTTCCCGCTTGATAAATTGAAATGCATCAATATGTTTCTTGGGAGGATAACCGCCTTCTTCACCTGCAAGATCAAATCCTACAACACCCTGTCTTCTAAAATTGACTGCTAGCTCAGCAATCTCTAAAGTATTTTTCATATTACGCATGCCGCAAAGAATCAAACCATAACCAACACCAAAATCTTTTTTCCCTTTTTCCAATCCTTGAAGAACAGCATTAATTATGTCTTCGTAGTAAAGTCCCTTCCCCGTATGGAAAACAGGTGCAAATCGTGTTTCAACATAACAGACACCATCCTTCTTCATGTCTTCCATCATCTCGTAAGCAATGCGCTCGAGGGCATCTTTGGTTTGCATGACTGCGCATGTATGTTCAAATCCTTGAAGATATTCTACAAGATTTCCTTTATTTGCACCACGGAAGAACCATTCGGAAAGTTCACCCGGATCTGAAGTGGGCAGTTTTGTGTATTTCAAATCTTTGGCAAGTTCTATTATGGTTTGTGATCGAAGACCGCCATCGAGGTGATCGTGCAGTAATACTTTTGGAACGTTGCGGATGATCTCTTCTGTCTTCATGTTGATTCCTTTATTTCAAAATTATTCTTTTGCGTTCCGAAAATCAATTAATCTATCTGTTGTTTATTATTATTCATTTAAAATCAATATTCTTGTGATTGATTCTGCGAATAAATGAACTAATTTAACCTTGACTTGGCAATCCTAAATTGGTTATTTTTGTTCAAATTAATTACGAATTTATTTTTTATTAACAGGAGCATCAATGAAAAAAGCATTTATTTATTTGAGCATTTTGACAATGGTCTTAGGTATAACAGCTTTTGAATGCGGTTCGGCGGAATTAGAAGGCGCTAAGTTATACATTAAACAAAAACAATATGATAAAGCTAAAGAAATTTTGTTGAAAGAAGTTGCTAAGAATCCTGCAAGTGATGAGGGATGGAGTATGCTTGGAAAACTTTATTCTGAAGAAGGAGACATTCCCAAAATGATGGAAGCTTTCGATAAATCTCTTGCAGTCAGCAAAAAATTTGAAGTTGACATAAAAGAATTTAAAAAATATTCATGGGCAAACAGCTTTAATAAAGGAGTATCATTCTTTAATTCTGCTGTTAAGACTACAAAGCCAGACAGTATGAACATGTTGTTTGAAAAAGCTGTTGAACAATTTCAATATACGATTATGTGCGAACCTGATTCGACAATTGGATATGAAAACATTGCTGCAGCTTATCTAAATATGGGTAAAAAAGAAGAAGCAGTCCCGATCTTAGAAAAATTGACCAAGATTGGTAAACCTGCATACTCATTTTCAAGATTAGGGGCGCTATATTTAAGTAAAGGCGCAGATTTAATGGACGGTTATAGAAAATCTAAAAACAAAACAGATAGTGTTAAAGCTTTCGAATGGTATAATAAAGCAATATCAGTTTTAGAAACCGGCAGAGTAAAATTCCCGACCGATGCCGATATTCTGCTGCAATTAGGTAATGCATATTATTCTGCAGATAAAATTGATGTAGCTGAATCATCTTTCAAAGAACTTGTTGAAAAAAATCCGACAAATAAAGAATTAAGATATGCATATGGTGTGGTATTACTTAAAGGACATAAATACACAGAAGCCGCTTCTCAATTAGAACAAGTTGTAAAAGCGGATGAGAATAATGTTGATGCATGCTATAATCTTGCTGCAACGTATATAAATTGGGGAAATGATCTTAGGGATGAAGCTTTGAAGAAAGAGAATAATGATAAATCATTCCAGGAAAAATTTAAATTAGCCGCGCCTCTTTTGGAAAAATATTTATCAAAAAAACCCAACGATTCAAGAGTTTGGATTAGTTTAGGGCAAGTATATGCAAATCTCGGTGAAGCAGAAAAATCTAAAGCAGCTTTCAAAAAGGCAGATGAGGTTAAATAATTATTTTGTAATTTATTTTATTTCAGCGAGGCTTATCAAATTGGCAGGAAATTACTTTTGAGATAGCCTCGTTTTTTATGATTAATCAAGGTGAAAAGATGAATCAGAACAATGATCAAAATGCACAGCAGATAAACATTGAACTCGGTGAAAAAGAAGCCGAAGGAATTTATTCCAATCTTGCAATCATTACACATTCGCCGGCGGAGTTTGTTATTGATTTTACTCGTGTTGTACCCGGTGTTCCTAAAGCAAGAGTGCTTTCTCGTATAATTACTACTCCGCAGCATGCAAAGATGTTAATGCGTGCTTTGAAGGATAACATTGACAAGTTTGAATCGCGCTTTGGTGAGATTAAGATTGATAATCAGCCAACCCCACAGTTTGGATTTATCAACACTGATAAGGGTGAAAAAGTAAATTAATATTTCAGAGATTCCTGAAAGAGAATATTAATTTAGATCAAACTTACAATTCTATTCTCATGTAAATCATTTCTTGAGTTAGAAAGAATAAATAATTACTTTATTTACAGAGTAAATGTAAATATGTCCTTTCTTCATAAGAATTCAAGTGGAGTTAATATTATGAGAAGAAATATTTCATTTTTAACAGTAATTATTATTTTAATAGCCTCACTTTCTTTGAGTGCCCAGACTCAGAACATTAGTTTTGAAATACTTCAGGACTTATCTTCATTGGATCCAGGAGCTTTTCTTATTACAAATAACGTCAGCGGTCAACCGAGAATTTTTCACGTTACCATAACCACAAACCGCTCCAAAATAATTATCGAAGGAAGAGTGGATTGGAAGCAATCTTTGAGTTCGAGTTATAAGCAGTTGCTGACATTTAAAACATTTTCATTTACTCCAAGGAGTTTCTTTAATGATGAATTGGGTTCTGCAGATATCAAAATTGATCAGGTGAATGGAGATAAGGATCTTGGTACTGATTTAGTAACACGGGGCAAACCAACGGGTGTGTTGCGTATTGTTCTTAGAATGTTAGATGATCGTGGCAATTTCTTGGCCGATAATTCAAATTCTAATAATGAAATATTATTCCTCAACCCAACGGCACCTTCTTTATTTCTGCCTAAAGACGTTCCATTCGAAGTTACAGTTGGTAATGCTCAAATTAGCTGGTCGGATGTACAAGGAGTATTGAGATATAAAGTTAAAGCATGCATCAGAAGTGAGAATCAAAGTCTACTAGAAGCACTACAATCAAGCGACCCGGTTGTTGATGCGGACGTAGGAAACCTTCTTAGCATTAACTTGGCTCAATACAAACGAAGAGAATTATTAGAAGGCCAAAGAATAGCAGTAATAGTTTCTGCAATCGTTTCGCAGTCTGGAAGAGAAACAGAATTAGTAAGTGAACCAAGGGAATTGAAAATCATTGGTTCAAGTTCAGATGCAACAAGAAATGTTAGTGCCGAAATGTTAAGATTAGCAACTTTTCTTTCAAAATTAAAC
Source organism: Ignavibacteriales bacterium (assembly GCA_007280825.1). Lineage (GTDB taxonomy): Bacteria > Bacteroidota > Ignavibacteria > Ignavibacteriales > Melioribacteraceae > Fen-1258. The sequence goes on along the minus strand of QYQI01000133.1, from coordinate 4,633 downwards.
GTCAACAGTGGTTTTATTGATAAAGTATCAACAGGACAGATTACACTCGAACAGTTGCAATTTTTTGATGAAAATAATCAGCCAATACTGCTAAGGGATTTTATGACAATCTTATCATTGTTGGAAAGTCAACCTGATTTAGTAATCTCGGCAATATTTACAGCTAAATAAAATTAGGAAACAAAAATTATGAGAGCGAAAAGTTTATTACTAGTTCTATTAATGCCCTGGTTCATTGGTTTTACATCCGATGAAAATTTACCACCTACTGGTGACACCCCGGTTGCATTGGTAAAGAAAATCGTGAAAGATGTAACATACAAAAAAGCCGGTCAATCAGATTGGGAAGTTGCAAAAACCGGAGATCCTTTATTTGATCAAGGACAAGTGAAAACGGGGTCGAAGTCTTTAGCGCTTGTATTATTTACGGATGGTTCAGGACTTTTACGTGTCAGGGAAAATGCTGTTCTCAATATTTACGGTAAACGGAACGACAAACAATTAGATAAAAACACCTACATTGATAAAGGTCTAATTGGTTTTGAAGTCAACAAACAGGAAAATGCAGAATTCAAATTTACAACACCCACTGCGGTTGCATCAATTAGAGGTACCCTTGGCTTTATTGAAGTTGGTTCAGACAGTTCCACAACAATCTCCTTGGAAAAAGGTTCGGTTGAATTTCAATCCACAAGAGGAAATAAAGGAAGCGGAACGGTTACCGGCGGTAATACAGCAAAAATTGATCTATTAGGGAATGTTAATCTTAACTCCGCTACAGAGGAAGACAAGAATAAAAATTCTACGACCAAACAACTGACAACAAAAAAAGTTAAAATTAAAACACCTCAAGGCGATATAGAAATAGAATATTATTCATCCGGCAACAGATAATTTAATTATTATTGTGTAAAAAAATATTTTCGGAAATCGATCTCTTTGGGAGATAAAGATTATGAAGAAAAAAGATTTTATTAAAAACAGATTTTTCTCCATTATCATATTCCTTCAACTTTTTACAGCTAATCAAGTGTTTGGACAAATCAGCAATATTGTATCTTCTGTGAAAATCGGTGATGCAAAAGAAAAATTACCTTTGGAAATATCCGCAGAATTATTCAGCTCTGAAAATATTACAAACATGAATATTGCATACAAACCTTTTGGCGAGAACGAATTCAAAAAGGCAGAAATGTTGATTGCAGGAAACACTGCCTCAATAACTCTTCCCGCTGAAGTTGTTATTCCTCCTTATCTAGAATATTATCTTATAATAAATTTAAGGAATGGTTCAACTCAAACTTATCCGCTTGATGTTTCTCAGGGAGTATCTCCGCTTCAAATTTCAGTTTCAACAGTCTCCGAGAAAGAAAAAGAAATAATAGTTCTTAGTCCCAATCCTGGTGAAATGTTATCCGGAGACGAGTTATTGATCTCAATTTCGTTCATAAAAGCACCCGAAAATATTGATGTGAGCAAGACAAAAATTTTTCTGAATGATACGAATGTAACTTCTTACGAACTCTTAACCGGTGATTTGATTGTTCTAAGCGGAGAAAACCTTGCGGGTAAAATCGGTTACGGTGCTAAATTGTTAACGGTGGAGGTTTATGATAAAGAAGGGAAGTTGTATCATACTTTATCAAGAAGTTTTCAGACTGTTTCCGCCGAAGTAGCTATGACTGTAAGTTCAAAATGGAAATACTACGGAAACCTTAAAGGTGAATCCAGGAATGAAAGTTATAATTCAACCTCTACCTGGTATAATAATATTTCCGGCGAGTTTAATACTACTTACAATGACTTTAGATTTAATGCTTTTGCGTATTTGACTTCTGAAGAAAAAAATAATTTACAACCATATAACAGATATACCGCAGCATTTCAAGCTGGAGACTGGTTAGACTTAAAAGCAGGTGATTCATATCCCATCTTCCCTAATTTAATTATGGATGGTCAAAGGATTCGCGGATTTAGCGGCGCATTAAATTTAGGATTCATAAATGTACAAACCGCATTTGGCGAAACTACACGTGGAGTGGAAGGTAATTTACTTCAAACATATCCCGTAGGTTCTGTTCCGCTAGGCAGCGATATAATACTAATTGATAAAGTAAAAAATATTTACGGGAAGGTTGATCTTGGAACTTATAAACGACAACTGTTAGTAGTTAGACCTTCATTTGGAAGCGGTGAAAATTTTCAACTTGGTTTTAGTTACTTACACGCAAAGGATGAAGTCGGTTCCATCAATTATGGTGCGAGGCCACAAGAAAATATTGTTATTGGCACAGATATAAAATTTGCCTTCGATGACCAAAATATTTTGCTTACATCTCAAGCAGCCATCAGTGTTCAAAACAAAGATATTTCTACCGGAACCATAACCGATGCACAAATTGATTCAATTTTTGGGAAGAACAGTAATCTTGGTATGTCCCCAAGTGATTTCAAAAAAATTCGTAATATTGTTGGAAGTTTTATAACTGTAAATCAATATCTAGGTCCTTGGAATCCCCAAGAGTTTTCATCGTTAGCTTCCGAAACAGCTTTATCATTGAATTATCTAAATAATAATTTGCGGGCATCGTATGTCTATAGAGGAAATGATTACCAATCGTTTGGTCAAACATTTATAAGAACCGATGTAAAAGGAATAAATATAGTAGATCGTATCAGAATGTTAGACAATAAATTGTTTGTTTCATTTGGTTATGAAAGTTTAAAAGATAATCTTCAAAACACAAAGGTAGCTACAACAACATATCAAACTATTAGCGCATCTGTATCGATTTTCCCAAGAGTTGATTTCCCTAATATTACAATCGGGTACAATAATTATGATAATAACAACGGATTGAATGTTACAAATGCTCAAACATCTCCATTTGCAGTGAATGACAATACTAATAGAGTTCTCGTACAACTATCTTATGATTTCACAGCAGGCATTCGTCATAACAGTTCACTATCTTTTACTACATCAGATAGAAAAGACAATACTCTGGCAAAGATGAATGCTAATTTTAGTTCGGGTTCATTAACACTAAATAGTTTTTGGAACCAGCAATTATCTTCTTTATTCGGAATTGTTTTCAGCTCAAGCGAGATTCAGGGGGTACCATTTAAATATATATCTTTTTCTTTCGGTGGAAAGTATTTGATGCTTGAAAATAAACTGCAATTGATTGCAACATTGTGCCCAAGCTTTGGAGATTTTAAGCGTCAAACTCTCGAGTTCACAGCCGATTACAATGTGCTTGCAAATCTAAATCTTATGTTCCAAGCAAGATTGTTTAGGATCCCGGGTGCTTCAACAAATTCTATTATCGGATTAGTTACACGGCTCGCTATTTAACATGAAAATTTTTATATGAAGAGCGGTGCAGGTAAAAAGAAAGATTTTTTCAAAAAGATTTCAGTTGTAATTGGTGCTGCTCTTTTCACTATTATTCTTACTCAGAATTATATCTTTACTTTCGCTCCTCTAAAAGAACTTGAACTGAAATTAATTGATACGCGTTTTTCAAAGAGAGGACCTATAGAAATAAAAGATTCTTCAAAAGTTATCATCATAGAAATTACACAAGAAACCTACAATCAAATTCCACCTCCCAATAATAAAGCACCTTTACCTCGATCAATTTATGCGAAGGCAATTGAGAATCTTACTAAAGCTGGTGCTAAAGCAATTGGAGTTGATCTTATAATGTCGGATGCAGATAGATATTCTGTAATGAATGATACTTTGTTGATGCAAGCGATAAAAAAATCCGGCAAAGTTGTTGTTGCCGGTAAAATTGATGAAGTAATAGAAAAACAAATTGAAGATTCGAAATATTTGCTTTCTAATTATACAGACTCTAATTACAATAAAATTAGTTATAACTACGAAAACATTTTCTATGATGCAGATAGTTCTTTAGGAATTGTACAAATGTCTCCCGACTTTGATGGAGTTTATCGTAGGTACATGCCTTTTAGAAAAACAGCAATTACTAGAAAAAAGATTCCAAGTTTTGGTTTTGCATTAGTCAATAAGTATTTAGGATTGAAAGGTACAGACACTGCTAAAATTGATAATAATTTTTTCATCTTAGGTAATAAAAAAATACCCAAGTTTGACCAGACAAGTGTACTCATTAATATTTATGGGTCAAGCCGAACATTCCCACATATTAAACTTATGGATGTACTTGATGATAAAGAGTTTAAGACTAAAGATGAGATCGATTTTGATACTGATATAAACTCATGGGATGAGATGATGTCTGATTCTGTTTATCGAAATAAGTTCAAAGATAAAATTGCTATCATCGGTTCAACTATGCCGGAAGATAAAGATGTTATGGCATCAGCATTTGCGAAAGGTGAAAGAAAAGGTGATAATCAAATTAATGGTGTTGAATTCCATGCAAATATTATCCAGGATATTCTAAGCAACAATTATCTTTACCCTCAATCGAAAGAAAGCGAACTTCTCGTAATCCTTTTTCTTACTGCGATATCATTTTACATTTCCTCATTCATTAGAAAAATAAAACTGAGAATTGGTTTTTTAGTGGAAGCTGCTAACTTTATTTTCGTTTTATTTTTTATTTATGGAATTTATGAATTAAGTATTTTTCTTTTC